>CAZPTH010000011.1:0-23012 GCA_964589315.1 uncultured Thermodesulfobacteriota bacterium
GGACATCGAAGAAATAGCCGCTCTTGTTCAGATAGTCCAGCTCCGCCTGAACCGCAGCCACGTGATTTTCCTCGATGGCGAGAAAACCGGCAAACATCTTCTTGGCATCGTCCGAGAACTCATCTGTGAGTCGCCGATAAAAATCGGATGTCTCCAATTCCGCTTTCAGGGCCTTGCCCAGGGCCTGTTTCACGTCTCCCCTGTCCTCCTCCGACAAGGTCTCTTTCACGGGAGCGGCTTCTCCATCCATTCCTTCGAGGGCCGGGATCTTAGATTGAAGCGGCTTCATTTTGAGTTTTCCGCTGGTTTTCCACTCTCCCAGTTGCTCGGTGAGGTAGTCGAAATGGCGCTGTTCATCATCCGAAAGCATCTGGAAAAAACGCTTGACCTCCGGCGTGGAGGCCTGACGGGCCGCCTCGCCATACAGATCTCGGATCTTCTGTTCATATTGCATGGCCGTTTCAAGGGCCTCCTGAATCGTCACAGGGCTTCCCCCTTCCATTTTCTCACTTTTACGCTCCATCCAGACCGCTGCGTTCCATTTCCTGGTACCAGGCGGCCGGATCCGACATATAGAGCTTCATATCCTTTAACGCGGTATAATGGCCGCGTTCTTCCTCCACCATCTTTTCCACAAACTCCTTTTCCAGGGAATCCTTAGCCTTCGGGAGATAGTCCTGGTAGAACTTCATCGTCTTGTATTCAAAGTCGATCCCCACATCCAGGGCCTCTAACTCTCCCGGGTCCGCTTCAAGCGTCTTTCCATGCTCGGCGGCCATCTCCCTGAAAAGGATGGTCACATCCTTGTGGCCGATATCCATCGATTTCCAATCCTCTGTCCAGCCAGACTCATCCTTCAGGGCATTATAGATTTTCAGGATTCTTCCGTAATGGACCTTTTCGTCCTTCATGAGGGTTTCGAAAATCTTTTTGCCCAGATCGTTCTTGCTGGACTCCATCGCCTTTCGATAGAATTCTTCCCCCTTTTCCTCCATGGAAAGGGCGGTCTTGAGCATCTCCAACGCCTCCAAATTCTGATTCGCCATCATTGTCTCCTTTCTTCGATCCCTTCTCTCAAGGACCTTTCTTAAATTGAGCAACTCTCCGGGCTTTACTGGATATTTCGCCCGGAAACTTTTGTCTTATTTTTATACCACAAAATGCTACAAACTCTCAAACTGGGCGCTCTTGGCCCCACAGACCGGGCAGGTATCAGGAAGGGTACCGTCCGAAACATAGCCGCAGACCTTGCATACGTAGTAGGTGGTTTCCCTTTCCTCCATGAAATGGGACAGGGCCCTTTTATAGAGTTCCGCATGGGTGTCTTCCACGTCCCGGCTCTGGCTGAAGATCTTCACGGCTCCTTCATCGCCCAGTTCCGTTGCCCTTTTTAAAAACTCCGCGTAGGCCTTTCCCGCCACCTCGGATTCGGACTCAAAGCTCGCCTTTAAATTTGCCTCCGTATCCTTGAGAAGTCCGAGGCGTCTCAGCGCCCGAATTCCGTGGATCTCCTCCGAGGCAGCCACGGCCCTGAAAAGATGGGCAATCTGAGGAAGGCCCTCATCCTGAGCGATACGGGCAAAGGCCCTCAGGCGTAACACCGCCTTTGCCTCCCCTTCATAGATCTTCCTGAAAATCTCCTTCAAAGATTCTTCCATGATTTTTCCTTCCCTACACCTTTTTCAATGCCACATTTGCCGCGATGAGAATGGGATCCCACACCGTCGCGAAGGGCGGCGCGTAGGCAAGATCCAGCCTTGCCACGTCTTCCACCGTCGAGCGATGATAAAGCGCCGTGGCCAGGGTATCAATCCGGTGCGCGACCCCTTCCTCCCCTGCCATCTGGGCGCCCAGCAGCCGTCCCGTCCCCTTTTCCACGACGAAGGTCACGGTCATGGGTTTTCCGGCAGGATAGGCGCTCGCGCGGGAACGACCCGTGATGGTTGAGCTGAAAAAATCCAGGCCTTCCCGCTCGGCATCCAGAGAGGTCAAGCCCGTTCGGGCCACCTCCAGATCAAATATCTTGGTCACGGCGGTCCCAACCACCCCTTCAAACGTACTCTCCTTGCCTCCCGCGTTCTCACCGGCCACACGGCCCTGCTTGTTGGCCGTGGAACCGAGAGGGATGTAGGTCTTTTTCCCCGTCACCAGGTGAAGGGTCTCCGCGCAGTCTCCCGCCGCGTAGATTCCCGAAATGTTCGTCCGCATGTGCTCATCAACGGCAATGGCTCCCCGGAATCCCAGGGTGACACCCGCTTTTTCCGCGAGAGCTGCATTGGGACGAACCCCCACGGCAAGAATCACAAAATCTGCGGGAAATTCCCCCCTGTCCGTCACGACCGTTTCCACCTTTCCGTCCCCGGTAAAGGATTCCACGGAGGTTTCTTTCAGGAGATCTACTCCCATCTCTTTCAGTTTGTTTTCGACGACCTGTGTAATTTCAGCGTCCATCGAACCCAGGACTCGGTCCATCTTCTCAATAACGGTGACGTGTAACCCACGCCGGTGAAGCGACTCGGACATCTCCATTCCGATATACCCCCCACCCACGATGACCGCGCGTTTCGGGGCCTGGGTATCGATGAATTTCTTGATGGCCAAGCCATCACCGATGGTCCGGATGGTAAAAATATGGTCGAGGTCTACACCGCCAAAGGGGGGGACAATGGGAAGGCCACCCGTGGCGATAACCAGGGCGCCGTAATCAATGGCCTCTTCTTTCCCTGTCTCAAGGTCCCGTGCCGTGACCCGCCGGTTTTCCGGGTCGATCTCTATAACCTCATGCCGTATTTTCACGGTGATATCACGCTGGCTTTTCGCGCTCTCCGGGGTAAACCCGATGAGATCGTTGATATCTCCCACAACTCCCGCGATATAATACGGCAGGCTGCATGCCCCGTAGGAGATATGGGAATCCCGTTCAAAGACAACGGCCTCCGTCTCAGGATTCAGGCGCTTGAAACTGCTCGCGGCGCTCATTCCGCCCGCGACTCCTCCAATGACCACAAGGCGTCCAGGATCACTCACGTTACACTCCTTTTCATTGAAAATTTCATGGAACTAATTTATCATGTATTCGCTGAACCAAAATCGTGGTCGACACATCCTGATCAATAAAACAATCTGCCCATCTTTAGCTTATGGAAATCGAGCCCACCCCATCCAGGGGGAAAAACGGGGCACCTTCACGTCGAAACCTTTTATCCCCCAAAAGCAATTCAGGGACAACAGGTCAGTCAATACAAAGATTCAGCTATTGCTTTATTTCCTGATTGCTGCCTCCGACAAGCCGGGGATCCACATTGCCTGACTCGGGACCTCCACACTCCGGGGTATAGCAAGCCGCGTCAACAAACGCGCAATTCTTCTTGCAGGAAGGGCATACCTCCGGGGGGGTATCCGCGTCCACCACGTATCCGCAATTTGAACAACTCCACTTATGTGCCATTATGATCTCCTTTTTAATAATAATTCTTAATTATATTATACCCATAATTCAAGATAAGTCAAGGAAGACGAAAATATTCCTGTAAAACAAATTTTACTGTTTCAGTATTTTCAATAAAAAAATGGTTTTTCTCTCATAGGGAAATTTCTGTGTCAGCTCAATTCCGGGTCAGACGCCATCCGTCTTTCCACGCGCTCGAGGTCCTGGGGGGTATCGACCCCGATTCCCCTGTAATCCACCTCCACCGTGTAGATGGGGATGCCGTATTCCAGTGCCCGAAGCTGCTCCAACTTTTCCACGTCTTCAAGGTGAGAGGCGGGAAGCCCACAAAAACGCTGGAGTGTCTCCCTGTGATATCCGTAGATACCTATATGTCTGAAAAGAGGCTGCCCCTCTGGCAGCTCCTCCCAGGAATCCTTTCCACCCTTTAAGCCGACATCCAGAAATCCTTTATGTTCTCGGCTGAAGGGGATCGGGGCCCGGGAGAAATAGAGGGCAAATCCCTCCGCGTCCAGGACAACCTTTGCAACCGACGGGTCAAGGAATTCACCCAGCGATTTGACCCGCACCACGGGGGTTACGATTCCCAGGGAGGCATTTTTCTCGAGGGGTTTTACCACCGCGTCGATGACCCCGGGATCGATCATGGGCTCATCCCCCTGAACATTGACCACGATGTCACAGGGGACCTTTCCCGCCACCTCAGATACCCGATCCGTCCCCGAGGCGTGATCCGCCCGGGTCATCATCACGTTACCTCCCCAGCCTTTAACCTCATCATAGATCCTTTTATCATCCGTCGCGACCCAGACCTCGTCAATCGTCTGCGCCTTGAGGCTCCTGTGATAAACGTGCCAGATCATCGATCGTCCGCGAATAGACGCGAGGGGCTTTCCGGGAAAGCGTGTGGAAGCAAATCTTGCTGGAATCACGACTATATTCATGGTCGCTTCTTGACAAAAACGTTAGGAATTGTTAACTTTCACCCAATTTAAAATACCATTAACGGTTTAAAAAATACCACCAATTATGGATGTGTGCAACCGAGTAAGGAGAATCAGATGAAAATCGCAATATCAGGTAAGGGAGGTGTGGGCAAAACTACCCTTGCTGGTGTCATGGCCAGAACCCTTTCCGACCAGAATGAAACCGTTCTTGCCATTGACGCCGACCCGGATGCCAACCTCGCCTCTGCCGTGGGCGTTTCCCCGGAAAGGCTGGCCCATGTTACCCCCCTCGCCGAGATGACAAAATTCATTGAAGAGAGGACTGAGACAAAAAAAGGGGGATACGGCTCCATTTTCAAGCTCAACCCGAAAGTAGATGATATCCCGGATAAATTCAGTATCGACCACGAGGGCGTCAAGCTCCTTGTCCTGGGAAGCGTTCCTCAGGGCGGCGGCGGATGCTTTTGCCCGGAAAACGTCCTGCTGAAAAACCTGCTGAGCCACCTCTTCATCCAGAGGAACGAAACCGTTATCGTTGACATGGAAGCGGGGCTGGAACACCTGGGGCGCGGATCTACCGGCTATGTGGATGCCTTTATCGTGGTGGTGGAGCCGGGAATGCGAAGCATCCAGACCGCGCACCAGATCCGAAAACTTGCCTCCGACCTGGGAATCAAGCGTGTTTTCGTCGTGGGAAACAAGGTTCAATCGGAAGAAGACGAGCACGTCATCAAGGAAAACCTCGACGGTTTCCCCATCCTCGGCCTGATGGGCTACAACCCGAAGATCCTCGAGGCGGACCGGAAGGGGCTCTCACCCTACGATATCGATGAACAGGTCAAAAAAGAGGTTCACACCATTCTCGAAAATCTCAGGAAACAGTTTACCACCTGATCACAACAGCCATGTGGATTTTCCGAACCTTTCTCTACTGGATCGCGCTGGTCATCTTCACTATCTTCTTCTCCATCGTGGCCCTGATTGCCTCTTTTCTCGATCCGGGAGGAAACAGCGCGCATCAGTGCGCACGCGCGTGGGCCAAGACGCTCCTGTTCTTCGCCGGCGTGAAGGTAAAACTGGAGGGGGAAACCTCCGCCATTAAACCGGGCACGCCTTATGTCTTCATGGCCAACCATCAGAGTGCCTTCGACATTTTTACCCTCCTTTCGGGGCTCCCCGTCCCGTTCCGCTGGGTCGCCAAGGCGGAATTGTTCAAGATCCCCATCTTCGGTCCTTCCATGCGAAGGGCCGGTTACATCGCCATCAATCGTGACAACCCCCGTGAAGCGGTCAAAAGCCTCAACGAGGCCGCGCAAAAGATCCGCGAGGGCGTTTCCGTTGTGGTCTTTCCGGAAGGGACTCGCTCCAAGGACGGGAACCTCCTCCCCTTCAAGAGCGGGGGCTTCGTCCTGGCCATCAAGTCACAGGTTCAGATCGTTCCCACCGCGCTGATCGGAACCTTCGACGTCAAACCCGTCGGCCGATTCTGGGTGCATCCCCGAACCGTTTTTATCCGGCTCGGTGCCCCCATCGAAACAAGGGGCCTGAAAACAAGGGACAAAGAGGAACTGAAGGATCGCGTGTTCAACGCCCTTCAGGCCCTTATGAAACAAGAATAGAAACTTAAAAAAACAGGATTTTGTATGACTGAAAAAACAGAAGAAATAAAAATTATCCCCCTGGGGGGACTGGGAGAAATCGGATGTAACATGATGGTCCTCGAAACGGGGGAAGATATCTTTGTCATCGACGCCGGGCTGATGTTTCCGGAAGAATATATGCTGGGGATCGACTTCGTCATCCCCGACTTTACCTATTTGATGGAAAGAAAGGAAAAGGTCCGCGCGATCCTCTTGACACACGGCCATGAGGACCATATCGGCGCCCTCCCCTTTCTCCTGAAGGAAATCAATGTCCCCATCTACGGAACCGCCTTCACGCTTGCCCTGGTGGACAGGAAACTCCAGGAATACGAGCTTGAAACCCCTCCGAGGCTACGAAAGATCAAGCCGCGGGACGTCCTGAAGATCAACGACCTGACCTTCGAGTTCATCGGAGTCAACCACAGCATTGCCCAGGGTGTGGGAATCGCCATCGAAACCCCCTTTGGGATCATCGTCCATACGGGGGATTTCAAGATCGACCAGACCCCCCTGGGAGACAGGATGATCGACCTGAACCGCTTTGCGGAGTATGGGGAAAAGGGTGTCCGCTTCATGATGTCCGACAGCACCAACGCGGACTACGTGGGGTTCAGCCTTTCGGAACAGACCGTCAAGCACCGTCTGGAGGCGATCCTCGCGGATACCTCCGGACGAGTCATCATCACGGTCTTTGCCTCGAACATCCGAAGGATGCAGGGTATCTTAGAAAGCTCCCACAAGTTAGGCAGGAAGGTCGCCCTCATCGGCCGCAGCATCGTGGACAATATCGAAAGCGCCAGCCAGTTAGGAATCCTGTCGGTCCCGGATAACCTCCTCATCGATTACCGAGATATCGATTCCTACCCCCCGGAGAAGATCACCATGATTACCACGGGGAGCCAGGGAGAACCCTATTCCGCCCTCTCGCTGATGGCCACCAATGCCCACAAGTACATAGAAATTCAACCGGGCGACACGGTCATCTTCTCTTCCCGGTTCATCCCGGGAAACGAACGCGCCATCACGAGAATCATCAACCAGCTTTACAGGAAAGGGGCGGAAGTTGTATATGAGCAGGTAAAGAATGTTCACACCTCCGGCCACGCCTACCAGGAAGAACTGAAGATGATGCTGAATCTCATCAAGCCCGACTACTTCATGCCCGTCCACGGGGAGGTGAGACTGCTCGCGAAACATATCAATCTCGCCAGGTCCATGGGCATGGGAGATGAATCCCTGATCCTGGCGGAAGACGGAGACGTGATTCACATCACGCCCGATACGATCAAAAAGGAAGGCCGCGCGCCCGTAGGCAAAGTCTTCATCGACGGAAAGGGGGTTGGAGACGTGGGAACCCTGGTCCTGAGGGACCGCAAACACCTGTCCGAAGACGGCCTGGTCGTCATCCTCTCGGTCCTGGACGGGGAAAACGGCGAGATGGTCAGTGAACCGAACCTGATCAGCCGCGGCTTCATCTTCGAGGATTTTCACCAGGATATGCTTCAGGAGGCGAAGGACCTGGTAAAGACAACCATCTTGAACGCAAACGCCGACCGCCGAAAAGACGCGGGAGAGCTCCAGAATGAGATCGCCAGGGTTCTCAAAAGGTTTTTCAACGCCCGCCTCAAGCGACGTCCCATGATCCTGCCTCTCGTCCTGGAGATGTAAGAGGGCCATGGAAAAGAAAACCATAACGCGGGAAATCATCGGGATCCTCCTCCTGGCGGCCGCCTTTTTCGTGGGGATCAGCCTCATCAGCTATTCCCCCAAAGACCCCTCTTTCAACGTGGCGCGCCCCATCGGGAGCCAGCCCATCCACAACCTCCTCGGCTATTCCGGGGCGGTCATCGCGGATCTCGTCTTCCAGCTCTTCGGGTTGTCCGGGTTCATTCTTCCCATTATCTTTCTCTTCGATGCCATCTTCTGCTTTTCGCCCCCCTCCTGGACCAAGATCCTGATAAAAAACCTCTCTCTCCTCCTTATTGGGTTATCTGTCGGCCTCCTTTTCAACCTCTTTACCCCCAAGCTCAGCTTTACGGGGCATACGATTCCTTCCGCGGGGGTTATCGGGACGCTCATCAACAAAACGGGGACAAGATACGTGGGAAAACTCGGGGCCTTTCTCATCTACCTCGTCCTCGCGTGGGTAGGCCTGACCCTCCTGATCAACCGCTCCATAACCAGCGCCCTGAAACCGCTTGTCACCTATCCCTCAAAATGGATTCATGCCTTCAAAAACCGCGCGAAAATCCAGAAGGAGCGAACCAAGCGTCAAAAGGTCGTCGAGGAGAAGGAGAAAAAGCTGAAATGGGAGGAAACCATCCCGGAAATCTCCCTCACCCGGAAGGAAGAAAAGAAACGCCCCCCTCAGCAGGAGCACTTTACCTTCATGGAACAACCGGAAGGGGCAAAGGAATTCGTGCCTCCTTCCCTTTCCCTTCTCAAGAATCAACCCAGGACCGGGCCAAGGGTGGACGAGGAGATTCTCAAGTTCAATTCCAAGATCCTTGTCAACAAACTCAGTGATTACGGTATCGACGGGAAGGTCGTTCGCGTCAATCCCGGCCCCATCATCACGGTTTATGAATTCGAGCCCGCCCCCGGTATCAAGCTCAGCCGGATCGTCAATCTCAGCGATGACCTCGCCATGGCCCTCAGCGCCATCAGCATCCGTATCGTCGCCCCCATCCCCGGGAAATCGGTGGTAGGAATCGAGATCCCCAACAAGGACCGGGAACCCGTTCTCTTGCGCCCCATCCTGGAAGATGAAAGCTTTACATCCCCCAAGCTGAAACTCCCCCTTGCCCTCGGGAAAGATATTTCGGGGGGTCCCTACGTCACGGACCTCTCCCAGATGCCTCACCTCCTCGTCGCCGGCTCGACGGGTTCCGGAAAAAGCGTCGCGTTGAACTGCATGATCCTGAGCCTCCTCTACCGTCTCACGCCCGACGAGGTCCGCTTCCTCATGATCGACCCAAAAATGCTCGAACTCTCCGTCTATGAAGACATCCCGCACCTGATCATGCCCGTCGTCACGGATCCCAAGACAGCCGCCCAGTCTCTCCTCTGGGTCGTGGATGAGATGGAAAGGCGATACGCGTATCTCGCGGATTTCGGGGTTCGAAATATCCTCCAGTATCACGACCTGCTGAAGAAAAAGGCGAAGAAAAAGCCCGTTTCCCTCGACAGCAACGGAGAAACCGAAAACGGCAGGGATACCTTGCCCTATATTGTGGTGGTCATCGACGAATTGGCGGACCTGATGCTGACGGCATCCAAGGATGTGGAAGGCGCCATTACACGGCTGGCCCAGATGGCCCGGGCCGTGGGGATTCACCTGATCCTCGCCACGCAGCGCCCCTCCGTGGATGTCCTGACGGGCATTATCAAGGCAAATTTCCCCGCGAGGATCTCGTTCCGCGTGGCCTCGAAGACGGATTCCCGCACCATTCTCGATCACATGGGGGCGGAAAGCCTCCTGGGCCAGGGAGACATGCTCTTCCTTCCCCCCGGGACCTCCCAGATGATACGGCTGCACGGGGCGTTTGTCTCCGGGAGTGAAATCACCAAGGTGGTTCAATTCCTGAAAAAACAGGCGAAGCCCGATTACGTGGAACTCTCGAAGTTAGAGGAAGCGGGAAAAGCGTCGGGAAAATCCAGTGGTTACGAAGACGAATACGATGAAAAATACGATGAGGCCGTGGCCTTTGTAACCGAAGTCGGCCAGGCCTCCATCTCCATGATTCAGAGACGGTTTCGAATCGGATACAATCGTGCCGCACGAATCGTTGAAAAGATGGAAGAAGATGGAATCGTCTCCCCCTCTGACGGGGTCAAACCCCGCAAGGTTCTCGTTCCTAAAATCTACAAGTAAAGGAGCCATGATGTCACGCAGGCCTGCAACCTTACCCGGAAAGCTTTTTGTCTTCCTTGCCTTTGCCCTGATTCTCTCCATTGGGCTTCCTCCCCTGGCACACACGCAAACCCAGATGGATGGCCCCTCTTCCCTGAAAAAGATCGAAAAACGCTACCAGGATGTGAATGACTTCAGGGCTAAATTTGTCCAGACCTCCAGGGCCCCGGGGGTGGTAAAAGAGGAGCGGGCCACCGGTATTGTTTACCTGAGAAAAGACGGGAAGTTCCGCTGGGACTACGACACCCCTGAAACCGTCATTATCGTAAGCGACGGGAAAACCCTCTGGATCTACCAGGCCGAGGACAAACAGGTCATGGTGGACAAGTCTTTCGGGAAAAAGTTGAAGCGCTTTCCCTACACCTTTCTCAAGGGGATGCAACACCTCCACGAAGATTTCGACGCGAAGGTTTTATCGGCCGGCGCCAAGGGGGTAACCCTGGAACTGATCCCCAAAAAACCCCTCAAAGACATTGCCAAGATGCTGCTCACCTTCGATACGACCACCCTTTTCATCAAGGAGATCCAGTGGGTCTCGTCCCAGGAAGTCAAAACGACCATCACCTTCGACGATATTGACATTACCTCCAAAATCCCCGATAGTGTCTTCCACTTTGAACCCCCGGAAGGCGTGGATATCGTTAGAACGGATACCCCTTAGGAGACATAAAGGTCCATGGTGAAACCTAAACCACAAGTTCTTCTCGACTCGGTCAGGAGGCTGACCCGGCGACAGGCGGTGGGACCGCTGACCAACATCCTCAACAAGTCCCACCCCGCTGACATTGCCGAGGTTATCAAATACCTGACGGATTCGGAGAAGAAACTGGTCTTTGGGCTCATCAAGGACCCGGAAAAGGCGGCAGACGTCCTTTCCGAGCTGGATATCTCGGACAGTCTCCATCTCCTTAGCGGCATGACGGAAGACCAGATCACGACGATCCTCCGGGAAATGTCTTCCGATGACGCCGCGGAACTGATCTCAAATCTTCCGGAAGAAATTTCAGAGCGCGTCCTCCAGCTGATGGAGCAGGAAGGACAGAAAGACGTGGAGGACCTCCTCCGGTACGAGGAGAAGACCGCCGGTCGTATCATGACCACCGAGTTCTTCGCCCTCCACGAAGATACCACCGCAGAGGAAGCCATCAAGGCCATCCGCGAAAATTCAGAGGCCGAAATGGTCTTTTATATCTACGTGGTGGACGAACGGGGGCACCTGGTCGGGGTGGTCTCGTTGCGGCAACTCGTGATCGTTCCCCCCAAAACCAAACTCAAGGACATCATGGTCACGGACGTTGTTTCCGTTATGACGGATACGGATCAGGAAGATGTGGCCCGAGCTGTCGAGCGTTACAACTTCCTTGCTATCCCCGTCGTTGATGAAAAAAACCACCTGATGGGGATTATCACCGTGGACGACGTCATCGACGTCCTCCGTGAAGAGGCCACGGAAGACATCCTGAAGATGGTGGGGACGAAAGAAGAAGAATACGTTTATCACGACAAGGTCACGCGCGTGGCCCGCTTGCGGCTCCCATGGCTCATTACCAACCTCTTCGGGGGACTTGTCACGGGATACATCATGTGGCTGTTCAAGGTAACGATCAAGGATATGCTGGCCCTCATCACCTTTATCCCGGTTATCACGGGGATGGGGGGCAACGTGGGGGTGCAGTCTTCTTCCATCATGGTTCGCGGATTCGCCACGGGCAAGGTCAGCCTTGACAGGGTCAGGGTATTCCTGGTCAGGGAGATCCTCATCGGTTTCATGATGGGGGTCAGTTGTGGAATCGTCGTGGGCCTGGTGGGATACCTGTGGCATCACAGCCTCGTCCTGGGGCTCGTGGTGGGTATCGCCATGATGGCTGCCATGACAGTGGCCGCGACCATGGGAACCCTGGTCCCAACCTTTTTCCGGAGGGTCCATGTGGACCCGGCCATCGCCTCCGGTCCCTTTGTGACCACCTCCAACGATATCGTCGGGATTCTCATCTATCTGGCCACCGCCACCATCTTTCTCAAGATTTTTCACCTCATTCCCTGACCTCATTCGATGGAAGGACTGGTTCTTCGCAGGATCGATTATGGAGAATCGGACCAGGTCATCAAAATATTCTCAAAAGAGAAGGGAAACATCTCGGCTGTTGCCAAGGGGATCAAGCGGAGCAGGCGCCGCTTTCCCCATCGACTTGAGCCCTTCCGTGTTTACGAATTCAAACTGGGGAGAAAAAAACCGGGGCAGGACCTGTATTTCATCCAGGCCGCCGATCAGCTTCGCGATTTTGAAGGGATCAAGGCGGACATCGGGAAGATCGCCCTGGGAAACTTCATCCTTGAACTTATCCTGATTTCCGTAAAGGAAGAGCATCCCCATCCGGCCCTCTACACCCTTGTCACGCAAGTCTTTCAGGCTCTTTGTGAGACGGATACGATTTTTCCCCTCTGGTTCTACGCCATCATCCACATGATGCGTCTCCTCGGATTCGCGCCCGATTTCGAGACCTGCCTGAAATGTAAAACCCCCATTCAGAATGCCGAGGACAACCGGTTTGACCCTGCCGGCGGGGGAGTCGTTTGTCCCAAATGCGCCCATGTTTCGACCAAGGCCTCCATGGTCCCCATCTCGTCCAAGTCTCTTGGAATCCTCCAGTTTCTGAAGAAGACCCCCCTTCAGGGAGTGTCGAGACTCAAGATCTCAAGCCAGGCATGCTCGGAAATTACTCCACTCTTGACCTCTTTCGTGACCTATCACCTGGAAAAGCCCCTCAAGACGCTTCCCTTTCTCCAGGAATCGCTGGAAGCATAAAATCGCCTTTCGCGCGTTGGCCCATGATTTTCATGCTCAATCCCGATAAACCGGCGTCCCTTGACAAAGCAAGGCCGGACTTGTGAAAATGACTTCAACCAAACTCAGGGAAAACTCGTTCGATGCCGAGGCAAAATTAAAGAAATTCTCTTTATTGAGGGGACAGGGAGATATTCCAATAAGCCAAATTAAAACATTTTTCCCCATAAGCAATCATTCTTACCGCTATCATGTATTCACAACTTTTTAAAAAACTTCGTGATTTCAGGGCCCAGATGCCTTACCTGCCCCGCGCCCTGCGCATGGTTTGGCAGGCGGCGGGGGGCTGGACCATTGCCTGGATGCTCCTCCTCCTTTTTCAGGGCATCCTGCCCGTTGCCAGCGTCTATCTCACAAAAGGCGTGGTCAACAGCCTGGTCACGGCTATGAAGGGAGGAGGCTCCTGGGAGTCCATCCGGCCAACGCTCTTATACGTTCTCCTAATCGCGCTGGTTCTCCTCCTCACGATGGGCCTCAGGAGCCTGAATACCTGGGTCCGTACCGCCCAGTCCGAGCTGGTCAAGGATTATATCAGTAACCTTATTCACGAGAAGGCCGTGGAGCTCGACCTGGCTTTCTACGAAACTCCCAGTTATTACGACCAGCTTCACAGGGCACGGGTAGATGCCATGAGTATGCCCCTGGCCCTGATGGAAAACCTCGGGTCCCTCGTACAGAACGCCATTACCCTCATGGCCATGGTAGCGGTGCTTGTCCCTTACGGGATCTGGATTCCCCTGCTCCTGCTCGTCGGGACCTTTCCCGCCCTCTTCGTCGTGCTGCGTTACACGCTCCGATTCAACCGCTGGCGGCTGGAAAACACCATGGCCGTGAGAAGAACCTATTATTACGACTGGATGCTGACAGAGAGGGAAAACGCGGCCGAATTGAGACTCTTCAACCTGGGTGATTATTTCCGCCTGGCCTTTCAGAAAATCAGGAAACGCCTCCGGGGAGAGCTTATCGATCTGACGCGGAACCAGGCCCTGGCAGAGCTCGCCGCCGGGGCCTTGGGTCTCCTATCCTTAGGCGCCACGATGGCCTGGATGATGTGGCGCGCGATTCGAGGTTACGTAACCCTTGGCGATGTAGCCCTTTTTTACCAGGCCTTCTCCCAGGGCCAGCGCATGATGAACACCCTCCTGAACAACACGGGCGAACTGGTGCGAAATACCCTGTTCCTGGAAAACCTTTTCGAATTCCTATCCCTTGAACCCAGCGTTGTCGAGCCTGACCAGCCTGTCTCACCACCGCAAACCACTCCTCCCTCCATCGACTTCAAAAATATCACCTTTCGATACCCGGGCAGCCGCAGGACGGCCTTGAAGGATTTTTTCATCACCCTCGAGGCGGGTAAAATCACCGCCCTGGTGGGGGAAAACGGTGCCGGGAAGAGCACAGTCATCAAGCTCCTCTGTCGATTTTATGATCCGGAAACAGGACAGGTGCTCCTGGAGGGAATCGACCTTCGCCATCTTCCCCTTGCCTGGTTGCGGAACCAGATCACGGTCCTCTTCCAGGAACCGGTTCATTACCATGCCACCGCCGCAGAAAATATCTCCGTGGGCCATCTTGCCGCAAAGCCTGCCATGGCTGAGATCGAGGCAGCGGCCAGGGCGGCCGGGGCGGACATCTCGATCCGGCGGCTTCCGGAGGGATACGAAACCCTCCTGGGTAAATGGTTCGGCGGCGCTGAATTGAGCGTCGGGGAATGGCAGCGGGTGGCCCTGGCCAGGGCCTTCTTGCGTCGTTCCCCAATCGTTATTCTCGATGAGCCTACAAGCTCCATGGATTCATGGGCGGAAATCGACTGGCTGACCCGTTTCAGGAAACTGGTGGAGGGGCAAACAACCCTCATCATCACGCACCGCTTTACCACGGCGAGATATGCCGATGTCATCCACGTCATGGCTGAAGGCCGGGTCATCGAATCCGGATCACACGAGACCCTGCTTACGCAAGGCGGCCGATACGCCGAATCCTGGCTGAAACAGATCAGAGAAGTCGAGCCGTCACACACCGGCCGGCACCCCCGCTCAACCACCCGGGACAATAAATAGAAATCCCCGCACACCTGACGGGGCTTGCCCGGCGGGAAAGCATGTTGTGGAACCGGTCCTTCAAATAGCGTTCATCACCCAAGGGGGTCAGGACGCCAGGTCCGAGATGATTTCGTAAATTCTCTCCACCCAATCCAGGTGTTCGGGCTTCATCAGGCAGGAACGGAGGCAGGTTACCGTTTCACTGTCACGCGCCGTATCCTGCAGGGAATCCTCGAAAAACCTGGATGGAAGGGTCGCCAGCGCGAGGTGAAGGTCCCGTTCCGCCGCCGCCTCGAAAAACTCGGATGCCGCTTCGGAAGCTTCTGAAATCCTCTCCCTTCGGGGGGCCCAGATCACAATGTCCAGTTCCGGAGGAAAGGAAACGACAAAGCGGGGATCCTCCGAGAGCTTCTCGTAAAGGCGGATGCCCGCTTCCCGGCACCTTTCCAGTGAACGGGCAAATGTCCCTCCCCGAATGAGGGGAAGCATCCTCTGTGTCGCCCACAACGCCACGGCGGAGGCCCCGGGTCGGGAGCATTCCAGGCTGATCTCCCCCAGGTGCAGTTCTTTTGAACTGAAGTAGGTGTACGGGGAATCGTGCTTGTAAAGCCTGCCAACGCCGGGATCCCTGAAAACGATACACCCGCATCCATAGGGCTGAAGGCCGTGCTTATGGGGGTCGATGGCAATGGAATCCACTTCATGGAGGTGCTGGAAGGCCCTTTTCGTCTCTTCGGGCAGATTCTCGGCAAGGATATAATACCCGCCGTAAGCCGCGTCCGCATGGATACGAAATCCATACTTCTCCTTCAGTGACAGGATCTCCGGGAGGGGATCCACGGACCCCGTGGCCGTCGTCCCGATGGTGGCCACCACGGTTCCCACGTTCCCCTCTTTCAAGAGATCCTCGAGGTGATTCAAGTCCATTCGGGCCCGGTTATCCGTCTCAATGGCGTGAAAGGGAAGTTTCATGACATGCGAGATACGCCCGTGTGTATAGTGCGCCTGCTCGGAAGCCACGATCAGTTTTCCGGGGTGCAGGGACCCGGAGACCCACAAGGCCTCCATGTTTGCCATGGTCCCCCCTCCCGTCAGGTGTCCCAGGTGTGTTTCCCAGCCGAACATCCGGGCAATCTCGGCCACGGCCTCTTTCTCCATATGGGAGCTGGCCCGCCCCCCGTCGAGGGCATGATTATTGGGATTGACGTAGAGGGCAAGCATGTAGGCCAACCGGGCAACCGGGTGCGGTGGTTTGATCATCTGCCCCGCGTAGAGGGGATGAAAATAGGGATAATTGTCCCGCATGGCCTCCGCGACTTCCATCAGGGCATCCGTCAATTTCTCCCCGTCGAAATCCAGGGGCGTATCCGGCAAATCAGCAAACCCCTTTTCAAGATGTATCAGGGCCTTTCCCAGCAGTTCAAGTCCTTCCGTTTCGAGCTTCACGAGTCACCTCTCTTTTATTTTCAATAGGTTTTTACCACAGGAAACTTACATGACTATTTATCAGGTTGTCAACAAATCAAGAAAATAAACGTGAGAAAAATCATTCTTGACAAATCTTTTTCAGACATTATACTTTTCCCACTGTTTAGATCCGCAACTAAAAATATAGATAACGGGGAGGGCACATGATTGAAAACTTTAGGACGCCACGTTTTGACTGAATTCTATGGTTGTAAACATAAAATTCTCGATAATATCGAGGAAATCAAATCCCTCATGGAACAGGCCGCCCTTTTCAGCGGCGCCACGATTATCGACAGTCGTTTCCACCGCTTCAATCCCCACGGCGTCAGTGGGGTCGTCATCATCGCCGAGTCCCACCTTGCCATCCATACATGGCCGGAATTCGATTATGCTTCTATCGATATCTACACCTGCGGAACCTCCGTGGATCCATGGAAGGCCTACCAGTACCTGAAAGATCACCTGAATCCCCGGACCGACACAAAGATGGAACTCATGCGGGGGAGTATCGAGGAATCGGATACCACTCAGTGCCACAGAGATGCCGAAGCCATCGCGCCCCGGCTCATTCCCATCACCGAATCCTCGCAGGCTTAATAATCCGTCATGATATTTCACGCATCCTACCAACACTTCTTTTTTGCAACGGGGTCCGCCGAAGGGGCAACCCCTCTCAACGCCTTCGATGGCGCCCTCCTCGCCTCCGGAATCGGGAACACGAACCTTATCAAGATCAGCAGCATCCTCCCTCCCGGATGCGAGCTCATGGACTGCCCTCTTCCCATGGTTCCGGGGAAACTCATTCCGGTCGCCTACGGTTCCATCTACAGCGATATTCCGGGGGAAAGGATCGCTGCCGGGGTTGCGGTAGCCATCCCGGAGGATGAAACCCTGCCGGGTGTTATCATGGAGTATTCCTCACGGGGACACAAGGAAGAGATTGAAACCATTGTCCGAGGCATGGCGGAAGAGGCCTTTAAAGTTCGCAAATTCCCTCTTAAAGAGATTTTGAGCAAAGCCGTTGACTACGTTTCCAAGGGGTCCGGAGCCGTTTTCGCCGGCGTGGCCCTGTGGGAGTAACCGATGGAGCTCTGGTTCAAGGAAATCGATGAATCCCAAAGCGGCCTGACCTTTCGCGTCAAGAACGTCCTCTTTTCGAAGCAAACTCCCTATCAGCGCCTCGACGTCTTCGAAACGGAATTCTATGGCAACGTCCTGGTCCTGGATGGGGCCGTCCAGATCACCCAGAAAGACGAGTTCGTTTATCACGAGATGCTCGCTCATGTCCCCCTCTACACCCATCCCAACCCAAGGAATGTCCTGATTATCGGGGGGGGAGATGGAGGAACTGTCCGCGAAGTAGTTAAACATCCCGAAGTCGAACACGTGGATCTTGTAGAGATCGATGAAGCCGTCATCCAGGCCGCGAAAAGCTACTTCCCGGAAGTGTCCTGTGAGCTGGACAATCCAAGGGTAAGCATATTGCCCATGGACGGCATTGAATATATCAGGAAGAAGCCCGCAACCTACGACGTGATCCTCATCGATTCGACCGATCCCGTGGGCCCCGCCGAGGGACTCATCGCGGCTTCTTTCTACAAAGACGCCTTTAAGGCCCTTACGGACAACGGCGTCATGGCCGTGCAGGCGGAATCTCCCTTCTTTTATCCCGAATGGGTCAAGAAGATCTTTAGCAACCTTAACGGGGTTTTCCCTGTCACCCGCCTCTACCTTTCGTTCACGCCAACGTATCCGGGGGGAATGTGGACCTTCGGATTCGCCTCCAAGGGGCTCGACCCCGTCAGCGACTTCGATCCTTCACGGATTCCCGAGGGTCTCTCGTTCAAATACTACACCCCGGAGCTACACAAGGCGGCGTTTCAACTCCCCGCTTTTGTTCAGGCGCTTACCAAATAGGCCGTCGGACACGCCGGCATTGGATATTGATTTCTCACCCTTTGTATGATACCCAAATGACGAATCGGGGCGTAGCGCAGCCTGGTTAGCGCGCCTGCCTTGGGAGCAGGAGGTCGGCCGTTCAAATCGGCTCGCCCCGACCATTTCACCAAAAAAGGAGCAAAATATGGGTTTGTCAGAAAGGATCGGAAGGATCAAGCCATCCCCTACCCTGGCCGTCTCCTCCAAGGCCAAGGCCATGAAGGCACAGGGAATCGACGTGGTCAGCTTCGGCGCGGGAGAGCCGGATTTCGACACCCCCCCGCATATCAAGGACGCGGCCATCCAGGCCATTGCCGATGGATTTACCAAGTACACCCCGGCCTCGGGCATTGATGAACTGAAAGAGGCCGTCTGTGAAAAATTCGCCCGCGACAATGATCTGACCTTTGACAAATCCCAGGTCGTCATCTCCTGCGGCGGGAAGCACGCCTTCTATAACCTGGCGCAGGTCCTCCTCGATCCGGGTGACGAGGCCATCATCCCAGCCCCTTACTGGGTTTCCTACCCGGACATGGTTCGCCTGGCCGGCGGGACCCCTGTAATTGTTGAAACACACGAGGAAAACGGTTTCAAACTCTCGCCGGAACAACTGGATGAGGCCCTTACCGACAAGACGAAAATCGTGGTCATCAACAGTCCCTCGAACCCCACCGGCGCCGCCTACACGAAAGAAGAACTGACAGCCCTGGCCGACGTCATTCTGAAATACCCGAATGCCCACGTCATCTCGGACGAGATCTACGAAAAGATTATCTATGACAACTATACCTTCACCTCCATCGCCAACTGCGGCGATGAAATTCTCAAACGGACGATCATCATCCACGGGGTTTCCAAGACCTACGCCATGACGGGCTGGCGGATCGGGTTTACCGCCGGAGACACCGATATCATCAAGGCAGTTTCCATGCTCCAGAGCCAGAGCACCTCGAACCCCACCTCCATTGCCCAGAAGGCCGCCGTAGCCGCCCTCAGGGGACCTCAGGAACCCGTGGACCAAATGGTTAAAGCCTTTCATGAACGCCGGGATTTCACCATCTCCCGGCTCAACGGGATGGATGGTGTCACCTGTTTTATGCCCCACGGGGCCTTCTACGCCTTCCCCAACCTCAACGCCTACATGGGAAAGGGATACAAAGACATCAAGATCAACTCGGGGTTCGACCTGGCGGCCTATCTCCTCGACGAGGTCAAGGTAGCCGTCGTCCCGGGAGACGCCTTTGGGAAGAAGGGCTACCTGCGCCTCTCTTTCGCCACCTCCATGGATGAAATCAAAAAGGGACTGGATCGGATCGAAGAGGGGTTGGGAAAGCTGAAATAAAGGCCAAGGGCATAAGGCGATAGGCCAAAGGCATACGAAATATAAGAAACAGGTTACAGATCACGGATTACTGTTTACGGGTTACTGATTATCCTCTTTCACTGTCTTTAAACCTGAAGTAATCCTCCAGGATCTTCGCGTGGTCAAACGCGAGGGGAGACGGGAGATTGTCCCGAGTGAAGATCCGCGCCTGTTTCGCGTCATCCCCTCCCTTCGGTTCCCCCTTCGCTCGGGCGATGAAGACGGTCGTGATGGTATGATGTCGGGGGTCCCGTTTCGGGTCCGAATACGTATGAAGCTGCCTCACGAGCGTCACGTCCAGGCCCGTTTCCTCCTTCGCCTCCCGCACCGCCGTTTCCTCCATCGATTCGCCGTAATCGACGAATCCCCCGGGGATGGCCCAGCCGTAAGGGGGATTTTTTCTTTCGATGAGAACGATCCCCTCTTTCCCTTCAACCTCGATGATGATATCGGCGGTCGGCACGGGGTTTTTGTAGATATCAAACTCATACCCACATTGAGGACATTTTAAATGTTCTATCATCTTAATAGGTTCCTTTGTCTATTTAACCTACTTCTTTAATATAATTCTCGCATCGGCAATGACACACCGTTCAGGGGAACACATGAGAGGGTTGATATCGATGGACTCGAAAAAGGGTTCCAGATCCATGATAAGCTCGGAAAAGGAGATAACCGTGCCTGTCAATTCCTCAAAATTGATAGCGGGCTGTCCACGGTATCCGGCC
Source organism: uncultured Thermodesulfobacteriota bacterium (assembly GCA_964589315.1). Taxonomy (GTDB): domain Bacteria; phylum Desulfobacterota; class S145-22; order S145-22; family S145-22; genus JAOZMY01. The sequence continues at coordinate 20,338 of CAZPTH010000011.1, forward strand.
AGGATTTTGTAGCCTTTCAGGCATCGCAGCATGTCTTCCACGTCGCTTTCTTTGAGCGGCGCCATCCGAATGGCCACATCATTGTAAACCTCTACCCCGGTTCCTCCCATGCCCAGAAGGACCACGGGACCAAACTGGGCATCGTTTTTGGCCCCCATGATCAGTTCCGTTCCCGATGCCGTTTCATCAACGAGGATCCCTCTGAATCCACTGATACCTTTCAGGCGTTCGTAGGCGCTCCGCAGTTCTTCCTCCGACCGAATTCCCACGATGACCCCGCCCACGTCTGACTTGTGAACAACCTCGGGAGAGACAACCTTTGCCACGACCGGGTAACCTATCTCGCGGGCAAAATTCAGGGCCTCTTCCAAGGCCGTAGCCCATTTGAACCGGGGAACGGGGAGACCGGATTCCCTGAAAATCGTTTTCGCCCCCGGCTCTAAGACCCATCCGTCTTTCCTCGCGTCCTCCAGAATCCTTTTCATTTCATCTGTCAACATGACCGGTACCTCCGCATGGCCTCTACCATGAATACCCCGCCCTCGATGGAATGGGAAACGGGAATACGGTTCAACTCGAATCCCTCAATAAACATGCGATATTTTTCCACATGTGGAATATAAGCCACAATGGGTTTCTGTGTCTTCAGGTAAATCTGGCTCAGGCGGGCGCTGAGATCCGAGGACATTCCCGGAATGTAGGGCAGAAGCAGAATAAGGAGGACATCGATCTCGGTTGATTGGCTCAGGGCCTCCACAACCTGGATGAAATCCTCGTCCCTCGCGCTCCCGGTCAGGTCAATGGGGTTGGTAAAAGAAGCAATGGCCTGAATGCTTGGATGGACCTTTTTACGCATCTCCATCTGCAGGGCTTCTCCCAGGGCAGGCACCTCGCATCCCTGCGCCTGGCACGCATCCACCGCCATGGCCCCGTGCCCGCCGCTTCCCGTCACGATTCCGACCTTTCCACCGATATTGGAGTGATAACAACTCAGTGATTCACAAAAGGCCACAAATTCAAACTCGTTTTTCGCCTCGACCACGCCCGATTGCGCCAACACCTCGGAGAAAACACGATAGTCCCCGGCAAGAGAAGCGGTATGGCTCGAAACGGCCCGGCTCCCCTCGGCACTCTTCCCTGACTTCATGACGATCACGGGCTTGGGGCACTCCCGGGCGGCCTGAGCGAAAACCCGACCCTCCCCGGGGCCAAAACCTTCAATGTAAAATCCGATAACCTTCGTGTTTTCATCCTGGCTCAGGTAATCCAGGAGATGCGTCTCCCGGATCATGGCCTTGTTCCCGATACTCACCCCAAGCGACATCCCGATCCCTTCGTCCCGGAATTTTATCATCTGATCGACCAGGATCCCACCGCTCTGGCTCACCACCGCCACGCCTCCAGGCTCGGGACGGACCATTCGTTCCGGCGGAAGAAAAAAGGTATCCGCGCAGGACGGGTTGTAGATACCCAGGCAGTTGGGGCCTAAAAACGGAAAATCGGCCTCGGCGGCTACACGAACCATCTCATCCTGAAGCTCTCCCTTACCAACCTCGGCAAATCCACCCGACACGACCACCGCGCCCTTGACTCCCGCCGCAATGCAGTCCCGCAAGGTGTCAACGGCCATGTCGGCCCGCACGGCGATGATGGCAAGATCTACCGCCTCGGGAATATCCCGGACATTTTTGTATACCTTCTCTCCCTGGTAAGAGCCTCCGGATGGATTGACAGGATAAACCTTGACGGGATACCTCAGCCTGTTCTTGTTTAAAATGACATTGGCGGGATGCTGGTCATTGTGCATCGACATCCCAATGACTGCCATGCTCTCCGGGTTAAACAGGGGCGTAAAATCCATAGGCCTCCCTTTCTTCCTTGAAAATTCAATCTATCCCTAACAATCCCGGCATGAGAAGTCAATTCATGTAAAGAAATACTGGCCAAAGATTTTCACGGACTTTGTGAGCGTATAAAAATTTCTTAGCCACAGAGGTACGCGGATGAACACAGATGAATAAGTGGAAAAGATCAAGGGTTAAAGGCGACTCATTCCCCTAAAGGCTGCCTCAGCATGAGCCAGTAATGGAGATCAAATACGGGTTCATGGAAAGAGGCAACGGTTTGGTAGCCCAGGCGCTCATAGAAAGCCATGTTCCCCGGGGAAAAGGTCTCCAAATAGGTCGGGATGTTCAAAAGGTCCGCCTCGTCAAGGACGGGTTTGACAAGCCCATAACCCAATCCCCGCCTCTGGAATTCGGGGGCGATACCAACAATGGAGAGATACCACCAGCCCCGTCCGACATACCGCTTCGACTGGGCCGACATGAACCCAACGATGGTCTCGTAGGTTTTCAAACTCTCCTCGCCCATCTGATCGCGGAGGAAGGATCTCTTTTCTTCAAATTTCTGAGTCTTCAATCTATCATCGAGCGGTTTGGCCCAAATGGAGACGCCGTAATCATGCCCTTCGGGAATATGCAGAATTCCGTATTTTTCCCCTTCAATCATCGAGAATTCCATGTACCTCAACATCGCTTCCTTAGCGGAACTCTTTTTTCCTATGGAACGCTCCATGGTTTTATAGAAGGGATCCTCTCGAAGGGCACGATAAAGGGCTTCCGCAAATCTTCGGTATTTAAATTCAAGTGTCATGGCTTAGCACAAAATTCACC
>CAZPTH010000012.1:0-22088 GCA_964589315.1 uncultured Thermodesulfobacteriota bacterium
ATGGCCAGGATGTTCTGGGGAAGGATGCCCAGTTGCAGGACACCCCAGACAGCCAGGACAATGGAGAGAACGGCGGGAACACTGAAGCGGTAAACAGGGATTTCGTCCTCCGGTTCCTTGAAATACATGTAAACGATGACCCTCAGGTAGTAATAGACGGAGACCGCGCTGTTCAGGACCCCGATGATGGCCAGCCAGTAGTAGTGGGATTTTACGGCGGCGCTGAAGATATAAAATTTCCCGATGAAGCCCGCCGTGGGAGGGATCCCCGCCATGGAAAACATGAAAACACTCATGGCAACGGCCGTCAGGGGATACTTGAAACCGATCCCGGCAAAGCTGTCCAGATCCTCATGATAGTCATTCTTTTTCGCCATGACCATCAGGACACTGAAGGCGCCGATGTTCATAAAGGCATAAGCCAGAAGGTAGAAGAGAATGGCGGAACGCCCTATTTCGTTTCCCGCGACCAGGGCCACGAGGATGTATCCGGCGTGGGCGATGCTCGAATAGGCCAGCATCCGCTTGACGCTTTTCTGGACCAGGGCCGTAAAATTCCCAACGATCATGGTCAAAACGGCAATGAGCCAGAGAATGGAGGTCCAGTCGTGCTGGAAGACGGGAAGCGCGGTGAAAAAGACCCGAACCAGGGCGGCGAAGGCAGCCGCCTTGACACCCGTGGCCATGTAAGCCGTCACGGATGTGGGAGCCCCTTCATAGACATCCGGTGTCCAGGCGTGGAAGGGAAACGCGGCTATCTTGAAGAAGAAACCGATACACAAAAATCCGATACCCAGCCACGTGAGGGTGCTGAGATCCAGGCGCTCGGTCTTTGCCAGGTACTCCGCGATGGCCTGGTAGGAGGTTCCCCCCGTCGAGGCGTAAAGAAGAGACATGCCGTAGAGAAAGAACCCGCTGGCAAAGGCGCCGAGCAGAAAGTATTTCATGGAAGATTCTATGGAGCGGGATTCATTCCTCTGGAATCCCGCGAGGATGTAAATCGGGATGGACATCATCTCCAGGGAAACGAAAAGCATGATAAGGCTCGTGGAAGACGCCATCAGCATCATGCCGATCATGGCAAAGAGGATCAGGGCATAGTATTCACCGCTCTGGATCCCTGTCGTTTTTACGTATTCAATCGATGAAAGGATCGTCAGAACCCCGATGACCACGAACACGAGATAGAAAAATATGGAATAGACATCTACGGAGATCATGGACCCAAAGGTCACCTTCCCTCTTCCCACGTAAATGAAGAGGGACAGGAAAACAAAAATGATGGAGGTCAGGGCGATATATCCCGTCAAGTCATCCTTGGGTTTTTTCGAAAAGACATTTATCAGCAAGATTCCCATGGCAAAGGCTGCCAGAATGATAAGCGGTAGTATGGCTAATCCTTGGGTTATGTTCATTTTCTAAATAACCTCCAGCTTTACATTTTCCTAATTAATCTTTTGAACCTTCAGCGTTCCGTTCTGCCACAGGTTGTCCGCCAGGGCCTTGGCCTTCGTATCCATAATCTGGCGCGCCTCGACCTTTTTATTCACCATTACGAGAAAGTTCGAAACGCTTTTCTCCATTTTACCCAGGAAGAATTTCGGGTAGATCCCCATCCAGAAGATCATGATGACAATGGGCACCAGCGTAACGACTTCACGCCAGTTCAGGTCCTTGAGAATCTTGTTTTCATCCTTGTCCAGTTTTCCAAACATGACGCGCTGGAACATCCAGAGCATGTAAGCCGCGCCCAGAATCACCCCTGTTGCCGCGAAGACAGCGAAGGGCCGGCTGGTCTTGAAGGTCCCAAGAAGGATGAGGAATTCACCCACGAACCCGTTCGTCCCGGGGAGTCCGATAGAAGAGAGGGTGGCGATCATAAAGAAGGTGGCAAAAATGGGAAGTTGTTTCGCCAGCCCGCCAAAGTCCTTGATGAGCCGCGTGTGACGCCGTTCGTAGATCATCCCGACGATGAGAAAGAGGGCCCCCGTGCTGATTCCATGGTTCAGCATCTGGTAGATGCTTCCTTCGAGGCTCTGAATGTTCAGGGCAAACATTCCCAGCATGACGAAACCCAGGTGGCTGACGCTTGAATAGGCCACCAGCTTTTTGACATCTTTCTGCATCATGGCCACCAGGGCCCCGTAAATAATCCCGATAACGGCGAGCAGCATGATCAGGGGAACAAATTTAAATGCCGCCGAGGGAAACAGGGGGATGGAAAAACGGAGGAATCCATAGGTCCCCATCTTCAACAGGACACCGGCCAGGATAACGCTCCCCGCCGTGGGCGCCTCGGTATGGGCGTCCGGGAGCCACGTGTGGAAGGGAAACATGGGAACCTTGATGGCAAAGGCCAGGGCAAACGCGGCAAACATCCACATCTGCGCCCCAACGGGGAGATTCAACTGGTAAAGCTTCGTGATGTCAAAGGTATAGACCCCCGTGGCCTTATGGTAGAGGAAGTAGAGCGCCAGGATGGCAATCATCATCAGGACACTGCCAACCATGGTGTAAAGGAAGAACTTGACCGCCGCGTAGACGCGCCGGGGACCGCCCCACACACCTATGAGGAGATACATGGGGATCAGCATCAATTCCCAGAAGATGTAGAAGAGGACCAGGTCGAGGGAAATCAGGGCACCCAGCATCCCCGTCTCCAGGAATAACATGGAGATCATGTATTCCTTGACATATTTCTTGATGGCACCCCAGGAACTCAGGATGCAGAGAACCGTCAGGAAGGTCGTCAGCATGACCAGAAGCAGGCTGATCCCGTCAATCCCCAGGAAATACTGGATCCCCAGTGCCTTGACCCAGGGAATCTTTTCCACGAACTGGAAATCCGCCGTATTCGGGTTGAAGCGAACGATCAAGGGAAGGGAAATAACAAACTCAATAATAGAAAAAACCAGGGCCGTTCCCTTGATTGCCGATTCATTCTCCCTGTCGATGAGAAGGAGGAACAGGACTCCAACCATTGGGAAAAAGATGACAATGCTCAAGATAGGAATATGTGCTAATCCACCCATTTAGATTCTCCTTCGTTCTTCTCCGCTAAAACAGTGATTCCCAGAAAAAGTATACAAACACGACAACGCCGCCGACCAGGATGGAAAAGGCATAGGTCTGAACATACCCGGTCTGCAACCGCCGGATCAGTCCGCCACAGGTCTCCACCGTGCTGGCAACACCGTTGACGATGGCGTCAATAATTCCCACATCCACCTTCTGCCACAGGAACGTGGCAAAATCCTTCGTGCCCTGAACGAAGACACTGTTGTAGAATTCGTCCACGAAGTATTTGTTATACAGGAGCGTGTAAAGGCCCTTCATGCTGTTCGCCAGGCGAACCGGAAGTTCCGGATTTTTGATGTAAAAGAGATACGCGACGGCAATACCGATAAGCGCCACGGCAACGGAAATCCCCATCATCAGAAACTCGAGGGACGCCGAGGCGTGCGCCACGGCATGGGCCCCTTCTGCGATAGCTTCATGGGCGCCGCTCCCTATAATCGGTTCAAAGAACTTCTCAAAACGGTTTGACCCCCCGAGAACATGCGGAATTCCCACATAACCGCCCACGATCGAAGCAATCGCCAGGACCATCATGGGATAGGTCATGACCTTTGGCGCCTCGTGCAGGTGATGCTTCAGCTCCTCATCCATCCTCGGTTTTCCGAAAAAGGCCACAAAGGTCAGGCGGAACATGTAAAACGCGGTCAGCCCTGCCGCAAGGGTTCCCAGCAACCAGACAACGATATGCCCCCGGTGAAAGGATTGCCAGAGAATTTCGTCTTTACTGAAGAAGCCTGAAAAACCGGGAATTCCCGAGATGGCCAGGGTTGCCATCATGTATGTCCAGAACGTGACGGGCATGAACTTCTTCAGGCCGCCCATTTTCTGGATATTCAGCTCCCCCGCCATGGCATGCATAACGCAGCCGGAGGCAAGAAAGAGTAAACCTTTGAAAAAGGCATGTGTCATGAGGTGAAAGATCCCGGCGCTGAAGGCCCCTACCCCGACCCCCACGAACATGTACCCGAGCTGGCTTACCGTCGAGTAGGCCAGGATTCGTTTGAAATCGTTCTGGACGAGGGCGATGGTGGCGGAAAAGAAGGCCGTCAGGGCCCCGACAATGGCGACTACCTCCAGGCTGACCGGGGCCATGCTGTAAAGGACGTTACACCGGGCAATCATGTAGACGCCGGCCGTGACCATGGTGGCGGCGTGGATCAGGGAACTGACCGGCGTGGGACCTTCCATGGCGTCCGGGAGCCACACGTAAAGGGGAATCTGCGCCGATTTCCCGGTCGCGCCGACGAACAGCAGGAGGGTGATAGCCGTGACCGTTGTGGTATTGAAAAGGTTCGCGTGCTTAAAGACCACGTCAAAATCAAGGGACCAGATCCCGTGCTGGCTCAGGGTCGCCACGATCAGGAACAAGCCCAGGACGAATCCGAAGTCCCCGATCCTGTTGACCACGAAGGCCTTTTTCCCGGCGTTTGACGCCGAATCTTTTTCGAACCAGAAACCGATGAGGAGGTAGGAACAGAGACCCACGCCTTCCCAACCGACGAACATCAGGAGGAAGCTGTTGGACAGAATCAGAATCAGCATGGAAAAGACGAAGAGGTTCAGATAGACGAAGAACCTGCGAAAACCCGGGTCGTCGTGCATGTAGCCGCCCGAGTAGATGTGAATCATGAAGCTGACGCCCGTGACCACGAGGGTCATGATGATGGAGAGGGGATCGATTACAAAGGCCACATGGGTCTTGAATTTTCCCGCGACGATCCAGTCAAAAATGACATTCTCGAAATGTCGGGCGTGAGGGTCGACCTTCAACAGTTCGAAGAAAATGATCACGGTCACGAGGAAAGAGAGACCAATGGCAGAGGCCGCAATGACGTGTATCCACGAACGCCTGAACTTAACGCCCAGCAGTCCGTTGATTAAGAACCCAACCATTGGAAAGAAAGGAATGAGCCAGATATACGATGTCATCGAACGATCTCCTCCGTTATCCTTTAAGCAAGTTGAACTCGTCTAATTTGATAGTATCCTTCTTTCTGTACATCATCAGGAAAATGGCAAGCCCTACCGCCGCTTCGGCCGCCGCGACGGTCATGACAAAGAAGACAAACATGACCCCGTCGATGGAATGCAGGTAACTGGACGTGGCGATCAGCGTCAGGCTCACGGCGTTCAACATCATCTCGATGGACATGAACACCACGATGGCATTCCGGCGTGTAATCGCGCCAATAACCCCTATGATGAACAGGATCGCGCTTACGACGTAATAGGCTTGAACAGGAATCATTGATCCTCTCCTCCGAATGCTTTCTTTTTACTTAACATGACGGCTCCAACCATCGCGGCAAGAAGCAGAATCGAGGCCACTTCAAACGGCAAGAGAAATCGGGTGAACAGCAGCGATCCAATGGTCTTCGCGTCCCCGATCGATGCCAGGGTTCCCATCTTTCCTTTGACGCTGTTAAAGGCCGCCATCAGGATGAGCATCATCATGAACAGGACGCTCACAATGACGCCGGCGATCTTCGTCTTCGTCACCTTCATCTTCAGCTTTTCTTCCTTGCTGAGATCAAGCATCATGATGACGAAGATAATAAGCATCATGACCGCTCCCGCGTAGACGATGACCTGGATCATGGCCATGAACTGGCATCCGAGCAACAGGTAAAGGATGGCCGACGCTACGAAGGCCAGAACCATAAACAGGGCACTGTGTATGGTATTCCGGCGGGTAATCATCAGCAGAGAGGACACGATTGCCAGAAGACTTACGATTATGAATATCACCCATTTCGCGATTAGAACGGCCATACTTTCTACTCCTATTTATCCAGATAGTCCTGGGTTACCAGGCGATCGATCGTCAGGATGAAATCCTCACGACGGTAGTCCGTAAAATCATATTTTGTGCTCATGCGGATGGCATCTACCGGGCATGCCTCGACACAGAACCCGCAATAGATGCACCGAATGGCATTGATCTCGTAACTGACGGGATATCGAACGCCGTCTTCATCTTCCCCCGCCGTGATCTTGATGCACTTCGAGGGACAGACAGCCGCGCAAAGCCCGCATGCCACGCATTTGAACATCCCGTTTTCATCCACGTTGAAGTAGTGAATCCCACGCCAGCGGGGAGCGACTTCCCTTCGTTCCTCGGGATACTGAATGGTTATCGGCTTGGAAAAAAACCTTCCCAGCGTGTATTTTAATCCCTTGATCAGCGGAATAATCATCGTTTCACCCCTCCTATAAGGCCATGACGACAGCGGTAACCACTACGTTTGCCAGTGTCAAAGGCAGAAGTATCTTCCATCCAAAATGCATAATCTGATCGTACCGGAGCCGTGGAAAGGTTCCCCGTTCCCAGATACAGAAGAAAACCAGGACAAACGTCTTAATCAGGAACCAGAGGACACCCGGGAGGAACGGTCCCTGCCAGCCACCCAGGAACAGGGTGGTCGCCACGGCGCATACCACCACCAGGTGCGCGTATTCACCCATGAAAAAGAGGGCGAATTTCATGCTGCTGTATTCTATGTTGTAACCGCAGGCCAGCTCGGCTTCCGCCTCCGGCATATCAAAGGGCGTCCGGTTGATCTCGGCCAGGGCGCAGACCATGTAAAAGACAAAGGCGAAAGGCTGATAGACCACGTTCCAGAGGTGCGCCTGTTTTTCCACGATCACAGACAAGCTCAGGGAACCGCTGATCATGATGACGCCAATGACTGAAAGGCTAAGGGCCAGTTCGTAACTGATCATCTGGGCGGCGGCACGCAGGGCCCCGATGACGCCGTATTTATTCCCCGAGGCCCATCCCCCGAGAACCACGCCATACTCACCCAGGGAGGCAAAGGCAAAGAGGTAAAGAATCCCCACGTCGAGATCCGTTATCCGCAGATAGATGGTGTGGCCGAACAGGGTAATCTTATCCCCGAAGGGAATCACCGCGATGAGGCACAGGGCGGATGCCACCGTAATCATGGGGGCAATAACAAAGAGGGGCTTGTCGGCATTCGCCGGGATCAGATCCTCCTTGAAAAAGGCCTTGATCCCGTCCGCGACGGGTTGCAAGAGCCCAAAAGGCCCTACCCTGTTGGGTCCGTAGCGAACCTGAACCCGGCCCAGAACCTTACGTTCCAGGAGGGTCAAGTAAGCCACGCAGCCCATGAAAATCCCGAATACGACGATGACCTTCACAATCGATTCAATCAATAACGCCATTGCACCTTTCCTCTTTTAGGGCTTCTGCAATTTTACACGAGCAAACCCCGTCACAGGGGTCTTGGTTTCCTTATCCAGCTCAAACGGGAAGAGGGCCTGGACTCCCGTCTTGTGGTAATGGCCCTTCACAATCAAGTGGCCTTCCTTAACGTCTCCGGAAAAGATCGGTGTAACCGGTAAGGTTCCCGCGTCGGTTTGAAGCGTAACCTCACCGCCCTCTTCCAGCCCCATTCTTGCCGCGTCCTTGGGGTTCACCAGGAATTCAGGTTCCTTGTCGAGCTTCTCGATGGACGTCGCGAAAATTTCATCGGTTCCATAATGGTGGTTGTAATGGATATCCACGGGGATCAGGAACAGGTGTCCGTTTTCTTCCATTCTCATCGCCTGATAGGAGACTGAGAAGAAACCTTCTTGGGCCGTGCCCTTCCCTTTCTCCTCCAGGAGTCCGGAGACACGTTTTTCGATTTCACCCGGTTCAAGATTCGCATCCAGTTTCATCTTATCCGCGATATCCCTGAAGATACGGCCAACGGAACGGGCCTCCCCCATGGGATTCAATACCTGGGAAACCTGTCGAGTTCTTCCCTCCATGTTGACGAAGGTCCCGGACTTTTCCATGAAACTGCACGAAGGGACAAGGAGATGAGCCAATTTCCCCGTCTCCGTTTCGAAGAGATCCACAACCATCAGGAAATCGAGTTTTTGGAGGGCCTCCCTTACAAAGGAGGTATCAGGCAACGCCGTCAAAGGATCCTCTTCCACGACAATGAGGGCCTTGATCCTCCCCGCGTCCGCCGCCTTGATTATCTCCCCGTATGTAAGTCCGCTCTCGTAATTCCCTTGAATCAACTGGGATCCCAACCCATTGGAATAGGCCGTCAGGGGAAACCATCCGATGGTCTTTCCTGCTGACCGGCATGCCAGGGCCAGGTTTGCCAGCCCCTTGATCTTTTGGGACCCATCCAGACCCTGTCCGAGCTGGCCTCCCACGACAAAGGAAACGGCGGAACTTTCCTTGATGAGATCCACCGCCGTATCAAACATGCCCCGGTCGATCTGGGCGGCATCGCATACGGCCTCGGCGGAATAATCCGCCAGCTGTTTCGACAGTTCTTCCCACCCTGCTCCGCCTTTTAACTCCTCGCCTTCCCCAAAGGCCGCCTTCAGCAACCCGTTAATGGTGGGGATCTCCGTTCCGGCGTTGCACGTCAGGATGGCATCGGAGATTTCGTCAAGGCGGGTCTTGAAGGAATTAATCGTCACAACCTTGGTGTCATGGAGCCGTTGAGCGACCCGAATGCGGTTCGCCACGACCTGCGCCGTTTCGTCCACGTCACCCCCCGTGACGATAATCAGGTCGGCATCCAACAGGCTATCAAGGTCTCCGGCCGCCCCCTTCAAGGCATCTTTGACCTCCCCTTGCGCAGCAAGGTCAAGCCGACTGGAGGTGTCCACGTTGGAGACCTTCAGGCCATTTTCCGCAAATTCGTAGAGGGTCACAAGGTCTTCGTTCAAAAGGCGGGAAGACGCAATAATCCCGATGGCCTCAGGGCCATCGGATTTCAGGACCTCACGGATATGGTCGATGGCGTTCTCATAAGCCTCATCCCATGTGGCGCTGACCCACTCCTCACCCTTCTTGATCTTTGGCTGGCTGAGGCGTTCCTCGCTCGCCACATAATCATAGAAGAAGCGCCCCCGGGCACACAGGCTCCCGTAATTGGGGCCGAACTCCGTAACACCGTCGGTCTTGATATTGATGGGGTGATTTTCATAGGTGCTGACCTGTAACTGGCACCCGACGCCGCATTGCCCACAGGTTGTCTGCTGCCGTTCTATCTGCCAGACACGCCCGCGGAAGGGGTTCACCGCCTCCGTCAGGGCACCCACGGGACAGACCGAGAGGCATTCACCGCATGAATAACACCGCTCGGGAGCCACGGGGTAGACGACGGTCCGGTACCCGGTTTCCTTGATATCGATGGCGGCATTCCCCACCAGTTCATGACATACGTGGACACACCGGAGGCAGAGGACACACCGGTCATACCACTGGCGTATCAGCGGAGTCGAGAACGGGACATGCTCCCTTTCGGGCTTTTTCGCATGAAAGGGTTGTTCATCGATACCGAATTCGTAGGCCAGGTCCTGGAGACGGCACTCTCCCCCCTTATCACAAACGGGACAATCAAGGGGGTGGTTGACCAGGATCAGTTCCATCGCCTCACGCCGCATCTTCTGCACCCGACCCGTGTTGGTGTGAACCTTAATCCCTTCCATTACGGGTGTCGTACATGAGGCCATGGGCATGGGATACCCCTCGATGTCGACGATACAGAGGCGACAAGAGCCAATGGGGTGAAGGTGTGAATGATAACAGAGCGTTGGGATATAAATTCCGTTTTCCCGCGCCGCTTCGAGGATCGTTTTCCCCTCTTCTGCCTCAATCTCCCTGCCGTTTATTGTAATATGCACCGTCATTCACATTCTCCAAAAATGATTACAACCATTTCTTTCACACAACTCCCGCAATCCGCAGGTTATATGGCAACCAGCCCGATTCTATAGCACCTCAGGCAACGATCGGCCTCTTCAATGGCCTCATTGATGGGAAACCCCGCCTCCACCTCGTCAAAGCTGTATTTCCTAACCTCCGGTGGCAGCATTTTCAAGTGCTTCCGTTCACGCCCGTCGATAATCCCGATGTCTTCCTTGGCATCGTAGACGCCAATCGCGGAAAAGAAATCCTCCATAAGTTCCTCGTCGGTGCGCTTGACCTCTTCCCCGCTCAGATACTGGTGAATCCTGAAGGCGGCCGTTCGTCCACCGCCAGCGGCCTCAACCAGCGCGCCCGGACCTGTCACGCAGTCCCCTGCGGAAAAGATCCCTTCCACACTGGTCATCATGGTCTCAGGATCAATAATAATCGTGTTTTTGCGCGTCACCTCCAGTTGGGTGTCCGCATCGATAAAAGAGAGGTCGATGGCCTGCCCGATGGCGGGGACAAGGATGTCCGTGTCGATGACAAACTCGGACCCTTCAACGGGGATAGGCCGACGCCGTCCGCTTTCATCGGGTTCTCCAAGCTCCATCCTTATCAGCTCCACGCCAACCACCTTCCCGTCTTCGGCAATAATCCGCGTCGGGTTACACAGGAAGTGGAATTTCACCTCCTCTTCTTCGGCGTCCTTGATCTCCACGTCATCGGCCGGCATTTCCTTCTTCGTCCGGCGATAAACCAGATTGACATCCTCTTTCCCGATGCGGAAGGAGCAACGGACGCAGTCAATGGCCACATTCCCGCCGCCGACCACCACGACCTTCTTCCCCTCGGGATAGGGGTCGCGCCCCTGGTTGATGTCCATTAAATACTTGACACCCGGGATGAATCCCTTGTACCCGGCGTCTTCCCCTTCAACACGCATACTCGAACTTCCCTGCGCGCCGACGGCGATAAAAATGGCATCGAACTCATCCTTTATCTCTTTCATGGTAATGTCGCGACCCACCATGGTGTTATACCGGATCTCCACACCCATGGACTGGACGATCTCGACCTCGCGCCGGAGGATCGGGCGCGGGAGACGATAATCCGGGATCCCCATGGCAGACATTCCCCCCGGCTCGCCGAAACGCTCGAATATCGTAACCTGATATCCCTTTTCCGCGAGGTAATAGGCGCACGTGACCCCCGAAGGACCTGCCCCGATGATTCCAACCTTTTTATCCTTCTTTTCCGTCGCCTTGGGAAGCTTTGGGGGGTGGTGCTTGTTCAATTCGAAATCCGCGGCAAACCGCTTGAGGTATTTAATGGAAATGGCCTCGTCCACATTGGCGCGGCGGCAATTCGATTCGCAGGGCCTGACGCAGACACGTCCCAGGACTCCGGGGAGGCAGGTATTTTCACGAATGACCTCGAGCGAATCCAGGAAACGTCCATCCTTGATCAATTCCACATACCGGGGAACGTTGAGGTGGGACGGGCACGCGTTCATGCAGGGAGCCGTCACCTTTGATATAAACCGCTGTTTTTCCCCTTCCGGTTTTTTCTTTTCCTCGATGGCCTTTTCGAAAACGTCCTTAAAATAGGTCATCGCGTCGATGATAGGCGTCGGAGAGGTCTGCCCGATGGTGCACTTGGAGGATTTGCGGATGGTCTCGCCGAGAGATTTCAGCGTTTCCAGGTCGCCTTTCTTCCCCTTTCCATCCGCGATGTCCCGCACGATTTCCAGCATGACCTTCGTCCCGATTCGACAGGGAATACACTGGCCACAGGATTCTTCCTGAACCTTTTCCAGGAACGCGACACAGAGGTCCAGGATTGAGACATCGGGGTCTTTAACGACGAATCCGCCCCATCCCATGAAGGCTTTGACATCTTTTCCCTGAAAGAAATCTGCTGGAAGAGAGATATCTACCGGCGGTTCGAACTCTTCGGGTTTCTTCTCGCGATTGTCAACAACCTTTCCGTTCCAGCAGCTGAATAGGACTCCACCCATTCTAATACTCCCGTTCTTGCGTCAACATTATTTATCAATTTCTCCAAGCACAATATCAATGCTTCCAATGACCGTGACCACGTCCGCAATAAGACACCCCTCGATCATCTTGGGCAGCGCCGCAAGATTAAAGTAAGAGGGGTTCCTGATCTTGATTCTGAACGGCATGTTGGACCCGTCACTAACAACATAAAACCCAAGTTCGCCTTTGGGGTTTTCCGCGCTGAAGAAGACCTCACCCTCCGGCACATCAAAACCCACGGACTCGATTTTGAAATGGCGAATCAGGGCGTCAATATCGGTATAGACCTTTTCTTTCGGGGGAAGGCTCACCTTCGGGTCGTCCGCAATGATTTCCCCGTCCGGCATATTGGTAATCACCTGCTTGATAATCCGGTTCGACTGGCGCATCTCTTCGAGCCGCACCTTGTACCGGTCATAGACATCCCCTACCGTCCCCACGGGAACCTCGAAATCAAAGTCTTCGTAACTGCTGTAGGGAAACTTTTTACGGATATCCCACTTGACACCGGAACCACGAAGGGTGGGCCCCGTGACACCGTAATTCAGCGCGTCCTCCTTCGAGAGGATGCCAACCCCCTTGGTTCTCTGGAGCCAGATGGGGTTTTCCGTCAGAAGGGTTTCGTATCCATCGATATACTCCGGAAACTTCTCCACAAATTCCATTGCAAGGGTTTCAAAGTTCTCCGGGACATCCGCGGCCAATCCCCCCATGCGCAAGAAGCTCGGGGTCAGCCGCGCCCCTGCCACGTGTTCGAGGATATTGAGCACCGTTTCACGCTCCCGGAAGGTATAAAACAGAACCGTCATGGCCCCGATATCCAGGGCATGCGTTCCCAGCCAGATGAGGTGGGCCGCGATACGCTGAAATTCTGCAAGGGCCACCCGGATATACTGGGCCCGCTTGGGGACCTCGATTCCGAGGAGCTTTTCCACCGCCATGACATAGGAAAGGTTATTGTTCATTCCCGCCGTGTAATCGAGCCTGTCCGTAAAGGGAATAAACTGGTGATAAGTCCGTTCCTCCGCCAGCTTTTCCACCCCGCGGTGCAAATGCCCGATAATCGGCGTGGCCTTGACGATATATTCACCGTCCAGTTCCAGCAACAAGCGCAGAACCCCGTGTGTTGCGGGATGTTGAGGCCCCATATTGATTGTCATGTATTTTGTCTCAGCCATCACTTTCCTCAATCAAGTTTTGGATATTCAAACCCCTTAAACCCTGACAGGTTCCTCAAAATCGTAACCTTTCGTGGGAAAATCCTTCCGCATGGGATACCCTTCGAAGTCGTCCGGAAGGAGAAGCTTCCGTAAATCGGGATGATTGACAAAATTGATTCCGAACATCTCCCACGCCTCGCGCTCAACCCAGTCGGCACTCTTCCAGATACCGGTGACCGACTCCACCGGGTCGCCTTCGTCAAAACGGATCTTTACCCTGATTCTGAAAACATTTTCCGTGGAGGTCAAAAGATAAGCGACGCCGAATCTCGGAGAGGCGTCGGGACCGAAATCAAGTCCGGACAGGTCCGTCAGGACATCCATCTTGAAGGGTTCTTCCTCTTTCAGATAGGTGCAGACAGGAATAAGTGATTTGTAATCCACATCGATTGTCAGTTCTTCCCTGAAAATTTTGTATCCCAGAATCGCCTCCGGGAAACGCTCCTTCAAGAGATCCACCATCTCATGATAATCCATGTTCAACCCCTATGCGGTAATGAGCGTGGTTTTTTGGTCTTTCCGGTCGAGCAGAGATTCCTTTTCAATCTTTTTCTGTAGCTTGATGATCCCGGCCAAGAGGGCCTCGGGCCGTGGCGGGCATCCGGGGATATAGACATCGACGGGAACGATGGTGTCTACCCCCTGAACCACGTTGTAACTCTGAAACATCCCGCCGGAACAGGCACAGGTTCCGTAGGCGATGACCCATTTTGGTTCCGGCATCTGGTCATAGATTCGCTTCAAAATGGGGGCCATTTTCTTTGTTACGGTCCCCGCAACGATCATCAGGTCCGCCTGTCTCGGCGAGGGACGAAACACCTCCGCCCCGAACCTGGCGATATCGTAAGACGCCGACGAGGCCACCATCATCTCAAGGGCGCAGCACGCAAGCCCAAAGGTGACAGGCCAGATGGAATTCTTTCTCGCCCAGTTGACGATCTTGTCAAGCCCGGCGGTAATGGCTCCTTTGCCAAAGGCGGTTTCTAATCCCATTCCAACGCTCCTTTTTTCCAAACATAGATATATCCGACCAGCAGGATGCCAATAAACACCATCATCTCAACCAGGCCGAAGAGGCCAAGTTTTTTAAAGGTCACAGCCCAGGGATAGAGAAAAACGACTTCGAGGTCGAAAAGCAGGAAAAGCATGGCCACTGTGTAGTAGCGCAAGGGGATCCGGGTCTTTCCATAACCGGGCGAGGCAATTCCGCACTCGTAAGGGGCCATCTTGACCCGGGTCGGCTTATGCTGCCCCAGCAGATAGGAGGCGACCACGGCAAATGCGGCAAAACCCGCCACAACCAGGACCAAAATCAAAACAGGAAGATAAGCCTTCAACATATCCCGCTCCTTTTCATCCCACCTAATTTGTGAAAAATTTCATAGCTCGGTCTTTCCTATAGCAAATGGCGTGTGTTTGTCAAGGGAAATTTTAACCCGCATTTAAAAATATTACCCGTTTCGAAATCCGAAAAATCTCTTCCCCCTGCCATTCTATCTTCCTAAAATAAAAGTGTTTTCTATGGCTTCCCCTGTCAGTGAGAGTCAATTTTCCCCTCCCTGATTATCAAATAATTTTGATGGCTTTATCTGCCAAACCTGCTTGGGAAAACAGGTTCATAAGTTTTTCCCATCTCGATTGGAGCCTGACCAGATCGTCAAAGGGATCCCTCTCATCCCTCAGGGCCTCGCGCATCAGGTCCACCGTCCTCAACGCCTCTTTCGCTCCCTCCGCATCCCCTTTCTGCCGATACATCCCCGCGAGGACCTCAGAGGCCTTTTCCACCTTTTGTTCCAGGTCATCCTTCAGAAAGGCCCCTGGATAGGGATCGAAATCCTCCGGCTGAACCCGCGTCATTCCCGTTATCTCCTTCTGCCGTCGGATTTTTTCCCTCTCAAAAAGGAAACGGAACACGTCCTCTCTCAGGCGTCGCCAGACCGGGTGGGATTTGGGCGGGGGCAGGTGCTTGATGGAAAGGGTGTTGTCGAGAAAAAACGGGAAACCGTACATCCGCGCGTTGATAAGGTAATCGATGTCTTCGCCCCTTGGAACCAGGGGATCGAAGGGGATCTTTTTAAACAGGTCCCGATGGAGAACCATGTTTCCCCCGAAGACAAACGGGGTAACCTTATAGCGGGGGGGACGGCCAATGTAGGCATCGAACGCCTCGTTCATCCTTTCCATCTGGTCCCAGTATTTCATCCATGGTTCTACAGGCTTTTCGACGCGATATTCGCCGTTCGCCTGAAGATAATACCCCGCAACCGCAAGGACTTTTTTCCCGTCAAGGGTGTGCCCCATCTTTTCGAGGGCCTTGTCCACAAACCGGGGATCTTCAAAGACCTCGTCATCGTCAATGAGAATGGCGACGGTTTTCCCGAGGATATGGGGAACAAAGACGCAGAGATTACGGACATTGGAGTATCCGCGAAGCTGGAGGAGATCTTTTAAGTCACCCTCTCCCTCCTTGTCGAGAAGGAGATGAATCTCCCGGAGATGCGAAGGCCCGAAGACACGGATCGGGATATCGACTTCCATCTTTGCCTCTTCGACGATTCCGGCGACCTTTTCCTCGACCGCCTCCGAAATATCGTCAGAAGTGGGAACCGCAAGAACCACGACCTCGAAGTCTTTCGAATCGAGCACGCTGAGACTTTTCAGGGCCCGAAGGAGGGTTCCTTCCTCATCCAGGGGGATGGGGTGATCATAAACGGCATCTCCCGGTTGCCAGCCTTTTGCCTTTTCTCTCGCCCAGTAAGATGGAAATACCATACACGCGTCGGTCATCCGCAACTCCTTCTCCCGATGCCCGGAATTAATTTGTGCGCCGGTTTATTAATGCCTTATTAATACAGGATCTGACGAGGATTTCAAGTTCGGGCGGTTCGAATTTCATCTCATAGAGAAACCGCAGAGAGGACTCCGAAAGCCGTTTCAACCCCCACAGGATACGCTCTTTTGTGGTATCCCGCCCTTCCCTCTCATAGAAAAGCGTAATGTTGGTATCGAAAAAGGAGAGGCTGTCCGCTTCCCTCAGGATGTCCGCCTCGGGCGTTCCCCCCGTTTCATGCTTTCGAACGAGATCGACGACCTCTCGAGTGAGGGATGAATCGGCACCGCAGGTCTCCATGATCTCCCGGAGGAGTTCGGCGCTTCTTGCCGCGTGAGCCGCCTTGTAGGCATCGTAGGTGGGAAAATCTTCTCTGCGAACCCGCCGATCCCTTTCTGCACGCTCGATGTCGTGCCCGAGAGCGGCGATCTTCAGGGACTCCCCGGCCTGAGGGGCAATCCTAAGAACCCAAATAAGGGTGTTTTCAGCATGGAGTGGATCTTCCGGGACGGGGGAATGCGCGATCGTGTCCCGGATCTTCCGAATGACACAGTCGATTTCGGGGCTATGTTTTCCGGGTGGCAACGAATATCCTGCGAAGGGCTTCAAGGTTCATCAGGACGGCAAGGGCCCAGAGGCTCCATGCCGGGACGAGAAAAACCGCTCCCAAAAAGAGGATGAAAATCCGCACGTCCCGCCCGATCCTGAAACGGTTCGAAACAATCTTGTCCTTCATCATGGCGTCGTATTTATCTGCCGTGTAACTCACGACAAAGGACCCCACGAGGGCGAGAAACCCCGCCGCAAGCACACCCTTTGTCCCTCCCGCGCATAACGTATACAGCGTCATCCCGGCGATCAGGAGGCCGTCGGCATACCTGTCCAGGACCGCGTCGAGCCATTTCCCCGACTCGCTCTCCCTGAAGGTCAGCCGGGCCACCTCCCCGTCGCACCCGTCTACGATGGAGGCAACCTGCGCGAGGATCCCCCCGGCGACCAGGGCCCACGGGCGGCAGACCAAAAACAGGCCGGAAGCCATGAGGGAAAGGAGAAAAGAAACGAGGGTAATCTGGTTGGGCGTAACCTGGTATCGAATCAGCTGGCGGGTGAGGCGAAGGGACAGGGGGCGATTCAGGGCCTTCGACACGGGCCCGTCCGTTGATTTTCTCAACCTGTTCAAGAGGGCTCTTTCGGCCCTTTGAAGGCCGAAAACGTCATCCACGTCGATCCAGAAATCGTCACCCATTTCGACAGCGGTAACCTTGCCTTTTCCGGCCAGGACCTGTATCCCGTCGGAGAGGGTGTCTCCCTTCCCTGCCATGATACTTTCCCGGATGGCTTCAAAAAGTGCCGGGGTCCCGAGAAAGATCCCGGTGTCGATGGCATCGTAGTCTTTTAGGTCCTTTCCAACCTGAAGGACACGGTCTCCATCAAGTCTGACCTTCATGGCGTCCCGGAGATCGATAAGGGGATGATGAACCCTCCGGTCCACCACCAGTTTCACCCCATCCTTTTCCGGTTTCTCGCGTTTCAGCCGCTCGAGTGTTCTTTCATCGACGAGATGGTCCGCCATCAGAAGGAGAAAAGGGTCTTTCAGCAGGTCTGCCGCCCTGAGGACGGACCAGCCGTTCCCCCTCCTCCAGTCGCTGTTTTTCACGCAGGTGATTCGTATCCCAAGCTCGTCAGCCAGGGAAGTGAGATATGACCGGATCCTCTCCCCTTCGTATCCGGTCACCACCAAAAAATCATCCACACCGGCCCGAACAGCCGTGTGGATGACACGCGCAATCAACGGAATCCCAAGTATCGGAACCAGGGGCTTGGGAATTCCCTTTTGTTTCAGCCTTTCACCCCGCCCCGCGGCTATGATAAGGCACTTCATACGGGTTAATCGTTGCGCCTCCCTGCGATGAAATCCTCCGTCATCTGGTAGGCCTCATCATCCGGGAATTGTCGGGGTGGATGTTTCATGAAATAAGAGGACGGGGAATAGAGAACGCCCCCGATCTTCCTCTCCAGCGCCAGTTTGCAGCAGCGTATGGCATCGATGACCACCCCTCCCGAGTTCGGGGAATCCTCCACGGAGAGACGCAATTCGAGGTTCATGGGGACATCCCCGAAAAGTTTCCCCTCCATGCGGATGAAACAGACCTTGTTATCCTTCTGCCAGGCCACGTAGTCGCTCGGTCCCACGTGAATGTTATCGGCATTCAGCCTCTCCTTCAGGACGGATTGGACAGCCTCGGTCTTTGACTCCTTCTTGGAGGCAAGCCGCGCCCGGTTGAGCATGTTGAGAAAGTCCGTATTTCCTCCCGTATTGAGCTGGTAGGTGCGCTCAAGTTTCACCCCGCGGCGTTTGAAGAGGTTCGCGAGGGTTCTGTGCACGATGGTCGCGCCCAACTGGGACTTGATATCGTCCCCGATGATGGGAAGACCCGCATCGGCGAACCGCTTCGCCCATGCCTCGTCACTTGCGATAAAAACCGGCATGTTGTTGATCAGGGCGACGCCGGCCTCCAGGGCGCATTCCGCGTAAAATCGCACCGCCTGTTCCGAGCCAACCGGCAAGTAGTTCAGGAGGATTTCCGCGCCGGAATCTTTCAGTATCTTTACGATATCCTCTTTCTCCGCCTCTTTCTCGTCACTTACCACGAAGGTATGTTCCGGGTCATAGTCCTTCATGTGATCCGAAACACCATCGAGGACCTTTCCCATAGAGACGGGAACCCCCATGGCCGGGACCTGCGGGTGAAAAACCGCTGTGCAGTTGGGGGGCTGAAAAATGGCCTCGGAAACATCTTTTCCCACCTTTCTCGCATCGATATCGAAGGCGGCCACCACCTCGATGTCAGAGGGTCTGTATCCGCCAATCTCGGGATGCATGAGTCCGATGGGTTCGTTTCCGTTTTCCTGCCCGTAATACGTAATGCCCTGGATCAATGAAGATGCGCAATTCCCGATTCCACAAATCGCAATCTTAATCTTCCCCATGCCAAGATACCTCCAATCTTTCTCTAAGTCTGTCGTAAAATCCTTTTTTCCGCTCTGCGTACAGCGCGACTGACGGTTGCCGTGTGCCGACCCAGATATTCGGCGATTTCCTGCAGCGTATACCCATGCTGGATATACGCCTGGTGAATTAACATATCCCTTTCTCTCCGTGTGGTCCAGCCTCTCCCCAGGATCTGCTCAATCGGCACCCGGTCCCGGCTACCCACGGGAAGGGTTTTACCACGTTTGTCGACTTTATGCACCATAATCAAACTTTTTATTTTTTCGATAAAATGATCGCTGCCGAGGAAGACCTGAAAGCGGAGATCCCGCCAGGAGAACAAATCCCTTTCTTCAGAGCTGATGAATTCCTTGTAACGTCTTATGGCAAGGGCGCGGTTGCTTGAAGAAAACCTCGAAAGGAGTGTTTGCGTTGAAAGAAAGGGAGGAGACGTGTCTTCCTCTATCGTGGAACGATAACTGCTCCATTTCCAGGATTCCGGTGTGTTGCTCAACCCGGCCCGGATAGGATTCAGAACCATGTGCCGGTTCAGGGGCAAAAGGTAGCGTGCCTTTTCGAAAATGACAGACCTGAAACGTCCGCCGAAAAGAGACCCGTGACGGTGATACTTCCGGTTAAATACCTGTGTGTAAAGACCGTTAATCTGCCGCATCCCCCGGGAAAGGTTCCCCTGGGGGGTCTCCAGGATGAGGTGGTAATGATCATTCAACAGGCAGTAGGAATAACAGAGCCATTTGAACCGGTAAACGGTTTCGGCAAGGATATCGAGAAAGGTCTGACGGTCCTCCTCTCCCCGAAAGATGGCCTCAAATCCCTTCCCTCGACTTCGTATATAGTATACCCCACCGGGATACTCGTATCGCACGGGCCTTGCCATGGCATTAATATAATCCCCTTCGAAAAAAATGCAAGACCTGTCCCCCCTGAAAAAGCAAGTGGGGCCTTAAGGCCTTTAAAAAAACAGAAATCTAAGAGTGGCCATCATTTTTCACAATTTGTGTTTCTGCTTTTATTGTGAACGTAACTCCTGTTTTAAAAGCGTGGTCAGGAGTTTTCCCAAGCCCGTTTCACTTGTGATTTACGGGTGGATATCATATAGTTATCGAAACAATTTCCAAGGAGTCACTATACAATGAAGATCTTAGCCATTAACGGAAGCCCGAGAGGTGAATCGAGCAATACCCAGACCATATTAAAATCCTTCCTCAAAGGAGCCGCGTCCAAAGGGGCCGAAACAGAGATCGTTCTCCTTTCGGAGAAGACCATCCATCCCTGCAGGGGTTGTTTCGCCTGCTGGATCAAAACCCCGGGGAAATGTATCCAGGACGACGACATGGGCGAGATTCTCGAAAAGCTGTGGAATTGCGACCTCGTTATCTTTGCCTCTCCCCTCTATGTGGATTGTGTTTCCGCCCAGCTCAAGACCTTCATGGACCGCATGCTCCCCGGTATCTTGCCGAATTTCATCAAGGTTGACGGGACATGGCGCCATCCCCTGCGTCACGACTCATCCCCAAAGGTCGGGGTGGTCTGTAACAGCGGTTTCCCCCAAATGGAGCATTTTCAGGTCGTGCATCACCTCTTCGAACGCGTTGTCATGAATATGCACACGGAACTCGTTATGGAGATCTACCGTCCGGGAGGCGAAATTCTTCGGGCAAAGAGCCTCCTGCTCAAGCCCTTTACCCTCAAGTATAAGAAACTCCTCGAAAAGGCGGGAAAAGAGGTGGTCCAGGAGGGGAAACTATCCGATGAACTCAAGAAACAGCTCGAAGCCGATATCATAAATCCAGAAACTTACATAAAAAACGCCAATAATTACTGGCAGAAGCAACTTGCGAAACTTCAAGAAAAGGAAAAGTAGAAAGGAAGGCGGAATGTTCACGAAATTCAATTCAGACGGATTCAGGGAGCTGATTCCCGGTATCCAGATCAAGGTCGTGGGTTACGGAACGCACACATTGAGCGCCCTGTTCAAGCTGGAGGCGGGAAAGACCCTTCCCCTCCATGACCATGTTTACGAACAGACGGGAACCCTGATCAAGGGAAAAATGACCCTCACGATTGGAGATGAGACATTCGAGGTAAACGCGGGTGACACCTGGACGATCCCACCCAATGTCCCTCACAAGGCCGACGTGATTTCGGACTGCATGGTTTTTGAGGTCTTTTCACCGCCGCGTGAAGACTATATGAAACTGGCGGAAGTTTAACCGGGCCAGACCTTTCTCGCAGGTACGTTATCTGTTTTCAATAGGAACACCGAAGAAAAGGGTCGGTCATTTTATTCTTGTCAACCCCGGCGGCGCATCCAAAAAGAATCATCCCTGCTGTCGATACACCTCTTTTAGGATCTCCCCGGCCCCCCGCGACAGGAGGGTTTCAGCAAGGGTGCGCCCGATGGACGGGGCCTCTTCCCTTGCCCCTGAAAGTGACGCCTCTACAACCTGTTTTCCGTCCAGGCCCGCGACCATGCCATGGAGATTCAGGCGATCTCCCTCTATCGTGGCGTGTGCCGCGAGGGGAACCTGACACCCCCCTTCCAGGGTCTTGAGAAACGCCCGTTCGGCCATGACGGCATCCCGCGCCTCGATACTATTCAGTGTGGCAACGACCCCAAGAATGGCTTCATCCTTCGCACGTGTTTCGATTCCCAGGACCCCCTGTCCCACCGCGGGGATGAAATGGTCCTCGGGAAGAAACTGTGTAATTCTATTCTCAAGGCCCATCCTTTTGAGTCCGGCCGCCGCCAGTAAAATCCCTGCCAGGTTTTGTTCCTTAATCTTTCGTATGCGCGTGTCCAGGTTCCCGCGAATGGAAACGGTCTTCAGGTGTGGGTAAAAGCGCATCAAATGGGCCTGACGCCTCAGGCTGCTGGTGCCAACCACGCTGCCAGCCGGGAGTTTTTCAAGGGTAAGACCGGCGCTTCCCCCCACGAAGGCATCCCTCGGGTCCTCCCGCGCCGTGTAGGCGGCAAGGACCAACCCGTCGGGCAGCTCGGAGGGGACATCCTTCATGCTGTGAACGGCAAGGTCGATCTCATTTCGAAAGAGGGCCTCCTCGATCTCTTTTACGAACAGCCCCTTCCCCCCTACCTTCGCCAGAGGGACATCCAGAATCTTGTCCCCGGTTGTCTTGATAATCTTTAAAGAAACGGTGACTTCGGGAAAGTTCCGGCTGATACGATCCTTCACCCAGTTGGCCTGCCAGAGGGCAAGTTTACTTCCACGGGTTCCGATGA
>CAZPTH010000013.1:0-21942 GCA_964589315.1 uncultured Thermodesulfobacteriota bacterium
AATTGTAATACAAAAAAGAAAGTTCAATGTTCTACGTTCAACGTTTAAAAATGAGGGCTGAAAACTAAAAAGGGGTGTTTTTCGCCTTGTGAAACCTGTTTCTTTTCTGTTTCATAAGGAGGCAAAACCACAGCTTAATTTACCCCGTAGGTTCGGAAACTCCTACTGTAGCGGTTTTCACTGAAGGCTCAAAGTTCGAAAATAAAGAATTGATCCCCGGTTGAACTCCCAATTGGGAAGTCAGTCAAGTTGAGTCCTGAAATCAACATCAACGGAAAGATTTAAATAGTAATAGTTTTAAGTTGTTTTTATGGTGAAAAGGTGTTAAAATGTGTTCATTAATGAGGGATAGGTGGATGAAATAGAAGATAGATCGCTTTCTAAGCCGGCGCGTGGATTCCCGGATATTTGGTGCCGGCGTACTGTTGTCCATTCTTTTTAACCAAAAGAAACAAAAACAAGGAGATTTGAGTGTTTAGAAATTCAATGATAACGATTTTCGCTGTGCTTTTTCTGGTTTGTTTAAACGCGTCAAGCGCCGCGTCCCAAACCTTGAAGCAAACCATCTATTTCGGCGGTGATATCATCACGATGGAGGGCAACAAGCCCAATTATGTCGAAGCGGTTTTGGTCAAAGAGGGTGTCATCGTCTATGCGGGCAAAAAGGCAGACGCGCTTGATAAGGTCACCGGGAAGATAGAAAGGGTCGATCTGCGCGGCAAAACGATGATGCCGGGCTTCATCGAGCCGCATGCGCACCCCGTCGGAATCGGCGCCATCATTCTGGCCAATGATATTGTCGCGCCCCATGAATGGCGCATGCCCCATAAAACCTATCCGGGTGTCTCGGGAAAGGAGAACTTCCTCAAGGCGGTAAAGGTGATTATCGACTCCAAAAAAGACAAGAGCAAAACGGTCCTTATCTGGGGATATCACAAATCGTGGCATGGGGTTTTAACTCTGAAGGATCTGGATAGGGTTACGGGTGACACCCCAACAATCATCTGGCAACGTTCGACGCATGAGGTATATTTAAACTCTGCGTGTGCCAGAAAATACAATGTGAAAGAAGGAGATCTTTCAAAAGAGGATAACCAACAGGCAGACTGGGAAAATTACCACTTCTGGGAGCGTGCCTACCAGATGATTAAAGGGACGAAACTCGCACCCTTTTTCGGAGATCGGGAGATGTTGAAGCACGGCATGGATCGTATTTCGGAAATGATGCTGCAAAACGGTCTCACGGCAATGATGGAACCGGGTTTCCCGACCGGCACTTTTAAAGATGAATACGCCGTCTTGAAATACGGAACCGAAAAGGCGCGCTCATACAAGATCTATCTCATCTCGGGTTTTCCCGAACAGTTCGTCAAAA
Organism: uncultured Thermodesulfobacteriota bacterium; assembly: GCA_964589315.1. GTDB lineage: Bacteria > Desulfobacterota > S145-22 > S145-22 > S145-22 > JAOZMY01. The sequence continues at coordinate 1,376 of CAZPTH010000013.1, forward strand.
AAATGAGTAATGATGCGTATGCCAAACACATCGATGAACTTCCCGGAAAATACAACACCGACTACATCAAGTTCTTACCAAGACAATACAAAACCTTTGCGGATGGCGCTATCTATTCCCTGGCGCTCGAACTTCGTCAGCCTTTTTACCATTGTCCAGACTGCAAATCAGAATGGATTATTCCGCCAAAGCCGGCAGAGAAAATCTTTAATTACTGGTGGGACAAGGGGTACAAGATCCATGTCCACATTACAGGTGATAAGGCATTCGAGCTTTATTTGGATTTTGTTGCGCGTGCGATGAAACGGCATCCGAGAAAAAATCATCGTACGACATTCCACCATGTGGGATTGTTCGATGCGCAGCAGGCGCAACGCGCGGCGGACCTCGGTGTCGAAATTTCCGCTAACCCTTATTACCTGTGGGCGTTGGCTGACAAGTACAGTAAGGTAGGATTGGGACCGGAGAGGGCGGCCAACATGGTTGCTTTAAAAGAGCTTACCAAAAGAGGCGTGCCGGTCTCGCTGCATTCCGATTTTGCCATGGCACCGGCTGAACCCCTTCTCCTGGCGTGGGTCGCGGCAAATCGCATTGTTGCCAGTGGAAAGGTGATGAAACCGGAAGAAAAGATCTCTGTCTATGAGGCGATGAAAGGGATTACGATTACAGCCGCCCGAACGTTTGAAATGGACAAAAAGATCGGTTCCATCAAGGTTGGGAAAGAGGCCACTTTTACCCTTCTGGAGCAAAATCCCTTTAAAATTGATCCCACAAAGATCAAAGATATCCCTGTTGTCGGGGTCGTGTACAGGGGGAGGATGATTCTTAACAAGGGCCAACGTGTCGGGGGTGACCGGGATGCCCACGGCTGTATCGGGTCGGCCGGGTATTCCTGGTGCGAAAAAACAGGGCGGTGCGAACGCCCCTGGGAACTTGCCAGAAAGGAAGGCTTTGAAAACACAAAGGAGGCATTCGACAGATTCTGTGTGAATTCTGCCGAATAGGAAATTTCTAATCTCAAAAAACACTAAAAGGAGAAAATCATGAGAAAAAGTCGAATTCGTTTTATGTTAGGAATGTTATGCGTTGTCTGCGCCTTATTTATCCTGGGTCAGGCGGCCGCCAATGCCTGCACGGGTATCCGGCTTATTGCCAAAGATGGCTCGGTGATCCACGCACGGACCCTGGAATTCGCGGTGGACCTGCATTCGAACGTGATCATCGTTCCCCGTGGATATAAACGGACCGGAACGACACCGGATGGCAAAAAGGGGCTTCAATGGAAATCGAAATATGCCAGTATGGGAGCCAACGGGGTCAATGTGCCGTTCATCTTTGACGGTTTGAATGAAAAGGGGCTGGCGGCGGGGCTTTTTTACCACCCTGGAACCGCCAAATACATGAAATACGATCCAAAAGATGCTGCTAAAACGTTGGCCCCCTGGGAGATGGGATCGTGGATTCTCGAAAACTTTGCCACGGTCGACGAAGTCAAGGCAAACATCCACAAGGTTGTTGTCCCCGAAGTGATCTTCAAGGCCTGGGGATTCTCACCACCGGTCCATTTTGTCGTTCATGACGCATCCGGAAAAAGTATCGTCATCGAATATATCAAGGGAGAGCCGGTTGTTTACGACAATCCCCTGGGTGTCATGGCAAATTCACCAACTTTCGACTGGCACATGACGAACCTGCGCAATTATATCAATGTGTCTCTCAAACCCGTCAAGGCGCTGAAGCTCAAAAATCTGACGTTAACGTCTTTCGGGATGGGCTCCGGTCTCCATGGCATACCCGGAGATTTTACCCCTCCCTCCCGCTTTATCAGGGCGGCTCTGTTCAGCCAGGTTGTCTTCCCCCCGGCGACAGGTTATGATGCGGTGCTGGAGGCTTTCCACATTCTCAACAACTTCGACATTCCGAAAGGCTCCGCCCGGGAAGAGAAAAAAGACGAGCACGGCAATACTCTGGCGGACTACACCTCCTGGACAAGCGCCAATGACCTGAAGGCCAAGAAATTCTACTTCCGTACCTATGAGAATTCACGGATCCGAATGGTGGACCTGAACAAGATGAATCTCAACGCGAAAAAGATCGTCACAATACCCATGTCCGGGAAAGAAGAGGTCGAGGAATTAAGGCCATAGTGTTTAAACGATGATGTCAGCAACAGGCGTCTAACGCCTTTTGCCGCCGGTAAACTTAAGGGCCATGGGATTTTGGTATCGATTTCCCATGGCCCATTTTCAATTTTGTTGCAACGGCCTGACCATCGTGGTAGTTTTTAAGAAAAAAAGGAGGGGATTGCCATGGGAACATACACGCTTCAGCCGGTTGATAAATGTGAAGTCATCGTCCTGGTGGACAACTATATCGATCTGCTTCTGCCACCAAAAGATGGGGTGGTTCGCCCGCCGCTGGCGCAGGGGGAGATGATCCCCGAGGATACGATCCTCGCGGAACATGGCCTTTCCGTTCTGCTGCGTCTGACCTACGGAGGGAAGACCCACCTGGTCCTGATGGACGCGGGATATACCGACAAGGTCCTGCCCCATAACCTGGCATATCTTGGGATGAGCCTTGACGAGGTGGAGCTGGTGGTCATGAGCCATGGTCACATGGACCACTACGGGGGGCTGGTTTGGGCGGTTGGGCAGATCGGGAAAAAACCCGTTCCCATTGTCATCCACCCGAACGCCTTCGCGACCCCAAGGTTTTTCAAACTCCCTGACGGACGGAATCTCCGTTTTCCCGTGATGAACCGGGAGGCGGTGGAAAAGGCCGGGGGGGAATTTGAAGAGACGGCCGATCCCAGTCTGCAGATGGAAGACCACCTGCTGGTGACGGGCACGGTGGAGCGCGTGACGCCTTTCGAAAAGGGGATGCCCAACGCCTACATGAAGCAGGGGGAAGAGATTGTCCATGATGATATCCTGGATGACCAGGGGTGCGCCATCAATGTCAGGGATGAGGGAATCGTGGTCATCTCCGGGTGCGCCCACGCGGGGATCATCAACACGATTAAGTACGCCCAAAAGCTGACGGGAATCGATCGGGTGCTGGGCGTCATCGGTGGATTTCACCTGAGTGGCCCTATCTTTGAGCCCATCATCCCGGATACCATCACGGCCATGAAGGAGATCAATCCGAAACGCCTGGTTCCCATGCACTGCACCGGGTGGACGGCGATCAAGGCCTTTGAGGCGGCCATGCCCGAGGCCTTTGCCCTCAACGCGTCCGGCACCACCTATCAGTTCTGATCCCATGCCAAAGGCCGCGATCCTGACCATCGGGACGGAACTCCTTCTCGGGAAGGTGATTGATACCAACGGCGCCTACCTGGGAGAGGTGTTGTCTTCCGCGGGGTTTGACGTGACGATCCGGGTTTCCATCGGGGACCACCACGGGGAGATCAAACGGTGGGTCCGAAATCTTTTGGACGAGGTGGACCTGATTGTCACGACGGGTGGCCTGGGGCCCACGAAGGATGACCTGACCCGGCAGGAGGTGGCGGACGCGGTCGGGGTTCCCCTTGTTTTTCGTGAAGATCTTTTGAGGGAGATCGAAGAGATCTTTGCGTCCCGAGGATTTCGCATGACGAAGAACAACCGCCGCCAGGCCTATCTTCCTGAGGGGGCCACACCCATCTCGAACCCGGTGGGAACCGCGCCGGCCTTTTCCTTCGAAACACAGGGGGGGAGAGTGATTGTTTGCCTGCCGGGTGTACCGAGGGAGCTGAAGTATCTCATGGGGGAGAAGGCTCTTCCCTATCTCCGTGAGAAGTTTGGCCTTCAGGGCCGCGTGAAACGAACCCGCGTTCTCAAGGTCTGTGGCCTGGGAGAGAGCGGGGTGGATCAACAGATTGGCGACCTGATGAAGACGGAGGGGAATCCCTTTGTCGGGGTGCTGGCCTCACCGGGCATGATTCGTATCCTTATCACGGCGGAGGGGAAGGACGAAGCCCACGGCGCTGAGATGATCGGAGAGGTGGAGAATGAAATCCGGTGTCGCCTCGGTAAACTTATCTTTGGGGCGGATGATGAAACACTGGAGGGAGTCATCCTGTCAAGGCTCTCAACGCTTCAAAGGGATCTGTCGATTGAGGACACGGCCGCGGGGGGTGAGGTGGCGTGGAGACTTCTGAAGGCCCACGCGGGGGGATATCACTCCCGAAATTGCCTGAGATTTGGCAAGGAGCCTGTAAACCATCCTTGCGGAGAAGGCGATCCCGGGATTCTCCACCTTGCTGTTCGTCGTTCGCAGGAAGATAAGGATGACGACCTTCGGACATTTTTGATTGCCATCCAAGAGGATGGAAAAGGGAAAGAGGTAAAGGTTCGTCTCGGTGGACCCGGCGGTGAGATCAAGACGCGCCTTGCGATTATTGCCATGGACCAGCTTCGAAAATGGCTGGAGAGTTAGTCTGAATAAGTGGGGGCATTTTCCTGGCGGAGGTTATTGCCGAATACTGTGTGGCTTGAATCGCGGAGCGATAAGCAGGGAGAAAGCTAAAAGGGAAAAGTTCCGCAGGGGGCGTTGAGAACCCTCAGGGATTTTCCGTCTTCGAAAAACTCGATAATATTCAGGGCGCCGAAATCCTGGCGTAAATTGAAGACGTTCTGCAGGTCCAGTCCGAGGATCCAGCAGATAATGAGACTGTTGATGCCGCCGTGGGCGACCACGGCGAATTCCTCGTCTGGATGGCGGTCGACCAGTTCTTTAATAACCTTTACTGCCCTGTCCTGGGCCTCGATAAGGGTTTCCCCGCCGGGAATGCAGTAGGTGACGTAATCCTCGAATTTTTTCCGGGCCTCTTCAGGGTATTTTTCCCAGACCTCCTTCAGCGTCAATCCCTCCCAGATTCCCTGCTTGACCTCCCTGAGGTCAGGAAATTCATCTCGCCGGATTCCGGGAAAACGACGGGCGATGTGGTCGGCGCCCTTCCGGGACCGGATGAGGTCGCTTGAATAAACGCCCTTGAGGGGGCGGTCTTTCAGGCATTCGGCGACTCGTTCCAGCTGTTTTTCCCCCTCTTCCGAGACATCCACGTCCAGATGTCCGTTGTAACGGAAGGCGTCTCCCTGGGTGTTGACCGTTTCCCCGTGACGGACGAGGAAGAGACGTGTGATGGAGTAAAATTTCGAGGGGTCCCAGAGGGTGTCGATTCGTTTTGTCATGTTTTCTCTCTGAAGAAAAGGGAGAAGGGAAGAGCCCCTTCTCCCTTTGTCAGGTTAAGGAAGATCCTATGCCTCACCCATGAGGTATTTGTGTATGGCGTTGGCTGCCTTCCGACCCGCGCCCATGGCGAGGATAACGGTCGCGGAGCCCGTGACGATGTCGCCACCGGCATAGACGCCCTTCTTCGATGTGGCACCCGTTTCCGGATCGGCCTCGATGTAGCCCCGTTTATTGAGCTTGAGGTCCGGTGTTGTGCTGGGAATCAGCGGGTTGGCCCGTGTCCCGAGGGCCACGATGACGGTGTCGCATTCCATGGTGAAGTTGGAGCCCTCGATGGGAATGGGGCGTCGTCGTCCCGATTCGTCGGGTTCCCCCAGCTCCATACGGATGCATTCCATGCCCGTGACCCAGCCGTCCTCGTTCCCGATAAATCTGACGGGATTTGTCAGAAGCTCGAACTGGACACCTTCCTCTTCCGCGTGATGGGTCTCTTCCGCACGTGCCGGCATCTCGGCGCGGGAGCGGCGGTAAACAATCTTGACCGTGTCGGCCCCGAGCCTCAGGGCGGTTCGCGCGGAATCCATGGCTACGTTTCCTGCCCCAATGACGGCGACGTTCTTTCCCAGTGCGATGGGTGTGTCATACTCGGGGAATTTGTAAGCCTTCATGAGGTTGGAACGGGTAAGGTACTCGTTGGCGGAGTAGATACCGCAAAGGTTTTCGCCGGGGAGGTTCAAAAAGAGCGGGAGTCCGGCTCCCACGCCCAGGAAAACAGCGTCGTGGTCCTCGAGGAGTTCGTCGATCGTTGTTGTTTTTCCTACCACTACGTCCGTCTCGACCTGAACCCCCATTTTTTGCAGGTAGTCCACCTCGGCGGCCACAATGGCCTTGGGGAGACGAAACTCGGGGATACCGTAAACCAGAACACCGCCCGGCTTGTGGAGGGCCTCGTAGATGATGACTTCGTGGCCCTTTTTAATCAGGTCACCGGCCAGGGTGAGGCTGGCGGGTCCGGAACCCACCACAGCCACGCGCTTCCCCGTGGAAGGAGCCACTTCCGGAATGGTCACGAGGTTGTGATTTCTCTCGTAATCCGCGGCAAAGCGCTCCAGGCGGCCAATGGCCACGGGCTCCGCCTTTTTACCGAGGATACAGGTTTCTTCGCACTGGTTTTCCTGGGGGCAGACTCGTCCGCAGACGGCGGGCAGACTGTTTTTGTTTTTTAATTGTCGTGCGGCGGCGGCAAAGTCGCCCTCGACAATGAACTTGATGAACTGGGGGATCTCCACTTCAACGGGACACCCCTTGACACACTGGGGCTTTTTGCACTGAAGGCACCGCTGGGCCTCCAGTTGCGCCAGTTTCTCGTCATAACCGTAGGGAACCTCGTCGAAATTGTGCGCGCGGACCTTCGGATCCTGTTCGGGCATTGCCTGACGAGGGATCTTTTTCTTTCCTGTTTCAGCCATTTTTGTCCTGCCTCCTTTTCTATGCGTGCTTTTGCTTAAAAAGTTCGTATGATTTCTTTTCTTCCTCGACATACATCCGAAGCCGCTGGGTCAGTTCGTCGAAATCCACCTGGTGACCGTCAAATTCAGGGCCATCCACGCAGACGAAACGGGTCTTTCCACCCACAGTCACGCGGCAGGCGCCGCACATTCCCGTGGCATCGACCATGATGGGATTCAGGCTGACGGTTGTTGGAACCTTGAAGGGTTCGGTCGTCTTGCAGACGAAACGCATCATGGGGACAGGCCCAATGCCGACGACCATCCTGACGTCGTCTCTTTCCTCGAGAATCTGTTTCAGGACGTCGGTCACAAACCCGTGATGTCCGTAACTTCCGTCGTCCGTGGTAATTCTCAGGTCGTCGGTTACTTCACCCATTTCTTCTTCAAGGATCAGGAGATCCTTCGTGCGGGCCCCGATGATACCGATGACCTCATTCCCGGCTTCTTTGTAGCCCCGTGTGATGGGATAAAGGACGGCCACACCTGTTCCGCCCCCCACACAAATGACAGGCCCGTCATATTTTTTGATGTGGGTTGGCATCCCCAGGGGGCCAATGACGTCAATGAGGGCGTCTCCAGGTTCCAGGGTCCCGAGGTGCGCAGTTGTCTTCCCCACGACCTGGAAGATGATCGTAATGGTTCCCTTTTCCAGGTCCTTCTTTGCCATGGTAAGGGGGATTCTTTCCCCTTTTTCATCGATCCTGAGAACGATGAACTGGCCGGGTTTTGCCTTTCTGGCAACGCGAGCTGCTTCCACTTCCAACTGGCAAACAGTCCCTTCCGCCATAACCTTCTTGTCAACGATTTTGTACAAAGTCCAATCCTCCTGTAATTTGTTGAGAAATTTTTAAAAAAATCTGCCGTGTGAAAGAGGCAGATTGACCTTTACAACGCTCTCTCTAATATCTCGTATAGGTACAAGCCTTTATTTCGTCCTTTCTGGATTCTTCTTCGTATCCAAATACCGTGAAGTACAACGCCCGGTCAAAAAATTGCGTGAGCCGCTGGCTCAGGTCGAACACCATGGAGAGGTCCAGGGCGTCCTTAAATGATTTTTCGCTCAGGATCTTGTCCCAAATCTCCTTTTTGAGAAGCAGCAGGGAATAGATGACCTCGTGAAGGGCGAATCCTTCCTGGAAACGCTTTCTTCCGAGTTCCGTGTAATCCCGCTTGATGTCCTGATTTGTAACATCGTGACTGACCCAATGACCGAGCTGCGCGTAAAAGTTGAGGGCACGTTTATAGAGAACCTTTTCTGAGAACTCACGGTAGGTCGGAGTGTAGGGGTTGTCTTTTACGGAATCAAGCCATCTTTTCGTGAGTTCGTCCGCATTCTCTTCTATGAGTTGGACCAGCTCATTCGTGAACATCTCTGCCTCCTTTTCCCCATCGGGTTAAGCCGTCGCTTTCCTATCATATCTTTGTGGGGCTGTCAATTGATTTGATTTTAACACAAGCTATGTTTAAAAAAGGTAAAAAAGCATGATTGGATGAGGGTTCCTATATTTTCTTTAGTGAGTTCAAGAGAGGTTACTCTAAGCGATATTTTTCCACCTTGTATCGGAAGGAACGGAAGGACATTCCAACCAGGTGGGCGGCCTCCATTTTCTTCCCATTGCAGCGCTGAAGCGCCTCGGCGAGATAGGCCTTTTCAATCTCTTCAAGCATGCTTGGAAGATCGACGCCTCCATCGGGGAAGTCGCAGGAATAAAATGATGGGCCGGGTTGGTCAATGGAATCAAAGGTTTGTGACTTGTAGATATCCGGAAGAATGATGTTCGAATCCTGGAGGGCGACGGCCCGCTCGACCATGTTTTCCAGTTCCCGGACATTTCCGGGAAAATCGTAGTTTTCCAGCTCTTTCAGGATGTAAGAGGAGACTTTTATTTCAGTGCTGTTGTATTTTAACGCGAACTTCCGGATGAAATACTCGAGAAGAAGCGGGATGTCTTCCCTTCTCTCCCGCAGGGGGGGGACATGGATACGGATAACATTCAGCCGAAAAAAGAGGTCTTCCCTGAACCGCTTTTCGGCGACCTCCTTTTCGATAATCCTGTTGGTCGCGGAAACAATTTGCACGTCGACTCGGATGTCACGGTTATCGCCGAGCCTCCGGAAGGTCTGGTCCTGGAGGACCCTGAGAAGCTTGACTTGAAGAGACAAGGGAAGTTCGGCAATCTCGTCAAGGAACAGGATTCCCCCATTTGCCGTTTCAAAAAGGCCCGGTTTGTCCGTGCTTGCCCCGGTAAAGGCCCCTTTTTTGTATCCGAACAGCTCGCTCTCAAGGAGATTTTCCGGGATTCCCCCACAATTCACCGGGACGAAAGGGCTCTCAGGATTCTGAAGCTGGTGGATGGTTTTCGCGATAACCTCTTTGCCCGTACCGCTTTCCCCGGTAATTAAAATGGGGGTTCGGGTTTTTGAGACGCGGACCACCAGGTCCATCAACTGCCGCATCAGTTTGCTGGACCCGATAACTCCCAGGTCTTCAATGGAGGTGGAAAGTTTTTGTTTTAGTTTCAGATTTTCTTCTTTTAAGATCTGGCGTTCGAGGGCATTTTTGATGACAACTTTTATCTCATCTATCTTGAAGGGTTTCGTGATGTAATCGTATGCGCCGTGCTTCATTCCCTCGATGGCCGTTTCGTTGGAGGCGTAGGCGGTGACGAGAATCATGAGGCTTCTCGGGGATTTTTCCTGGACCTTCTTCAGGAGATCAAGCCCCGAAAGATCAGGCATCCGGATGTCAGAAATGATGAGGGGATAAAAAGTCTTCTCTATTTTTTCAAGGGCTGCCAACCCTCCGGAAGCGGTATCGACGTTGTATCCTTCCTTGGAGAGAAGGATTTTTAGCATGGTCCGGATGTCTTTTTCGTCATCGACGACCAGAATTCGTTGTGAAGTGAGATCTTCCATTGCTTTTCCTCTTTCAGGTAGGCAGGGAGAGTTGGAAGATGGTTCCTTTTCCAACGATTGACCTGACGGAGATATTTCCACCGAGCGAATTTATAATCTGATAGGCTATGGAGAGGCCGAGTCCTGTTCCCTCCGGGCGGGTTGTAAAGAAAGGCTCGAAAATATTCTTCAGGACATCCCTTGGGATTCCCTTGCCGTTGTCCTGAATGATGATGGAGGTCAAGTCCGGCTCATAGGGGAGTTCGCCGTTTTTGGGGGAGGCTTTTCTGATATGAATGACGTGCTCTTTCTTGTCTTTGGCCTGCACGGCATTGATCAGGATATTCCAGAAGACCTGCTTCAGCTTATCCCTGTCACTATGAACCATTAGGTCCTTCGGGAGACTGTTGACGAAACGAACCCCATTCCCCTTGTTCTCTTTTGAAAGGATGGAGAGGATTTCTTCGATAAAGGAGTGGAGCTTTATGTCTTGCAGGTTTTCTTTTCCGAACTGGGAAAACTGAAGGAAATCGGACACCAGCCGGTTGAGGCGATCTGTTTCCCTTATGACGATATCCATAAGCTGGGTTTCCATTTCGTCCAGGTTCAAGGTGTTCTTTAAAACCTGAATCGACCCGCTTAGGGAAGCAAGGGGATTCCGTATCTCGTGGGCCAGGCCCGCGGCAAACCTTCCCACCGTCGCGAGCTTTTCCGATTCGTGAACCCTCTTTTCCATGGCCTTGTAGCGGGTAAGATCCTGGAAAATGACGATTTTTCCTACCGGGACATTTTCAGAATCGTACAGGGTAGATATGGAGAATCCGATGATTTTATCCTTCCCTCCCGGTTTTTTAAGGACGAGGTGGGTGTGGTGCGGGTGGCTTTGAATCCTGGCATCTTTGTCTATGTATTTACCCAGGGCGGGAAAAACCTTGTGGATATCTTTTCCGAGTATGGCGTCGTTGGTTGCTTCGAGAATTTCTTCCCCCGTCTTGTTGATATAGGTAAGCCTGTTTTCAAGGTCGACGGTGAGGATGCCACTTTGTATACTTTGAAGAAGGTTCTCATTGAAGCGCTCCAGTTTCTGGTATTCCTTTTTTCTCTTCTGGATTTCGCGGGAGAGGATACTGGTCAGAACGGCAACACCCCAGAGGGCAATGATCTGAATCCCGAGCCGGTAAAGAACGAAACGGTTTTCCCAGACATAGTTGGGAAGTTTTGAGTTGAGGATGGCATCAATGGGACCCATTTTCAGGATAAGTCCCACATAAAAGATGGAGGTGAAAAGCACGATTAAGAAGAGTTTCCCTCGGGTGAGGAAGAGACCTCCGGCAATGATGGAAAAAAAGTAGAGGAAGATAAAGATACTCTCTTCCCCCCCGCTCATGTGGACGAAAACGGTTACAAAGAGGGTATCGATGAAGATCTGGGTAAAGATAAACCACTGAGAATCTCTGAAGCGCCTGATGAACAGAAGGCAGATGATGGTGTAGACATAGATGGCTGAGAGGAGGATAAAGAGCTGGGTGTTGGGGGGGATGCGAAGGATGGCTTTCCCGTGTTCCGGGATGAAAAGGGAGGTCCCCAGAATGAGGGATGTTATAAAGAGCCTGCCGAAATTAAGGATAGAGGCATTCCTGTGTTCTTTGCCAGGAAAAATCCCATTCGCGTCAGGTATGGAGGAGGCCAATTTATCCGATGGCATTTGCCATATTGAAGATAGGTAAATACATTGCAATAACGATGGTTCCGACAACGCCCCCGAGGAAAACGATCATGAGGGGTTCCAACATGGAAGTCAAACCGGCGACCGCCGTATCAACCTCATCTTCGTAAAAGTCCGCAATCTTGTTAAGCATTTGATCCAGGGCTCCCGTGTTTTCGCCCACGGAGATCATCCTCGTCACCATGGGGGGGAAGACCTTGCTTCGCTCCAGGGGTTCGGCGATATTCTCTCCGGAACTGATGTTCTCGCGCGCCTCCATGACGGCGTCTTCGATGACCTTGTTCCCCGAGGTCTTGGCCACAAGTTGCAGCCCATCCAGAATGGGTACACCACTCTGCATCAGGGTGCTCAGGGTCCTTGTAAAACGGGCTACGGCGACCTTTCTGAGAAGGATACCGAAGATAGGGAGGCTGAGAAGCATTTTATCAATGGCCTTTTTCCCCTTGTCTGTTTTACGGATATAACGGATGGCGATGATGAGGGCAATAACTATCCCAATAACAATGAGAATGTGGGAACGGATAAACTTGCTTATATCCACCACCAGCTGGGTCAGACCTGGGAGTTGTTGCCCGGCTTCTCTAAACATCTTTTCGAAGGTCGGAATAACAAAAACCATCAGAATGCCTACGACGACCACGGCGACAAAGGTCACGATCATGGGGTACATCATGGCGGATTTGATCTTTCGCCGAAGGGCCTCGGCCTTTTCGATAAAGGTTGCCAGCCTGTTCAGGATGATGTCAAGGGTTCCAGCCTCTTCACCTGCGACGACCATGTTGGTGTAGAGGTCGTTAAAGGCCTTGGGATGTTTCTTCAAGGCCGCCGCGAAGGTCATGCCGGACTCGACATCATCTTTGACCTGGGATAGTATTTCCTTGAAGGTTACATTTTCCTCCTGATCCGCGAGGATGTCCAGGGACTGGACCAGGGGAAGGCCCGCGTCGATCATGGTGGCAAGCTGACGCGTGAAGATGGCCAGCGTTTTGGCCTTCACCTTGGGCTTGAAAAGGACGATATTTTTTCTCTCGCTGAGTTTCTTGATTTTGGTCGGGATGATCCTCTGTTGCCTCAATTGAGACCTGACAACCGTTTCGTTGATGGCCTCGATCGTTCCCGACTGCGTGCCGCCCCCGACAACCCTTCCTTCCCATTTAAATCTTGGCACGGTAACCTCCTTAACGCTTCATTCCTCTTTGCGGCCTGCCCTCCATTCCCATCATCTGCTTCAGTTCATCGAGGTTTGGGCTTCGGGACATGGCCTCTTTCAGGCTGATCATGCCTTTCTGAAAGAGCTCAAAGAGGGATTGGTTCATGGTCTGCATGCCATATTTTGTTTGACCTATCTGCATCTGGGAGTAGATCTGGTGAATCTTGTCTTCACGGATCAGGTTTCGAATCGCCGGGTTCGGGATCATGACCTCGGCGCCCAGGCAACGGCCGCTACCGCTTGCCTTGGGAATGAGTTGCTGTGTGATGACGCCTTCGATGACAAATGAGAGTTGCGCCCTTATCTGGGGCTGTTGATGCGGGGGGAAGACGTCTATGATTCGGTTGATGGTTTCTACCGCGGAATTCGTATGTAACGTGGCGAAAGTGAGGTGACCGGTTTCCGCGATGACGAGGGCAGACTCGATCGTTTCCAGATCCCGCATTTCACCGATGAGAATGATGTCCGGGTCCTGCCGCAGGACGTGCTTAAGGGCCTGGGCAAAACTATGTGTGTCAGAATTAACCTCGCGCTGGTTGATGAGGCAGTTTTTGTGACGGTGGAGGTATTCGATGGGATCCTCGACGGTGATGATATGGGCGTGGCGTTCCTCGTTAAGCCGGTCGATCATGGATGCCAGGGTGGTTGATTTTCCGCTTCCCGTAGGCCCGGTAACGAGGATGAGCCCTTTGGGCTTGTGAATCAGTTCCTCCACGACCGGGGGAAGCCCCAGTTCTCGGAAAGTGAGAATCTTGTAGGGAATAGTCCTAAACGCGCCGGCCACGGCACCCCGCTGGTTGAAGATGTTCCCCCTGAATCGGCTTAGGTTCTTGATGCCGAAGGAGAAGTCCAGTTCGTTTTCTTCCTCGAATCGTTTTCTCTGGGTCTCAGTGAGGACACTGTAGCATAAACGCCGGGTGTCGGCCGCGGTTAATGGAGCCATGTCCATGGGAACGAGGACTCCATCAATCCTCAGTTGTGGAGGTGAACCGGTCGTGATATGAAGATCCGTTGCTCCCCTTTCAAACATTTCTACAAGTAGTTCCTTTAGGTCAAACATGATGGGGACTCCTCATTTTTGAACAAACAATTATCAGTCTTCAACCGTAACCCTCAAGGCCTCTTCCAGCGTAGAGATCCCGTTCATGACCTTGAGCAGGGCGTTTTGCCTTAAGGTTCGCATTCCCAGCTCGATCGCTCGCCTTTTCAACTCGAAACCAGAGGCCCGTTTTAAGGTCATCGATTTGAGTTCCTCGAAGTAGGGCATGATTTCAAAGACCGAAACCCTGCCTTTGTATCCCGTGTGATTGCAATAAGGGCAACCCTTCCCCTTATAGCATTCAAATGTCCCGATCTTTTCCTTGGGAACGCCCGCTTCAATCAGGGCCTCCTCTGGGATTTTCACGGGTTCCTTGCAGTGTTCACAGATACGCCGCATCAGGCGCTGGGCCTGGACGAGAATGACGGAAGAGGTAACGAGAAAGGGTTCTATCCCCATGTCGATAAGCCGCGTGATGGCACTTGGGGCGTCATTGGTATGGAGAGTTGACAGGACGAGGTGCCCTGTCAGGGCGGCCTGTATAGAGATCTGGGCGGTTTCGAAGTCCCGGATTTCACCGACCATGATGATGTCTGGGTCTTGGCGAAGGAAAGATCTCAGGGAAGAGGCAAAGGTGAGTCCGATTTCCTCATGCATCTGAACCTGATTGATTCCGGCAAAGTTATACTCAATCGGGTCTTCCGCCGTCATGATGTTGTCACTTTCCCTGTTGAGATCGATCAGGGCGGAATACAAGGTCGTGGTCTTTCCACTTCCCGTGGGGCCTGTGACGAGGACCATTCCGACGGGCTGATGAATGGCGTTCTGAAAGAGCTCCAGGTCGTCATCCTCGAATCCCAGTTTGGTCATGTCGAGCTGGAGGGATGATTTGTCCAGGAGCCTGAGGACAACCTTTTCCCCGTAAAGGGTCGGGACCGTGGAGACGCGGAAATCGACCTCTTTGGCCCTCCCCAGCCGGAGCTTGATCCTCCCATCCTGGGGAAGTCGGCGTTCTGCGATATCCAGTTGAGCCATGATCTTTAATCTCGAGATGATGGCGTTTTTAATCTTTACGGGGAGGCCCATGACCTTTCTGAGGACCCCGTCGATCCTATAGCGGACGCGGAATTGGCGTTCGTAAGGTTCAAAATGAATATCGCTTGCCCCACCCTTGATGGCCTTGATGAGGATTCCATTGACGAGCTTGATGACAGGGGCATCGATTTCGTTCGTCAGGTCGACGGCGCCCCCTTCTCTCCCGCTTTCATCCACGATCTGGACATTGTCGATGGCCCCGGTGACCAGGGCATCGAAATCGTCCACATCGATGGTATCCGAGTCATCGTCGAGAAAGACGGGGTTGTCATCCTCGATGTCCTCGAGAGTGTAGTCTTTGACATCAATATTGGTGACCCCTTTTCCCGCGATGGCCCCGCCGCCCCCGTAGGCCCTTTTGATGGTCTGAATAAGCTCTAACTCCGAACAGAGCTTTATGTTGACATTATATCCCGTGATGAACTCGATTTCTTCGGCAAGGATGAGATTGCTTGGATCCGCCACAGCGACGGTCAGTTTAGGGCCCTGTCGTTCGACGGGCAGAACGATATATTTTTTAGCGATACGTTCAGGGACGAGTTTTAAGACCTCTTCCGGGATTTGGATACCATCAAGTTTTATAATGGGGATATGGTAGAGCTCGCTGAGAAACTGGAGGAGATTATCTTCATCGATGTAGTCAAGCTTGACGAGTGCGGAACGGAGTGATCCCCCACTCTGCTTCAGTTCTTGAAGGGCCTTCTGGAGCTGATCCCTTGTAAGGAGATTTGACTTGACAAGTTCTTCCCCTAAGTTGATCGCCATTTGCTATCCCAAATTAATATATACATTATTGTAAGTTTAGAAAATATTATACATGCTTTTTATAAAAAATCAAGTTATTGTTGATAATGTTTATGAAGGGGTTCAATGGGCCTTGTTGCTTTGGTGGATTTTCGTGTTTTGCAGCGCAATAGTCGCCCAATAACCTGATAATAAAAGGGAATAAAATTATAATTTCAATTGGGGATTGGAGAATGACAAAGCGATTTGGCTTTTTCAAAAACGGTTGATTTCGCAGATATCGTGTGATAGGACTGCAATTGTGAGTAATAATGTAAGAGGAGGCTTTGCATGAACATCGAACCTAAAAAGATTATTAATCAGCTCTATCGTTCCATCGGGCGGGGTAAAAAGCATGCCCTCGAGAACCTGAACTGGCTGCTGGAAACCATGAACCCGTATTTTTTCATTACCTTTGCGCCTGAAAAGGACGCACTGCTGAATCTCTGTTTCAATCTTCACACCCTGGGAGAGAACAAGCAGATTATCCTGAAGGATACGGATGACAAGTATATCGTGGCCACCCTGAACAAACCGGGAACACTTTTCAAGACCCTGGACAGCATCAAGGAAAAGGTCATCATCTACGAGGAAATGATCCATTCCAATCAGCCCCTTCCCGGCGGGGAGCACCAGCTCGAAATCATGAAATTCCATTTTCTGAATGAAAAAAGGGAAGAAGAGACGCCCGGGATCTTTCGGGGGAAAGGATTGATCTACAAGACCTTGAAGGAGGCCTATCCGGCTTTCAATTTCCGGGAATTTGACAAGGTATTTTACTACTTTCTCAAGAATAACCGGGACTATGTCATGCTGTCTCCCGCCTTGCGGGTGGCACGTGCCATGTGGTTATATCAGTCGGCGATTCGCGAGGGGGGGATTTATCTGGATATAGAGCCGACTGTCGACGAGAAGGGCAAGGAAGAGTCCCGACTGACCTTCTCGGTCATCAATCCCCTTTTCAAGGGGTATCTGGCCAAGGTTATTGAAATATTCTACCGTCTGGACGTGGCCACCCACCGAAATTACATCGTGGAAATAGAGGGCGAGGATGGCCAGCATGTGACGGTTTTGACGGCCTATATCACGACCCGGGATGGCAAGCCTATCAAAAAGGGCATGGATATTTTTAACTCACTCGAAGCGGAACTCTACAACACCAAAGTCATCAATATCTGGGACAGGATCTACATGGAGCTTGTCACGGGTAACGTCTTGACCGGACCGGAAGGGAGTCTTTTGAGTGCCATCCACACCTTTGCCCATACCAATCTGGCTCATGCCTTTCCTTATCGTTACGACTGGGATGAGACGGAGGAGGCCTTTTTCAGCCACCTCCAGTTGACCAAAGACCTCCTGAATGTCTTTATAAAGAAATTTAATCCGGATCCGGAGAAGCGCCTTTCCACCGAGGAGCTGGAAGATGAATACAGGCGTATAGAAGGTGAAATCGAGGAATACAACACGGGACATGCCTTCCTGGACGAGACGAGGAAGATCGTCTACAAAACGGCGCTTCTGATGATTCGATACACCCTGAAAACCAATTTCTTTGTCAAGTACAAGAAGGCCCTTTCATTTCGTCTTGATCCCCATTACATGGATTTCCTTCCCGATGAAATCAAGGCGGATTTACCGCAGGAATTGCCCTTCAGGATTACCTTCTTCTATCACCGTTACGGTTCCGGGTACCATTTTGGTTTTTCGGACATTGCCCGGGGTGGTTTCCGGACCATCATTGCCCGGACGAAGGATGATTTCGAGGCGGCCATGGAGACTGTATTCAAGGAGGCCATGGTGCTTGCCCACACCCAGCAACTGAAAAACAAGGATATCTATCAGGGCGGGTCAAAAATAGCCGTTGCCATGCGGGCCTTTGACGTTCATGATCGTCAGAGAGAGACTAACCGTTTGTATAACCTGCAGCGTGGGATTATCAACGCGTTTCTGGATATCTTTGTTACGAAGGATGGGAAACCCGTCGATCCGAACGTGGTGGACTTCTACGGGGAAGACGAACCCATCGAGGTGGGGCCTGACGAGAACATGCATGACACCATGATCGAATACTTTGCCCAGCGGGCCAAGGAACGGGGGTATATCCTCGGAAGCGGGGTTATCTCGAGTAAGAAGGTTGGGATCAATCACAAAGAGTATGGTGTTACCTCCCTTGGGGTCCTCAAGTTTGTGCAGCGGACCTTGAAAGAGTTGGGGATAGACAGCGCTAAGGATCCCTTTACCGTAAAGATTACGGGGGGGACGAATGGGGATGTGGCTGGAAACGAGATGAGATTGCTGTTTGAACACTGCCCGAAAGTCAAGATAACTTCGATTACAGCGGGTTCCGGGGCTGTTTACGATCCTCAGGGGGTAGATCGTGAGGAGCTCTCCAGGCTGTTACTGAAGGATAATATCGACAAGTTCTCGCCGGATAAACTTCACGAAGGGGGATTCATCCTCTATTCGCGGGAGAGGAAAAAAGAGGGATTTGTTGATAAGAACAAAAAGATTATTATGACCCAGGATGGCCCCAGGGAACTCTGGGTCACCTCTGACGAGTTCCACTCGGAATTTGAGAACCTCATCTTCTCACACTATACGGATGTCTTTATCCCTGCGGGGGGTCGTCCCGAAACCATTCATGACGGAAACTGGGAAAAGCTGTTTGATGACCAGGGGAAACCAACCACGAAGGCCATCGTGGAAGGGGCCAACTCATTTATTTCCCCAAGCGCCAGGGAGAAGATACAGCGGCGGGGGATCATCATCATGAAAGATGCCTCCGCGAACAAGTGCGGGGTCATCTGCTCCTCTTATGAAATTATCGGCGGACTGCTTATGAGCGAGAAGGAGTTCCTGGAGAACAAGCCCGTTTATGTGCCTGATGTGCTGAAGATTCTTGAAAAACGGGCGGTGGACGAAGCGAACCTGATTTTCAAGCTCTTTCATCAATATGGCGGCAAGAAGCTCTATACGGAGATCAGCAACGAGATCAGCCATGAGATCAACGACCTGACGAAGAGGATTTATCTCTACCTTATGGATAATCCTGATAAGATTTCACGCCCGCCCTATTCAAAGATCCTGTTGCTGCATTTTCCGGCCCTGATTCAAAACAGGAAAAAGTTCAGGGATCGCGTCAAATTCCTCCCCTTGAAATACCGGATAGCCATGATATCCACGGAGATTGCGACACGCATTGTTTATCATGGAGGTTTCGAGATTCCTTTTGAGGACAAGCTTGAGGGGTACGCCAAGAGGCTGGGAAACATCCAAAACTGAAAAAGGAGGTGACGAAGAGGGTAGCATAAGATTTAAAAAGGCTCAAAGGTGTGAATCCCTTGGGGATTTGGAGTATTTCAAATCATAACCCTTTTACAGGAGGGAGGATCATGAAACGTGTAATGATTCTTGTCTTTTGTCTGGTTGCGATTTTGATGCCTCTAACAGGTTTCGGCGCCGGGTTTCAGGTCTACGTGGAACAGGGTGCCAAAGCGCTGGGTATGGGAGGCGCTTTTGTGGCGAAGGCGGATGATCCCACGGCGGTTTTTTTCAACCCGGCTGGAATTACCCAGTTAAAAGGAACCCAACTAACCTTGAATTACACAACGGCCTTGCTCGACTCAAAACTGAAAGGGGCGAAGAATCCCTTTGCTACCAACCCCAATGAACCGGCCCATGAGGATATGGACGATAACTGGGCCCAAATTCCTTCCTTCTATATTACCCATCAGATTAATAAGAAGTGGTTTGTCGGTTTCGGGTTTTTTGCCCCCTATGGGACCAAGACCGACTGGAACGACAGCTGGGTGGGTCGTTATTACTCCGACAAGATAGACCTGGCAACGTATGACTTCAATCCAACAGTCGCCTACAAATTCAACGATAAGTTTTCTATCGCCGTTGGGGTGACCTACATGCACTCGAATGTGACGATAGATAAGAGTATCAGCTATCCTGTGGTCGCGGCGAAGGCCGTGAACCCTATCTTTGGCGCGTATGCCTATCAGAGGAATTATGACATCGACACAGACATTGACGGTGACGCCGATGGCTGGGGATTCAATGTTGGACTCCTTTTCAAGCCCAACAAGCAATGGGCGATAGGTCTCGCGTATCGCAGCAATATAGATCTCGATTTTGATGGAAGTGCCAAGTATTACAGGCATCCCGGCGCCTACACGATAGACGGCATGATTCACATGGGGGGAGGTCCCGCGAATCTTTCCCAGATGCTGTTTCCCCATTCCGATATCAGCAGTGATTTACGCCTTCCCGACACGGTTGCCTTCGGGATCCTCAACCGGAGCATCAAGAACCTGACCCTTGAAGTGGATATCATCTGGACCAAGTGGGATACCTACGATTCCCTTGATCTTCACTACGACAATCTCCTGGGAAAGAAGAATGTCACAGTTACGAACCCCAAGGATTGGGATAATGTATGGGCGTTCCATTTTGGAGCTGAATATCAGATCAACCCCTGCTGGGCAGTACGGGCGGGATATGTCTATGATGAGTCCCCCGCTCCCAATAAGACCCGCGGACCCGAATTGCCCGACGCGGATCGAAACGACATTTCGGTTGGGGTTGGATATACAACCCCTGGGAAATCGTTGAGTATCGACGCGGCGTATCTGATTTCTTTCTTCAGCGATGAGCGTAGCTATCTGCCCGGTTTGGAAGGGAAATACGAAACCACTGGTCACGTCATCTCGGCGTCTTTGACCTATAGGTTCTAACAGGATTTTCAGATGGACGGTTCAGAGGGGAACGCCTGTTCCCTTCTGACTGTCCAGGCCCCGATTCCCCTGGGCCCGAATCTTTGTCCGGATCACCGTTTTCAGGAAATCCAGGGCTTCATCCTTGTTTTTGTCCATGATAATCGCTTCAAGCCTCAAGACCTCCTGGGGATCCAGGGTGATGGTGACTGCCTTCATCATTCTCCTCCCGATGTGAAGTAAATAGAAAGGTTGCCATTTTTTCAAGATAATTCATAATCATTCTTTCTTCTATGACAAGGGGTAGGGCGATCCTTTTTGAGAAATTAGACAATCCATGATATTATAAAATTGGATAAAAATGAATTGAAGTAAAAGGGGGCGTTCCTATCAAAGAGATTATCGGTTC
>CAZPTH010000014.1:0-21430 GCA_964589315.1 uncultured Thermodesulfobacteriota bacterium
GGCCACGAAGGCCAGGAACATCATACTGATGAGGCCGTTGATTGTAAAGAAGGCCGTGTTGATGCGGGAGAGATCCCGGGGTGAAATGAGGGTGTGCTCATAGATGAGGAGAACCGCAACAATGGCTGTTCCAATCAGGTAGAAGATTCCGAGGTGAAGGGGTCTGACGAGGCTCGCGAGAAAGAGAACACACAGGAGGTGCAGGAGACGGGAGACCCACAGGGCGGGGGCGATGCCCAGAGCGGCGGGGATGGAGTGAAGCCCCGTCTTTCGATCGAAGTCCACATCCTGGAGGCTGTAGAGGATATCAAATCCGGCGATCCAGCAGAGAACCGCGAGGCTGAGATACAGGGCCGGGAGGGAAAGGGTCCCGGTGGCCGCGAGCCAGGCCCCCAGCGGGGCACCGGAGATCGCGAACCCGAGAACGAGATGGCTGTAAGCCGTGTAGCGTTTCGTGAACGAGTATCCTACGAGAATGGCAATGGCCAGGGGGCTGGCCAGCAGACAGGCCGTGTTAAGCATGGCGGCGGAAAAGACGAAGAGGGCAAACGCGATGATACTGATGGCCGTGGCGGCCTTCTTTGAGATGCGTCCCGCAGGAATGGCGCGGTTGGCTGTCCGTGGATTTCGCCGGTCGAATTCGGCGTCAATGACCCGGTTGAACCCCATGGCCCCGGTCCGGGCCCCGACCATGGCGCTGACAACCCAGAAGACGAGGGATTTTGTCATGTGTCCTCGAGTGGCTAACAGAAGGCTGACGAAGGCAAAAGGGAGGGCAAAGAGGGTATGCTCGAACTTTATCATTTCCAGGAACTCGGAAACGATTCCCGCCATTCTGCGGCAGGCCTCAGGAATCGAGCCCATACGCCTTCCAGTTCTCCGTCACTCTCTTCACGATTTCATCGGGCATCGCCACCTCATCGGGCCATGGGCGCTGGAATCCCTCTTCCCCCCATTTTCGCGTGGCGTCGATTCCCATCTTTCCACCAACACACGAAAGGGGGGAGGTGTGATCCAGGAGGTCGGTGGGGCCCTCCGCCAAAAAGGTATCCCGCTTGGGGTCCACATGAGTGCCAATGCGCCACAAAACCTCGCCGTAATCGTGGACGTTGACGTCCCTGTCGAGGATGATGATGAACTTGCTGAACATCATCTGTCCCAGGCCCCAGAGGGCGTGGGCGATTTTACGGGCGTGCCCGGGGTATTGTTTGTCGATGGCCACGAGGACGAAGTTGTGGAAGCAGCCGTGGACGGGCAGGTCCATGTCCACGATCTCCGGGAAGAGTCTCCGGATGATGGGCAAAAAGAGTCGTTCCGTGACCTTTCCCAGAGTGGCGTCCTCCATGGGAGGTTTGCCCACCACCGTTGCCGGATAAATGGCTTTTTTCCGATGGGTGATGCAGGTAAGGTGAAAGACGGGAAAGGGCTCCGGGGGAGAATAAAAACCCGTGTGATCGCCGAAGGGACCTTCCGTCTTCAGAGACTCTTCGGGATCGACGTAGCCTTCAAGAACGAAGTCCGCCCCTGCAGGGACAAAAAGGTCCTGGGTGACACAGGGGGCGATAGGCACGCGCTGTCCCCTGAGGATCCCCGCGAAGGTCCACTCATCCATCCCTTCGGGGAGTGGGGCGGTTGCCAGGTAGGTGAGAAGGGGGTCCCCGCCCAGGGCCACGGCGACGGGCATTTTCTTTCCGAGTTTCTTGTAATGGGCGTAATGTTGCGCCCCGCCTTTGTGGGGGTGCCAGTGCATGCCTGTAGTAACGGCGTCGTAGACCTGGAGACGATACATTCCCACGTTCCGGATTCCCGTTTCGGGGTCCCGGGTGATGACCTGGGGAAGGGTGATGAACCTTCCCGCGTCTCCAGGCCAGGTTTTCAGGATTGGCAGGTCGTCAAGGCTGGGGGACCGGTTTATCACTTCCTGGCAGGGAGGAGAAGAGACCTTTTTGGGGATCATGGCCTTGAGATTCTTCAGCTTGGGAAGAATCCCGAGACTCCCCTTGAGGGACGTGGGGATATCCATTTCCAGAAGGCCTGAAACAAGATCCTCCATCTCCTTGATAGATTTTCCAAAGGCGATTTCCACCCTTTCCCCTGTCCCGAAGAGGTTTGTCAGGACCGGGAATTCTGAACCCTTGACGTTCTCAAAGAGGAGGGCAGGGCCCCCCTGTCGGAAGACCCGGTGAGTAATTTCACTGATTTCGAGAACGGGATCAACCGGGTGGGTAATCTTTTTGAGGAGGTGTTTCCTCTTCAGGACATTTACCAGGGATTTTAAGGTTGTTTCACCCATGCTTCAACTCCCTGTTTACATTGGAATTAGATTCCCCGGCGGGCGTGCCGGATTAAAATGGGCTATGAAAGCGGAAGTCAGGAATCCTTGTCATCCGAGGGCGGGTCTTCCTCGTCAGTGAAGTTTCCCTCAAGGGTAATTCCCTGGTCTTCCATGGCCTGAAGGATGAGGCCCTTTGCCTTTTCCTGATCTTTTTTTGCCACATAGAGGCGCTGTTCTGCCATGTTCTTTACGTGGACGGGATAAGGGGTGATCCGCAGATCACGAATAAACGTAGAAATTCCATTGTCCTCGAGGAAGAGCCGCAGGTAATCCGCTTCGATGGGCGAGGGAGTCGTGAAAATTTCTATGAATTCCTCGTCCCGCTCCATGGCTACGTTCCGGATTCCCAAGAGTTGAGGTAAACTTCCTGTTCCTCTGTGAGGGTGTCGATGGAAACGTCCATGGCGGCCAGTTTCAGCTTCGCGATCTCGTTATCGATATCCAGAGGGACCCCGTAAACCTTTTTCTCCATGTTCCGCGCGTGGCTGACCATATACTCGGCGCCGAGGGCCTGGTTGGCAAAGCTCATGTCCATAACGCTGGATGGATGACCTTCGGCGGCGGCAAGATTGATGAGCCTGCCTTCTCCCAGAAGGTAGATGCAACGGCCGTCTCCGAGCCTGTACTCGTCAACGAATTCGCGGATCTTACGCCTTTCATCGCTGATTTCTTCAAGCCCCTCGATGTCAAGTTCCACGTTGAAGTGTCCGGAATTGGCGACGATGGCCCCATCTTTCATGAGGAGGAAGTGTTCCTTCCGGATGACATGTTTATCCCCCGTCAGGGTGACAAAGAAGTCTCCAATTTTCGCGGCCTCTGCAATGGGCATGACACGGTAACCGTCCATAACGGCCTCGAGGGCGCGGAGTGGATCGACCTCGGTCACGACCACGTTGGCCCCCATACCCCTCGCGCGCATGGCAACCCCCCGGCTGCACCACCCGTAGCCGCAGACCACGAAGATGCTTCCCGCGATCAGTCGGTTGGTCGCCCGGATAATCCCGTCCAGGGTGCTCTGCCCCGTCCCGTAGCGGTTGTCGAAGAGATGCTTGGTCATGGCGTCGTTGACTGCCATGACAGGGAACTGGAGAACCCCGTCGTTGGCCATGCTCCGGAGACGGATCACACCCGTTGTGGTCTCTTCCGTGCTGCCCACGACCTTTTCAACCAGGGATTTTCTGTCAGCCTCCGTTAGGGATTCCGCCCATTTCCTCACGGAGGGATGCAGCCCGTCCAGTTTGTCGAGGGCGATGAAATGGATGGAAGAGACGAGGTCGGCCCCGTCGTCCATGGTAAGGTTGGGCCGGTGTTCAAGGGCAGCCCGGATGTGTTCGTAATAGGTGTCATCGTCTTCACCCTTGATGGCAAAGACCGGAATGGCGTCGTCTTTGACCAGGGCCGCCGCCACGTCGTCCTGGGTGCTCAAGGGATTGGAGGCGCAGAGGACCACGTCGGCCCCCCCCGCCTTCAGGGTCTTCATCAGGTTGGCCGTTTCGGTCGTCACGTGCAGGCACGCGGAGAGCCGGTATCCTTTTAGAGGCTTCTCTTTATCAAAACGTTCCTTGATCTGGTTTAAGACAGGCATGCTCTGCGCTGCCCATTCAATTCTCAATCGTCCCTTGTCTGCGAGGGAGATGTCGGCAATGTCATAATTCATGTGTAATTCCTTTCTGCAAGTCTTTTACAGCCCCGCGAGTTTCTTCAGTTCATCCGCCTTGTCTGTCTTTTCCCATGTAAATTCCGGGAGATTTCTCCCGAAGTGTCCGTAAGCCGCGGTCTTTTTGAAAATGGGGCGCAAGAGATTGAGGTGCTTAATGATACCGGCGGGTTTGAGGGGGAAGACCTCGCGAACGAGCTTCGCGATATCGTCGGGGGGATAATTGGAAGTCCCAAACGTATTGATCATGACAGAAACGGGTTCCGGAACCCCGATGGCATAGGCAAGCTGGACCTCGCATTTTGAGGCGAGTCCCCCGGCGACGATATTTTTGGCGATGTAACGGGCCATGTAGGAGGCGCTCCGGTCCACCTTGGAGGGATCCTTTCCTGAGAAGGCGCCACCACCATGACTTCCCTGCCCGCCGTAGGTGTCCACAATGATCTTGCGGCCCGTCAAGCCACAGTCCGCGTGGGGGCCACCCATGACGAAACGGCCTGTCGGATTGATGTAGTACTTGGTTTTTTCATCCAGCATGTCTTCGGGAAGGACCTTTTTAACCACTTCCTCGATCAGGGCCTCACGGATGGTTTCGTATTCCACGTAGGGGGTATGCTGGGACGAAAGGACCACCGCGTCGATCCTCACGGGCCTGCTGTCCAGATACTCAATGGTGACCTGGGATTTCCCGTCCGGTCTGAGGAAATCGACGATCCCGTGTTTCCTTATTTCGGAAAGCCGCTGGGTCAGGCGATGGGCATAGACAATGGGCATGGGCATCAGTTCATCCGTTTCGTCACAGGCGAAGCCGAACATGAGACCCTGGTCTCCCGCGCCCTGTTCCTTGAAAAGGCCTTCCCCTTCGCTGACTCCGATGGAAATGTCGGGGGATTGCTTGTCGATGGAGGTGATAACAGCACAGGTTTCCCAGTCGAAGCCCATGGATGAATCGTTGTATCCGATTTCCTTGATGGTTTCCCGGACAACTTCAGGCATATCCACGTAACAGGTTGTGGTGATTTCCCCGGCGATAAGGGCCATTCCTGTGGTAACGAGGGTTTCACAGGCAACTCGCCCCTGAGGGTCTTCCTTGAGAATAGAGTCCAGAATGGCGTCTGAAATCTGATCCGCCACCTTGTCCGGATGTCCCTCCGTGACGGATTCGGATGTGAACAAAAAATTGGTCATTGACATAAAATTTTCCTCCTAAATTAATTTACAATGAATCACCCATGGGGGTGATAATCTAAGCTACGTTTCTATATCACCTCTTCGGTAATCTTGCAACAAGGTGAAAAAACGTCTGGCAAGCCGGGGGTGAAAGAAGGGATTTCAATCTTCTCCGAATTTCTCTTCAAAAATCCTTTCCACAGCCTGCATACACTCTTCGGCATCAGGGCCTTCGATGGTAACCTTAACCTTGGTGCCCTTGGGAGCCGCCAGCATCATGATTCCCATGATACTTTTCCCGTTGACCTGAAGCCCATCTTTGTTGAGGGTAATGTCCGAACGGAATTCACTCGTGACTTTAACCAGTTCCGCCGCGGCCCTGGCATGGAGTCCCAACTGGTTCTGGACGGTCAGGGTCTTTTCCACTTTCGGCGGCTTATCCTGTTTTTCCAACGTTGAGGACATCCGAAGGGTTCAAGATGTTTTTTACGGCGCTTTGTATCAGTTTTTCCTTCAATTCTTCCATCGGGTATTTTTCGCGGTCTTTTAAGAGCTTGATGACCAGCGGAAGGTTGATCCCGGTGATGATTTCAATCCTGTTCGGATCGAGGAAGGTAAGACTGACATTGGCGGGGGTGCCCCCGAAGAGGTCTGTCAGGACAAAGACACCATCACCTTCGTCGACGGATTTAATGGCTTCGTGAATGGTTTCCTGGATTACCTCAGGTTCCTGGGTGACATCCACAGAAACGGTTCTCAGGTTGCTGACCTCCCCCAGGATCATTTCGGCGGCGCTCAAGAATCCATCCGCGAGATCCCCATGACAGGCAATAACGATTCCTTTCATCTTTTATCCATATTGGTCTTGTAAAAACACCTTCTTGTGTTGCGGTTGACCCCCTGTTTCTTAAATATACGCGAAGGGTGTTGAAAGGAACGCGGCTGGGGAAACCCCCGGAAGGGTTTTCAGGGCTGTCTTATGGTTCAGAAAGAAGTCCGTTCCTGACTTCTTCAGTCGTCGTTTCATCATTATTTCTGGCAAGTGCATCTTTCGCTATATCCCTAAACCCATCCGTTACATGGACAGGAGCATCAGACAGGTATCTCGAAAATCTGTCTTTCAGTTCCCTTGCGATCGCTACGGATCTGTGAACACCCCCCGTGCATCCGATTCCCACGGTCAGGTACGCTTTGCCTTCTTCCAGATACCTGGGAATCAGAAATCTCAAAAATCCCTCGACATGGGTGAGGAATTCTCCCGTTTCCTTGTTGTCGAGAACGAATTTTTTAACAGATTCATCAAGTCCTGTCAAGTTTTTGAGGCCTTCCACAAAGAAGGGGTTCGGAAGAAAGCGCACATCGAACAGCAGATCCAGTTCCGCCGGCAATCCATGTTTGAACCCAAAAGAAAGAAAGGTCAGAGAGAGCTTCTGATGCGCGTTTCCCGGAGCGATGGTTCCGATGATACGTTTTCTTAGCTCGTGGATCGACAGATCAGACGTGTCGATGGTCTGGTCCGCCATCTCTTTAAGAAATGAGAGGTTTTCTCTCTCCTTTTTAATGCCCTCGATAATTTTTCCATAGGGGGCGAGGGGGTGTTGACGGCGTGTGGTTTTGAACCTGGTAATCAGGACCGGATCTGAGGACTCGAGGAAGAAGATCCTGAACGCGGCATTCATGGTCTTGATATGGTCAATAACCCCTTTGACGTCTTTTAGAAATTCTTTTTCGCGGATATCGACCACGAGGGCAATCTTATTGATATCCAGCTTGGAATTCCTGATAAGATCTATAAAGATGGGAAGGAGGACAATGGGGAGGTTGTCGATGCAGAAAAAACCCACATCTTCGAGGGCCTTGATGGCCGTGGTCTTTCCGGAACCGGAAAGGCCACTAATCCACACAATCTGCAAAGGGGAAGGGGCCTCAACCATGCCTGTCTTCTTTCATCTTTTTCAGAATGTTTTCTTCAAGGACCCTTGGGGTATTGGTCCCACTTGCCCTCAGGATATGATTTCTTGCGGCCACTTCGATGATGGTGGTCAGATTCCTCCCTGGTGTGACGGGGACTTGTATAAAGGGCATCTCCACATCCAGGAGTTTGGTGGTTTTCTGGTCCAGCCCGAGCCTTTCCGGTTTCTCGATGGAGAGCCAGTCGATGAGCTCGACGATCAGATCGACCTTTTTTCTCTTCCTGATGGCCTCGACCCCGAACAGGTCTCGGATGTTGATGATCCCGAGTCCGCGAATCTCCATCAGGTTCTGGATCAGTTTGAAACTTGTCCCAAAGAGCGTGGTAGGCTCTGTCTGGATTATCTTGACCACGTCGTCTGAGACGAGCCGATGCCCTCGGATAATAAGATCAAGGGCGCACTCGCTTTTTCCAATGCCACTTTTCCCCAGAATGAGGACTCCCACACCAAAGACATCCAGGAGAACCCCGTGAACCGTTGTGGTGGGGGACATGCGTTCCTTCAGAAACTGATTGAGGTGATCGATAAGCTGAGAGGTTTTCAGGGGACTTGACAGGAGGGGAATATCATACTTATTGCAGGCCTCCACGAGGGTTTTGGGGGGTGTCATTCCACGGGAAATGATGAAGCAACTGGGATTTCTTTCTCCCATTTTGGCAAGGATTTCCCGTTGGACCTCTTCCTTCAGGTCCTGTAGGTATATAATCTCTTTTTTACCGAAGATCTGAATTCGGTGGGGATCAAGATACCGATATTCACCGGCGAGGACCAGTCCCAGTTTCTGGATGTGGGGATCCTCTATCTTCCGGTTGAGTCCACTTTCACCCGCCAGGAGTTTGAGCTCAAATTTTCTTTCAGGATTCTCAAAGAGCTCCTTGACCTCAATGGTGGTCTCGATGGTGGCATCGTTATAGTTTATCGTCTTCCTCCTTAATGATCCTGTAGATCTCTTCCGCGTCAGCGGCCTGGATGAGCTGCTCCCTAAAGGCGGGGTCTTTGAGAATCTTCGAAATCTTCGCGAGGGCTTTCAAATGGGTGCCCGCGGAGTTCTCTGGGGCAAGAAGGAGAAAAACGAGATGTACGGGTTTTCCATCGATGGCCTCAAAATCGATTCCTTCCCTGCTTCTCCCAAAACAGCAAACGAGTTGTTCCAGTTCATGGAGTTTCCCATGGGGAATGGCCACACCTTCCCCGATCCCCGTGCTTCCCAGTTTTTCTCGCTCAATGAGGACATGAAGGATTTTCTCGGACTTTAGTCCCAGGACCCTTTCGATGCAGCGGGAAAATTCCTCAAGAGCCTCCTTCTTGTTTTTCGCGCCAATGTTTTCAATAATGAGTTCCGGTTTCAAATATTCAACGATTTTCATAGGTTCCTCGCTTATTCTGTTGGGTCAATGAGCCCAAAGTTTCCATCACCTCGCTTGTAGATAACATTGATCCTTGAAGTTTCTGAATTTGTAAATACCAGAAAATCCTTTGAATCTCCATCTAATTCGTCCATGGCCTCTGAAACACTCAGGGGGGTGGCCACGAAGGCCTTTGATTTTATCACACGCGGTCTTTTCCCCTTGCCTGTTTCGGGAGAAAGAACGGCGAGTTTGAAGGCCCGGCTGTTGCTTGGGGATTTTCTGTTCTTCCTTTTGTCTCTCAAACGTCTGAGCTGTTTTTCGATTTTGTCCATGGCAAGGTCAATAGCCGCATAAAGATCTTCATTCCTGTCTTCCGCGTGTATGTCTATCCCGTTACCGGAAAGATTGATTTCAATGAGGTACTGGAACCTCTCTTTTGAAAAGACCACATGGATATCCAGGGGTTCCTGAACAAACTTTTTAACCTTTTCCAGCTTGCCTTCTGTATAATTCTTGATAGCATCCGTTGCTTCCATGTGGCGAAATGTCATGTGTGTGTCCATAATCTCCTCCCGTTTAAAAGTTTTTTTTACGGTCTTTTGATGGCAAAATTCTCATAGCTTCACGATACTTTGCCACAGTTCTTCTGGCAATCTTAATATGATAACGTTTTAACAGGTTGGCAACCTGTTCATCGCTCAGTGGGTTTTTGGGGTCCTCATTCAAAATAATCTGTCGGATCATGTGTTTCACACTTTCCGCCGAGACAGAACCCCCTTGGGTTGACTCGAGACTGCTGGTGAAAAAGAACTTAAATTCAAAGAGCCCCTGGGGTGTCGCGATATATTTTCCCTGCGTGACCCGGCTGACAGTCGATTCGTGCATGCCGATGTCATCCGCCACATCTTTGAGAACCATGGGTTTGAGGTATTGGATGCCGTTATCAAGGAAATCCCTCTGAAACCGCACGATACTTTCCGTCACCCTGTAGATGGTTTTATGCCGTTGCTGGACCGTCTTGATTAGCCAGATGGCCGATCGCATCTTCTTCTCAATGAATTCCTGTGCCTCCTTGTTCAAATCCTTTTTTTTACGCAACAGGGTGCGGTAGAGGGGATTGATTCTGAGGGTAGGAATATCTTCGCTGTTGAGGACGATGAGAAAATCGTCATCGACCTTGTAGACATAGGCGTCAGGGATGACATGATAGATGGGGTCCTGAGTGAGCGTCCGCCCGGGTTTGGGGTCCAGCTCGGAGATGACATGAAAGGCCTCGATCACGATATCTTTTGAAATGGACAGTTTTTTTGCAAGAGCGGTTACATCCCTGGATTTTAAGAGGGGGAGATGATTTCGGACGATTTCCTCGGCGATCAGGTTTCTCGGAGTCCTGGTTCTGAGCTGGAGTAACAGGCATTCCGAGAGGTCACGCGCGGCAATCCCGGGTGGATCCAGCTGTTGAATGAGAGACAGGGTGGATTCAAACTCATCCCTGGTAGGTTTTAACTCCTCCAAATCTCTCGAAAGTTCTTCATAGGAAGCATTCAAGTATCCGTTATCATTTAGATTACCTATTACATATTTTCCAATTTCAAAGATCCGATCATTCGGGCTGTTCAGGCGCCATTGCCAGAGGAGGTCTTTGTAGAGGGAAGAGCGGGCCTGGACGAAATTCTCATAGTTGGGAGCGGATTCGGACATCTCATAGTTGTCGGGGTAAGAGCTCGAGAGGCTGTGGCTGTCCAGGTAGGCCTCCCAGTTGAAATCCAGGAGCATTTCCATTTCGGAGTCCGGGATTTCCTTCTCCACGTCCGGGATTTCCTCTTCGGGAATTTCAGTGATTTCTGTTTCCTCCATCAGGACGGGGTTTTCCAGGATCTCCTGGCGGATGGTCTGGAGGAGTTCGAGGCGGGACATCTGCAACAGCTTCAGGGCCTGCTGCAACTGGGGAGTCATTACCAGTTGCTGGGTCAGCTTGAGTTGCTGTTTGATTTCGAGTGCCATGGTAGTTTATCTTAAAGCTTATCCAGTCTTTACTCTTGGTTCTGTTTCTTCATAAGCTTCCGGTATGGAAAAATCCTCACCCAGGTATATTTTCCTTGCCATGGCGTCTGAGGTAATCTCCCTCGGAGATCCGTGTATGAGAATCTTTCCCTGGTTGATGAGATAAGCCCGGTCGCAGACGCCCAGGGTGTCCCGGACGTTGTGATCGGTGATGATAATTCCGATATTGTTTTCCTTGAGGTGTTGAATGATGGCCTTGATATCCCCGACAGCGATAGGATCGATTCCCGCGAAGGGTTCATCGAGGAGGATAAACTTTGGGGATAGCACGAGGGCTCGTGTAATCTCCACACGACGCCTTTCTCCACCTGACAGGAGATAGGCCTTACGGTCCGCGATGGGCTTGAGGTTGAGCTCTCCAAGGAGTTTGCTGAGCTTCCGCTTCATCTCGGGTTTTGAGAGATTAAGGGTTTCAAGGATAGCAAGGATGTTTTCTTCCACGGTGAGCTTGCGAAAGGCGGATGATTCCTGGGGCAGGTAACTGATTCCCCGTCTTGCCCTCAGGTACATGGGATAGGTGGTAATATCCTCCCCGTCGAAAATAATGGTTCCTTTTGTGGGCTTGATGAGTCCCACGATCATGTAAAAGATGGTGGTCTTTCCCGCCCCGTTTGGGCCCAGGAGCCCGACGACTTCTCCAGAGTGGATATCCAGTGAAACACCCCGGATGACCACCTTTTCACCAAATTTTTTAAAGAGATTCTTCGCGTGAAGCGTGCTCATGGTTTGGCCTTGAACGGAACCATCTTGGATTTTGGAACAATCGTCGTACTGACCCTTCCTTTCTTCCCCCCTTCAATGATGGTTTTATCACTGTCAAGGAAGAATGTCACCTTGCTTCCCGTGACCTTGTTTTTCCCTTCGGAAAGGACGGGGTTTCCCATCAGGACAACCTTGTTTGTCTTCTGAAAAAAGATGGCCTTTTGACACGTGGCAGAGCGCGGGGGCTGCTTGATGATGACGTCCCCTGCAGCCGTGATTTGGGAAATGTCTCCGCCCTTGGGAGTGTATTGAACGGTTAGGCGATCGCATGTCAGGGTCAGGGTAGAACGCTTGACGACCACGTGTCCAGAGAAGGTAATAATCCTTTTCTTGTTATCCGCGTCGAGACGGTTCGAAACGATATGAATCGGGCCCTTGGAATTGAACATCCGTTTTGACAGGGTGGAACTGCCAGACTTCGATTTGCTTGAAGATTTTTTCTTTGCGCCCATCACAACAGGTGTCGTTATCAGGACAAAGGATAAAACAAAGAGTAAGACGAATCGCTTTTTCATTTTAAAACCCCAGTTTCGGGATGCTCCCCTTGACAAAGTTTCCGTGAATGGTTGTTTGGACGGCGTGAAGGAGACTCAGCCTGTCTTTTTTCACGTCAAGTTTCATTCCAACACCAGTGATACTGAATTTTTTACCGATGATGGTGACCCTATCCGCGGTAGTGATGGATGAGGTTTTAGAAGAGTACTTCAGGGAATTCGTGCGCAGTTCGTAACCGTCGCTACTCTTGACCACGACTTCTCCCAAGAGTTCCACGTCTTTGGTTGATGGCTTGATTCTTCCCTGTTTGCCCTTGATGATGATGGTCCTCTTCTGGTTACCGCCGTAGTATATCATCTTAACCCCATCCAGGGTTAAGAGGTCCTTTCCCTGGTAGTGGTGGGCCACCTTCGCCTCGATTTCCCACTCGATGGTCCCGTGTTTTGTTTTTTCATAATGAACATTTTCAAGACGGAGATCCGGGACATTTCTCGAGAGTTTGACGAGGTTTTTGGGGGATTTCGTAAGGTTTTTCAACTTGACGTTTACATAGATCACCGTTGAGACGGCGATGATAAACCCCCCGATGGCAAGGAGGACAAAGAGTTTAAGCCGGTTTATTTTTTTATGGATCGTCATTTTATCTAATGGGCCCCCGCCTTCAACAGGTCATGGATATGAACGATACCAACAGGGATTTGTGGCTCATCCGCCTCGACCACAAAGAGGGAGGTGATGGCGTACTGTTCCATTTTCTGGATGGCTTCGGAGGCCAGGGCATCTTTCCGGATTCTTTTTGGATTATGGGTCATGATGTCTTTCGCGGTTTTTGTGAGCAGGCTTCCGTCCTTCTCGATGGCCCGCCTGAGGTCCCCGTCCGTGATGACCCCGACCATGTTTCCGTCGATATCACAGACACACGTGACTCCCAGGCGCTTGGAAGAGATTTCATAGATGGTGTCCTTCATGGGGGTATCCGTTCCCACGATGGGGAGTTGGTCGCCCACGTGCATCAGGTCTTCTACCTTGAGGAGAAGGCGTTTTCCCAGGGCACCCCCCGGGTGGAGCATGGCAAAATCTTCCGGGGTAAAGCCCCGTTTCTCCAGGACGGTTATGGCAAGGGCATCCCCAAGGGCCAGGGTAGCCGTGGTACTGGAGGTGGGGATGAATCCAAACGTACAGGCCTCGGGTACGTCCACCTTCAGGATGATGTTTCCCAACTGGCCAAGGGAAGATTCGGGTTTTGCCGTGATAATGATAGTCTTCACGCCCACGCGCTTGAGGGACGACGCGATTCTGACCACTTCCGGGGCCTCTCCGCTATTGGAGATGGCCAAAAGAATGTCTTCATTTTCCACCATTCCGAGGTCCCCGTGAAGGGCCTCAGCGGGATGGAGAAAGAAGGAAGGGGTTCCCGTGCTCGAAAAGGTTGAAGCAATCTTCTGGGCGATCAGCCCGGATTTTCCGATGCCGGTGGTGACAACCTTGCCTTTCCCGTTCAGGATGAGATCCACGGCCCGATTAAAGGTATGGTCGAGTTGATCCGCTACCTCCCTGATGGCCTCAGATTCCTTGATGAGGATTTCCTTTGCGCGGCTCAAAATCATTTCGATTCCTTATTTCGAGCGTTAGCGAGGGCGGCCCCGATAAACGCGGCAAAGAGGGGATGAGGGGCGCGGGGAACGGATTTGAATTCGGGGTGAAACTGGCAGCCCAGGAACCATGGATGGTCTTTCAGTTCAATAATTTCGACCAGTTCCCCGTCGGGGGATTTTCCACTGATAACCATTCCGCTTTCGGTTAGCGTGTCGAGGAACTTGTTATTGAATTCATACCGGTGGCGGTGTCTCTCATGGATGGTATCGGTTTTGTAGGCGTTCCACGCGAGACTCGGTTTACTGAGGACGCAGGGATAGGCCCCGAGGCGCATGGTTCCGCCCATGGGCACATCACCATCACGTTTCTGAATCTGGTTTTCCTGATCACGCCAGTAACTCATCCAATAGATAACGGGGTAAGGGGTTTGCGGGTCAAATTCCTCGCTATGGGCCCCTTCGAGTCCCGCCACATTTCGGGCGAACTCTATGACGGAGAGCTGCATCCCGAGGCAAATCCCCAGGAACGGAACCTTGTGGGTCCTCGCGTAATGGATGGCGCGAATCTTCCCCTCGATTCCACGGTTTCCGAAACCGCCCGGAACAATGATACCGTCCGCTTCCTTCAGCTTCTCCGCGACCTCCTCATCTGTTTCGAGGCTTTCGGAGTCGATGTAAAGGTGGGCGATATGACATTCGTTTGCCATTCCCCCATGGGTGATGGCCTCGTTGAGGCTCTTGTAGGATTCCTTCAGGTCCACGTATTTCCCCACGATGGCAATGGTCACGTTCTCTTTGGGGGATTTGACCTTTTCGACGATTTTTTCCCAGTCGGAGAGGTCAGGCGCCTTGGTCCAGATATTCAGCTTGTCGACGATCTTTTCATCCAGTCCCTCATTGTGAAAAACGACGGGGACTTCGTAAATGGTTTCCACGTCCTTGGCGGTAATAACCGCGTCCTCTTCCACGTCGCAAAAGAGGGCAATTTTGGCCTTGACTTCCTTGGGAAGGTAGCGGTCCGTTCTGCAAAGGATGATATCGGGCTGGATGCCGATACTTCGCAGTTCCTTGACACTATGCTGGGTGGGTTTCGTTTTGAGTTCCCCGGCAGTCGGAATGTAAGGAACGAGGGTCAGGTGGATATAGAGGGCGTTTTCCTTTCCGACTTCCAGCTTGAACTGGCGGATGGCCTCCAGGAAGGGGAGTCCTTCGATATCACCGACGGTTCCCCCGATCTCCGTGATGATAATATCGACGCCATTCGCGAGTTTCCGGATATTGGACTTGATTTCCTCTGTGATGTGAGGGATGACCTGGACGGTTCCTCCCAGATAGTCTCCGCGGCGTTCCTTCGTGATGACGGAATTATAGATCTTCCCGGTGGTGCAGTTGTTGTCTTTGGAAAGGACCACGTGGGTATAGCGTTCGTAGTGGCCCAGGTCGAGATCCGTCTCCGCGCCGTCGTCGGTGACATACACCTCGCCGTGCTGGAAGGGATTCATGGTTCCCGGGTCCACGTTGATGTATGGATCAAATTTCAGGAAGGTGACGGTCAATCCCCTGCTTTCCATCAAAGCTCCGATGGACGCCGAGGCCAGCCCTTTCCCTAAGGAAGAAACAACGCCGCCAGTAATAAAGATAAACTTGCTTCTCATTAAATCACTCCGGGTTCGAGATTGCCGTTCAGCCATGCCTTCATCAAGTAATGCCCCTTTTTAAATTTCACGGGGCTCTGTCTGGCCCCCGATTCCGAGAAGGGGAGGCGTGAATCGGAATGGTTTCCAAAATTCCCTTCAGAATCGTAGGCGAGAAAAGGGACGGCGCCATTTGTGTGGGTTCGAATGGAGAGCGGGGTAGGGTGGTCCGGGAGGATAAGGAGACGGAATGGAAGGAGGCTCTGGAGGGAATCAAACATGGGACCCACGACATGTCGATCGAAGTCCTCGATGGCCCGTATCTTGTCTTTCAGAATCCCGCTGTGCCCCGCCTCGTCCGGGGCCTCCACGTGGATAAAAACAAAATCACCTTTCTCCAGGATTTTTAGGGCTGCGTCCACCTTTCCTGCGTAGTTCGTATCGAGGTAGCCCGTGGCCCCTTCCACCCTGGGCGCTTCCAGCCCTGCCAGAATTCCAATACCTTTCACCAGATCGACCGCTGAGACCACGCCCCCCGTAAGGTTGTAGAGCTCCTTAAAGGTAGGAAGCGTTGGCCGTTTACCCTGTCCCCAGAGCCAGATGGAATTTGCGGGATTTTTCCCCGTTGCCATCCTCTCCTGGTTGATCGGGTGGCTTTTCAGAAAAATTTGGGCCGCCGTCATCCATTTGGTAATCTCCCCGGCGTCTGGGCCTTGAGGCAGATATTCGGCGATGCTTTGCTCGAGGATGTCATGAGGTGGCGTCAGAGCGACATCATCTCCCCCGGATTCCCAAACCATAAGGTGACGATAACTCACGCCGGGGTAGAATCGGATACGGTCATCAGGCAACTGTTCGTTGAGACCTTCGATCAGGATTTTCGCCTCTTCAGAGGATATGTGGCCCGCCGTAAAATCGCGCATGTAGATGGCCTGCCCCAAGACTTCCAGGGTGACCAGATTGCAACGGTAAGCCACGTCACTGGTTCCCAGTTTGATCCCCATGCTGGCGGCTTCCAGCGGGGCACGCCCCGTGTAAAAGCGGCTGGGGTCGTATCCCATTAACGCGAGATTTGCGACATCACTCCCTGGCGGGAATCCCTCTGGAACGGTTCTGATTTCTCCAATAAGGCCTTTTGACGCAATTTTATCAATATTCGGGGTTTCGGCATATTCGAGCGGGGTTTTCCCCCCGAGTTCCTGAATGGTTTCATCTGCCATCCCATCCCCGACGAGCACGACATATTTCATCTTTTTGTATACACACCCTCCATTTAAAAAGAATATATCACCCAATGGATAAAGTCAATGGAATTAGGTATGGTTTTTGCCTGAGACCTCCTTGAAAGACAGGAAGGATTGTGCAACATTTCTAAAAGATGAAATTACATGGAGGAACAGGATGCCACTTGCCTTCGAAAGCCTGAGCCACGGAACCATCGCCTTTGGGTTTTTTAATATCGAAACGGATCTGCTGCTACTTGAGCATTATTTCTTTTTTGCCTCCGATTTCTGCCGCCTTGTTTCGGGGATTGCGAGTGAACAGCCTGATAAGCAGGATGAGCCCCACCTTTATATCCTTCAGGGGTTTGACCTTCCCTACGAGCTTATAGGGGATCTTCATGGCGCCATCGCGGGAACGCGTCTTGTCGGATTTATTGGAGAAGTTTATAAAAGGTATCCGTTCCCTTCGCTGTTGGCTGACTTCAAGCAAAACCCTGAAGGATTCGAGACTCGGGGAGAGATTGAAAAGATTGTTCGTGCCTACGGGAAGGAAATTCGTATGCCTGTCCGGCCCGCGGGGGACGAGGAAATTGGAATCGGGGAGTATCGTTTCTCCCGCAGTGGATTCCACGCCCTGATCGCCTATGTGTGGCGTGGAGGGTATCCCCGATGGAAAGACGAGAGGAGGCCCGAATATGTGCGTGACATGGCTTCCGCTATCGAAAGAAGTTCACATCCCCTGTTTGAGGGCCTTACCCTTCCAGATTGAAGGCTTGAACCGAGAACAGCTTATTTTTCCAGGGCCTCTATGGTTTTAAAGCGGGTAAACCTCCATCCTTCTCCTTTTTTTGCAGCTTCGATCCTGAGTTCCCTGAATTCGTTTATCCCTTCCCGTGAGCGTGTCAGGCCCTTGAGATGCCCCGTACAGTGGATTGTCGCGGCCCTTTTATCGGGAAAATGGATTTGGATATCCAGGAAGGTCAGGCGGGACTGAATCACGTGGGACTGGAAACGCTCGATCAGGGCGGTAATTTCTTGAGGCGCGTAGCTGCCGGAGATTCCTCCCTCATCAAGGTCGAGGATACATGGAGTGGCGATAAGTTTTTTTACTTCCTGGATCTTTGCGAGAAAAGGTTTTTTCGGTTCCTTCGGTGAGACGGAAATCAGGTTCCCAATGGCTGATAAATTTTCCCTGATGACTTCGCTGTCATTTTTTGCGTGGCGCATCCATAGAAATATTGCGCCGGCTGCTATCAGGCATAGGAAAATAATGAGGAACTTGCGGCTTACCATAAAACCCTTCCCACGATCCTGGAGACGGGAACCTGCCCGAAGACCTGATTTTCGATGGGCATCTTGCGATTATCTCCAACTACATAGACATGTCCTGGCTTAACCTTGCGGGAGGGAAGGTTCCAATCGCATGAAGTGACGACGTAGTCTTCCGGCTTCATTTTCCCGTTGACGTAGAGATAACCGTTTTTAAAAGAGACTACATTCCCGGCCAAGGCGACAATTCGTTTCATGTACATGACGCGGTTCCCCGACATACGAATCATCACCACATCCCCAATGTCAGGTGGATGGAAAAGGTAAGGCAATCGACAACAGAAGTTGAATGAGCCGTTGCGGTAGGTGGGTTCCATGCTGATCCCCTCGATCTTCACGGGGATACAAATCTTTGAAAAAAAGAAATAGGCTACTGCCGCGACGATCGCCAGTCTGAGAAGATAGGCCGGCGTAAATTTCGGGAAAAAGAAACTTCCCTTATCCCTATGTTTCACGGTTCGAAGTCCGGTTAAAGAGACTCAAAAGGGATGCCACGATTTGAGTCCACCTTGTAAAATACAATTTTGGCGTTTTTTGGGGAGGACTTTGGACACGGCACATTCCAGAATTTACTCTTTTTTTATTTTTTCTTTTTCATGATGAGTTCTTTTAATTCCTTCGTGCGCTCTTGTTTCTGGAAATAGAGCTTGTAGGCCACGTAATATTTGGTGATATTGGAAACGTATTCCACGGTTTCACGCCCTATCTTTTCAGAGGCGATTTGCTCAACGTTGTGAAACCAGCGGTTGGGGTTAAGGCCCCGCTTCTTCGCGATACGTCGCAGGCTGTTGATCCTGTTGGGCCCCGCGTTGTAGGCCGCCCACGAAAAAAAGACCTGGTCCAAAGGGCTGATGCGTTTATCATTAAAGTAGGTTTCCCGCAGGTGAAACAGGTACTTGACTCCCGCGTGAATGTTGTTTTCCAGGTTGTACACGTTATGGATGCCGATGTTTTTATCCTTTGCTGTCGTGGGGAGTATCTGCATCACTCCCACGGCACCAGATGGGCTTTTCTTGTTCTGATTCAAGCCGGATTCCTGATAGGCCTGAGCCGCGATCATGTACCAGGCGAAATGGTATTTCTTCCCATACTTTTTGAACAGGGATTCCATCGTACGGAGTTTTCTCAATTCGCTCTTTGAAACGGGGTTCTTGATCCACTTTGTCTTCGCGTAGTAGCGCGTAAAAAGGATGTTTCCAAGGTGACTGCCTTTTTTATTTTTCTTCAAAAAAATGCTGAGGTTTTTCCGCAGCTTGGGGTTTCCTTTTCTGACAGCCCAGGCGATTTTTCCGCCTGAATGGATAGTGAGCTTTGGATAGATCCTGACATTTTTTAAGATTTTCGACCAGATGGTGGCGATATGGTTATCTGCCACCGTGTACTTGAAGACTCCTGCGTTAACAAGTTCGAGGATATCTTCCGTTCCTATGTATTTTTTCAGGACGACAATCCTCACGGTCTTCTTGTGTTTTGATTTCAGCCTTCCGTTCAAATTGCGCAGGTGTTGGATGTAGCTGCTTCCCTGTCGCACATAAATCTTCTTGCCAGCGAGATCGTAAATGCTTTTCAAAGGTTTGACGCTCTTGTGAGTGACGACGATCTCATTCACATTGGAAAGATAAGGGGTAGTGAATGCGACCAGTTTTTTGCGGCCAGGGGTTATGGTAAGGCCCGCGGCCGCGATA
Source organism: uncultured Thermodesulfobacteriota bacterium (assembly GCA_964589315.1). Lineage (GTDB taxonomy): Bacteria > Desulfobacterota > S145-22 > S145-22 > S145-22 > JAOZMY01. The sequence goes on from CAZPTH010000014.1 coordinate 19,272, forward strand.
TCACCTTTTCCTCTTCTCAGGTCACTCAAAAGATCGCTAAAGGGCACGGGAATATAAATGATTTTGATCCATTTCTGTTTCTTTTTCCCCTTGTTCAGAAACTTTTCGTACTGGTTCAGCAGTTCGTATTCAAAGCCATAAAACCTTCCCTTTTCGATAAAAAAATTGGTTTTACTGTAACTGACCAGGGCGCGGATATAGCGTCGCTTTTTCAGGGCGGGAAGGTCTCCCTTGAAGGGTTTCTGAAGCTTCTTGATGGCGATTTCCGGGTTGTAGCTCTGGTTTTTTGGTGATCCAGCGATGGAAATTGAAGGGGGGCTGGATAAAAGAAAGGCCCCTGTTAAAATGACCGTGATCCCAAACCTTAAAAATGCGCTAAACTTCTTACAACTGCATTCCGTGTGTATTCTGTTTTTCATTAAACTCCTCGATTCTTGTTTTTTGATCCTGAAATAGGAAAATAGCATGTATCATTCTTCAAAGTTTCTGCCTGAATTTTGCTCATTCTATCATACAGTGAAAGATTATCAAAGCCTGCTCAGGCCAAGTGCGTTTCTTGGCTGGGAAGAGAAATTGCTTTTTCTTGACATCGTTATTTTCTTGCAATAAGTAATTTTTTAGGGAGTCGATTGAAAGGCAAATAGTTGGGGTGGGAATTTGTCAGTAACGGCCATCGGTTCAAGAGCTGTCGTTGATATTTCCATTTCAATATTAAAAGGGGATGAAACATGAAACGTATTTTTTGGGTAGGATGTGTTCTTGGGATCTTCATTCTCCTGACAGTAGGAAGTGTGATGGCTTCAGGTGAGCCATTTGCCCGTAAGGCGCCGGGATCCCTCAAAGGGAAAGAAACACTGGTAAAACAGGGGAAAAGGCCACAAGTCGTCCAGGCCAATGGTTTGCATGCCATCGTGCGGGGCAATAACGCCTTCGCCCTGGATCTCTTTTCCGAAATAGCCGGAGAGAAAGATGAAGCCGAAAGAAATATCTTCTTTTCTCCTTTCAGCATATCAGACGCCCTTGCCATGACCTTCGCGGGGGCCAGGGGAGAAACGGAAAAACAGATGGTCAAGGTGCTTCATTTTACCCTGCCTCAAAAGGTATTTCATCCCACTTTTTCAAGACTCATAAACACGATGCAGGCGCTGTCAAAAGAGAAATCCACCCGACTTCTTATCGCCAACGCGCTTTGGGGACAAAAAGACTACAAATTTCTTCCGGGGTTTGTAGGTTTGATTAATCATTTCTACGGGGGCGGATTTTTCCCCGTTGATTACATAAGGCACACAGAGGAAACGAGAAAACGGATTAATCGCTGGGTGGAAGAAAAAACCAGTGACAAGATTAAAAATTTACTTCACAGGGGAGATATCGATTCCAGCACGAGGCTTGTCCTGACCAATGCCATCTATTTCAAAGGGAAGTGGGCATCGCAATTCAGGAAGAAAAATACGAGAACCATGCCGTTTCATGAATCCCCTGCGAAGTTGGAGAAGGTTGACATGATGTTCCAGGAGGGAAGATTCCCCTATCTGGAGGAACAAAATCTTCAGGTTCTGGAGTTGCCTTATGTGGGAAGTACCCTTTCCATGGTCGTATTTTTGCCGAGCAAGACACTGGGGCTAAAGAAGTTTGAGAAAGGGCTGAACGAAAAAAAGGTGCGGGATCTTTTAAGCTCTTTACGAAAAAGGGAGGTCACAGTTTATCTGCCCCGTTTCAAATTAAAAACAAGATATCTTCTGGCTCAAACGTTGTCAAAGATGGGTATGCCGGATGCCTTTTCCAACAAGGCCGACTTTTCAGGAATGACCGGAAAAAAGGACCTGAAAATTTCCAGGGTCATCCACCAGGCCTATGTGGAGGTAAACGAGGAGGGGACCGAGGCTGCCGCGTCAACCGGCGTGGTAATGCGGCTGAAAGCCGTCATGCGTCACCCGGTTTTCCGCGCGGACCACCCGTTCATTTTCATGATCATTCATAAAGAGACGGGAAGTATCTTGTTTATGGGGAGGGTAATGAATCCGCTGAAACCATAGGGAGCCATTTTTTGGGGAATTTCAAATTATGCAATAAAAAGGGACCCTTTTCAGGTCCCTTTACACCTTTTTGGTAGCGGGGGCAGGATTTGAACCTGCGACCTTTGGGTTATGAGCCCAACG
>CAZPTH010000015.1:0-21427 GCA_964589315.1 uncultured Thermodesulfobacteriota bacterium
GGCAGGTTTACGATCACTACAACTTCTACAGCATCGTGGATGACCCCATGACGACCTGTGGCTGCTGTGAATGTATCGCCGCTGTCCTGCCGATCTGTAACGGCGTCATGACGGTGGATCGTGATTACATGGGAATGACCCCCTGCGGGATGAAGTTCTCCACCCTGGCTGGAACCGTCGGTGGTGGCGTCATTACGCCTGGGTTCGTGGGCCATGGAAAATACAATCTGACACAGAGGAAATGGCTGGCCGCCGAGGGTGGTCTCAAGCGCCTGGTCTGGATGCCGAGTCGGTTGAAGGAAGAGGTTATGGATCGCCTGAAGGTCCGCTGCGAAGAAATCGGGATCCCCGATCTCTATGAACGTATCGCGGATGAAACGATTGGAACAACCGAAGAAGAGATTTATCCCTTCCTCGAGGAGAAGAAACATCCTGCGCTTGAAATGCCGCCGATCCTTGGCGAATAGCATTGAGTTTGACGCGCAGTGAAGTGAAAGGAGAAAGGCTATGGGCTTAACAGGAATTCAGATATTCAAGATGCTGCCGAAGACCAACTGCAAGGAGTGCGGACAACCGACGTGTCTGGCCTTTGCCATGGCGTTGGCGGCTGGGAAGGCGGAATTGGAAAAATGTCCCTACGTCTCGGATGAGGCCAAGGCGGTTCTGGCGGAGGCCTCGGCGCCTCCCATCCGTCCCGTCAAGATTGGCGACGGCGAGCGGGGCTTTACCATCGGGGGTGAAACGTGCATGTTCCGTCACGAGAAGACCTTCGTCAACAAACCGGGACTTGCCATCTTTGTGACGGATACCATGCCCGACGAGGAGATCGACCAGAAGATCGATAATTTCATGAAGTATCGCTATGAGCGTGTCGGCGTTCTCCTCAAGGCGGATATGTTCGCCGTGAAGAATGAGAGCGGCGACGCGGACAAGTTCAAGGCGCTGGTTGAGAAGATCAACGGAAAGACCGATGCCACGTTTACCCTGATGAGTGACAGCACGGATGCCCTTTCAGCGGCCATCGGAGTTCTCGGGGACAATAAACCGTTGATCTACGCGGCCACGAAGGACAACTGGGAAGAAATGGCTGAACTTGCCAAATCGACTGGTGTCCCTTTGGCCGTCAAGGCGGAGAACCTGGATGAGGCGGCAGAACTGACCCAGAAGATTCAGGAAAAGGGTGTGAAGGACATGGTCCTCGACACGAGTTCCAGGACCCTGCGCCGGGCCTTTGAAGACCAGATCTTTATCAGGAGACTGGCCCTTCAGAAGAAATTCCGTCCCCTGGGATTTTCGACGATCGCATTCCCCAACGAGATGACGGATGATCCCTTCAAGGAAGCCGTGATCGCCTCCATGTTCATCGCGAAGTACGCGGGGATCATTGTCTTGTCCGAGGCAGAACCTCATAATCTCTTCCCACTACTTGTGGCTCGATTGAACATCTACACCGATCCGCAGCGCCCCATGATGATGGAGCAGGGAATCTACGAGATCAACGACCCGGACGAGAATTCCCCGGTCCTGATTACCACGAATTTCTCCCTGACCTATTTTGTGGCCGGTGGCGAGATCGAGGCGAGCAAGGTTCCGAGCTGGTTGCTGATTATGGATACCGAGGGACTGTCCGTGTTAACGGCGTGGGCGGCCGGGAAGTTTGTCGGTGACGCCATGGGTATCTTTATCAAGAAGTCCGGTATTACTGACAAGGTGAAGCATCGGAAAATCATTATCCCCGGGTACGTGGCAGTTGTGAGTGGTGACCTCGAGGAAGAACTTGGACCCGAGTGGGAAGTCATGATCGGACCGAGGGAAGCGGCGCATTTACCGGCCTATCTTAAATTGTGGAAAGCTGACTGAAATAACGGGGTTTAAGGAGGAAAAGTTGTTATGATAGTGATAGGTGAAAGAATCAATGTAATGACAAAGGTTCTCGGTAATGCCATGAAGACCCGGGACAAAAAGCCGATCCAGGATATGGCCATTAAAGAGACCGAGGCCGGCGCGGATTACCTGGATCTTAATCTGGGCCCTGCCAGAAAGGGCGGGCCGGAGCTGATGCAATGGGTGGTTGAGACCGTCCAAGAGGTTTCGGATCTTCCCTTGTTTCTGGACACCACTAACGTGGAAGCCATTGAAGCGGGTCTTCAGGTTGCCAGCCATGACCATGGAAAACCTGTGATTAATTCCATTTCCTGCCGTCCGGAGCGAATGGATGCCTTGCTGCCCCTCGCCAAGAAATACGATGCGGGGTTCGTGGCATTGCTTCTCGGCGTGGATGGAATTCCCAGGGATGCCAGTGAGCGGGGCGTCCTGGCGGCGGAGATCTTCCACAAGGCGACGGCGGAATACGGAATCGGAGAAGAAGACATCTGGTTTGACCCGATCGTTCTTCCCATCAATGTCCAGTTGCAGCAGGTTCAGGCCTGTTTCGAGTTTACCGAGCAGATTCCCTACATGGCTCCAAACGGCAAGTCCACCTGCGGTGTTTCCAATGTCTCCAACGGTTCCCCGAACCACCTGCGTCCCATCCTGAACCAGACCTACATGATTATGCTTCAGAAACAGGGGATGTATTCCTGCATTATGGATCCCCTGGATGAGGGAATGATGGAATTCGCAAGGGGCGGTCGTCAGGATATTGTGAAACTCATCTACCGTATGCTGGATGGGGAAGATGTCAATCCTGACGATCTGAGCGAGGAAGAGCTGAAGTATTACAAGACCGTCAGGGTCTTGCGTGGCGATATCCTCTATTCAGATTCCTGGTTAGAGGTTTAAAAGAAGAGGGGTGGATTTTCCATCCCTCTTTGTCATGTTTTAAAGCATTATTTCAATTAGTTAGGGTGTTACGGAGTTGATGGTGAGTGATGCTCATGTGATTGTTGTGGGAGGTGGTATTGCTGGAATCACCTGTGCGGACGAGCTTGTGCAGGCCGGCCTGAAGGTCACCCTGATCGAGAAGGAGGAAGAGATCGGCGGGTGGGCCGCGGATTATTGCTGCAAGGCCACCGACCAGTGTAACCGCTGTTTCGTTTGTGTCTCGGACAAGGAACGGGATGCGGTCCAGTCAAAGGACGGATTGACCCTTCTGAAGGGTCATAAAGTCACAGAGGTTTCCAGGAATTCGTCCGGGTATATCGTGAAGGCTTCGCAAGATCGCGGGGTTGAGGAGCTCCATGCGGATGCCGTGGTATTCGCCACCGGCTTTACCCCCTTTGATGCGACAAAGAAGGGGGAGTATGGCTATGGCAGGTATGCCGACGTCCTTACGGGATTGGACCTGGAAAAGATGCTCCGGGAAAAGGGAAATGCTGTTAAACCTTCCGACGGGAAAACTCCCGGCAAGGTGGCATTCATACAGTGTGTAGGGTCAAGGGATGAGAGCCTTGGGCACCTATACTGCTCTAAGGCCTGTTGCGCCTATGCCCTGCGCATGGCGCGGGTTATACGCAATCAAAACCCTGATTCCGAGATTTATTTCTTCTACATGGATATCCAGCCTGCCGGACGGCTGTTTGACGAGACCCTGAAGGCCTGCGAGGAGGATCCCAATTTTCACTTTATCCGTGCCATCCCTTCAAAGATCTACCAGTATTATCAGAAACCTGGCCTGATGATGCGCGTCCTGGATTCAGAATCCGGGGAAATAGAGGAACAGTTTTTTGACATGGTGATTTTGTCTATCGGGATGGAACCCAGGGAAGAAAATGAAGAGATGTGGGAGGCCTTGGGGCTCAAACCTAATGATGAGGGATTTGTCGATTTCCGGTCAGGCAGTGAAGGCATTTACTTTGCGGGGACGGTTTCTGGACCCAAGGATATCGAACGGTCAATCATGGACGCGAGGCAAGCGGCACTGAGCACGTTGCAGTACTTGGAGGGCAAATCATGAGTGGTCAACAGGCGGTTCTGAAACTTCCGGAGGTAAGCCCTGAGTTCAAGGAGGTTGAGATTGCCCCAGAGGTTCTTTTGGCGGGTGACCATCCAGCCTTGCTACCCATGGCGGACAATTTGTCCTCCATGGGGGTATTTGTAACTCTCGTTCATCCTTTCGGGGAGATAGAGGAGTTACTTACCCCGATCCGTGGACTTTTGGAGGCGGATGAGAAGGTTTCCAAGGATTACGCCTTCTTGTGTGAGAAGATAGCGGCTAACAAGTCCGTTAAGGTGGTGAATGGTGCGGTCATTGATGAAGTCTCGGGCTGGTGGGGAAATTTTTCTGTCCGAATCATGCAGGAAGAAGCCCCTGTCACCTTAAACGTATCGGGACTTGCCTTTGCTTTCAAGGGTGACTCGGTAATTCCTGATTCTTTTGCATCGGAAAATGTCAAAGGCTTCTATGAATTTCTTTCCCAATTCGATGCACGGAAAGGGGTTTTGAAAGAAACGGCGAATCCGCTTAAAAGAGTGGTTTTTGTCTTGGATGTGGAGAGCAGGGATGAGAAGTGGGCCAGTGTCGCGGCACTAAGATTTGGCGCCTATCTGAAGGGATTTGGCTCACAGGTCTTTATCCTCTGTAAGGATATGAAGGTTTCCGTGGACGACATGGAAAGGGAATACAGGGAAGCGCGGGAAGCGGGAATCCTCTTTTTCAAATATGAGGAGCTTCCCGTCATCGAGGGAAGCGACCAGAACCTGCGCCTGGTCTTCAGGGATGCCTCGGCGGTCTCCAGGGAGAAGCCCCTTGAAATTGTTTTGGAGAACCTGGATGCGGTTGTCGTGCAGGAAAAGATTATCCCCGCGAAATCCCAGGAAAAAATCCTTGACCAGCTCAGAATTCCACGGGAAGAGGGATTTGTCGGCCCGAACAACCCCCAGTTTATCGGGCGCACAACCAAGAAGGGGGTCGTGGTCGTGGGCGATACCTGGTATCCCGAATATCCCACGGATGGATATATGACGGCCCTTTCCGCTGGTGAGGAGCTCTACAAGTGGGTTGGGAAGGGAACGTACCAGATCGATGTGCAGCGGGTGGCCGAGGTGGATCCCAGCAAGTGCGCGACCTGCCTGACCTGTTACCGGATCTGCCCCCATGACAGCATTCGTATTGAGCGTTATGGTGAAAGGAATGTTTACATCACGAAGGGGGCGAAAGAGGGATCGACGTGGGAGGCCGCCCATGTGAAGGTAGAGACCTGCAACGGTTGTGGATTGTGCGCGAGTGAATGTCCCGCCAAGGCCATTCAACTTGTTTACTACCCAGACCTGGAGGTCATCGACTTTTTAGGGAAAGCTTAATCGCCCGTATGGTGGGGTGAGATAAAATAGGAGCACTGGCTGATGGGAAGGAATAATCCGAAGATTGTGGCGTTCTGTTGTGAGGAATCTGGAATGCCTGCCTATGAACACGCCCTGTCTCTGGGGTTGGAACTGCCGGATGGGTTGAAGGTTGTCGCCCTTCCCTGCGGGGGAAAGGCGGAAACCGGGTATATCATGAAGGCCCTTGATGAGGGTGCGGATGCTGTAATGATATTTGCATGTTACGAGGGAAACTGCAAGTATGTTCGAGGTAATGTCCGGGCGGAAAAGCGCGTCAATTATCTAAAAGAGCGCCTGGAAAAGATAGGGCTCTCTCCTGACAGGGTTGCATTTTGTCCGGTAGCCCCGGCCAGTGGCGCCAGATTTGCTGAACTGGTTCAGAAGGAAGTAGCGATACTTCGTGAAGGATAAATAATTTTCTGAAGGGAAGGGTAAAAGGATGATTATTGCAGAGCAAAAACCGATCGAAGAAATTTTAGAGATGCTTGCCCCCCACAAAAAGATACTCCTCGCGGGATGCGGGGCGTGTGTGACGGTATGCCAAGCGGGCGGGGAAAAAGAGGTGGGGGTTCTGGCTTCGCAGATACGCATGGCAAGAAAGGAGTCGGGGAATCCCATTGAAATCATAGAGACGACCCTGACACGCCAGTGCGAGCCCGAATTCATGGATGAGGCCAAGGACCTGATGAAGGATGTGGAGGCTGTTCTCTCCATTGCCTGCGGGATCGGGGTTCAGCTCATGGCCCAGACCTTTTATGACAAGCCCGCCTATCCTGGCCTGAACACGACCTTTCTGGGACTTCCTGAGGAGCATGGTATCTTCACGGAGCGCTGTGCCGCGTGCGGGAATTGCGTTCTCCACCTGACCGGGGGAATCTGCCCCATCGCGCGCTGTTCAAAGAGCCTGCTCAACGGGCCGTGTGGTGGTTCTCAAAACGGGAAGTGCGAGATCAGCCAGGATGTGGACTGCGCGTGGCAACTCATCTATGATCGGTTGAAGGCTATTGGAAAGTTAGACAACTTGACGGAAATCATACCACCCAAAAAATGGATTACCAGCCGGGATGGTGGACCGAGGAAAATCGTAAGGGAGGACCTTCGGATATGAAGAGCGGGTCGAATCTTGAAAAGGTATTTGAGAGTGGCAAATTTGCGGTGACGGCGGAGCTTGGGCCGCCGAAGGGAAACGATGTCAGTGTTGTCTATGAAAAGGCAAAATACCTCAAGGGCGTCGTTGACGCGGTCAACGTCACGGACAACCAGACGGCGATCGTCAGGATGTCGTCCATCGCCACGTCGAAGATTATTCTGGACATGGGCCTTGAACCGGTCATGCAGATGACCTGTCGGGACAGGAACCGTATCGGGATGCAGAGTGACATCTTCGGGGCGACGGCCCTTGGAATAAAAAACTGTTTGTGCCTTACGGGTGATCACCAGCGTTTTGGGAATGAAATCGACTCCAAAAACGTGTATGATCTTGACTCGATCCAGCTTTTGAGTGTATTAAAAAACCTGAGGGACGAAGGAAAAACCCTTGGGGGTGAAGAGGTGGAAGGAGATGTCAAACTCTTTTTGGGAGCGGCCGCGAACCCCTTCGGAGATCCCTTCGAGTTCCGTGTTATCAGGCTGGCAAAGAAGGTAAAAGCGGGGGCCGATTTTATCCAGACGCAGGTGATTTACGATATGGACCGTTTCCGGGAGTGGATGAAGATGGTACGAGACATGGGGCTCCATGAGCGGACCCACATCATGGCGGGTATCATGCCGCTCAAGTCTGGAGGTATGGCGCGCTACATGGCGAAGAACGTTGCGGGTGTAACCATCCCGGATGATATCGTGAAAAGAATGGTCGCGGCGCCCAAGGGTAAAGGGGCAGCCGAGGGAATCAAGATTTGCATTGAAACCATTGAGCAGTTGAAAGAGATTGAGGGGGTTCATGGTGTGCATATCATGGCCCTCGAGTGGGAACACCGTGTCCCGGAAATTTGCGAGGAGGCCGGACTGCTTCCAAGGCCAAGTTAATAAAAAGGAGGGGACCAGATGAACTTTGCGGACCACCTGACTTCGGGGGAGTTTGTTAAAATCGTTGAAATTCAACCTCCAAAGGGGGTGGATCTGACGAAGTTCCTGGGGCATGCCGAGGCCATTCGTGGCCGGGTGAGCGCTATTCTTGTTCCAGAGCTCGAAACCTCCATCATGCGGCTTTCTTCCCTTGCCGCGTCCAAGATCCTTGCGGAAAACGGTTTTGAGGCGATTCATCATACCCCTTGTGGCCACAAGAATCGCATCGCCCTGCAGTCCGAGATGCTCGGGGCGTATGTGCTGGGGATAAAGACGGTCTGGATTACCCGTGGAGACCCCCCCAATATCGGGGACCATCCCGAGGCAAAAGAGGTCTTTGACCTTGAGCCCAATGATCTCCTGGCGGCGGTAAAACGCCTCCAGGAAGGCTATGACCTCTCCGGCAACGACCTGGAGGGATCTCCGAGTTTTACGGTGGGTTCCACGTTCAGTGCCGGGGCGACCGGGCATATTCTTGATCTTGAGGTCCTGGAGGTTGAGAAGAAGATCCGCCTCGGTGTCGATTTCTTCATCACCACCCCGGTTTTCGACATAGAACATTTCGCCAAAGTTATGGAAAAGATACGGCCTTTCAAGGTTCCGGTCATTGCGTCGGTCATGATCCTGAAATCCGTTGGGATGGCCCGGTATATCAACAAGCATATCGACGGAGTCACGGTGCCGGATGAGATTATTCAGCGGATGATGAAGGAACCGGATAAGCAGAAGGCCTCCATCGAAATAACGGCCTCTCTCATCAAGTCCTTCGAGGAGCTGTGCCAGGGGGTCTGTATCGTTCCGATCGGATGGGAAGACCGGGTCCCGCAGGTCTTGGATGCCTGTGGATATTAATACGTTAACATGCGAACCATTGGGGGGGAGATGGGCTCCGCCCGCACTTTAAAACGCGTTGAAAATGAGGCCAGTGGGATGGTGGGGCCTGAAGCGGGTTTATCGGAAGAGATCTTCTGGTCGATCCTGGAAAAGGGAGACGATGGAATACTCGTCCTGGATTCCAACGCCACGATTCTCTTCAGTAACAAGGTCTTTGGCGAGCTGACCGGTTTCGACCGCTCCGAGATCGTCCAGCGGTCCATCTATGATTTTGTTGATCCATCCGAGAGGGATTACCTGAAAGAGGTCCTGGGAAACCAACGGAGAGGCCGCGGGAAATTTTGTCAGGAGACCACGTTCCTTAAAAAGGATGGTTCACGTATCGTTTCGGATACCTGTTTTTCCCCCGATTATGATCGAACTCCCCCGCTCATGTATGTCTACGTCAGGGACCTGACGGAATGGAAGCGTATCGAGGGGGAACTCAAAAAGGCCAACAGCTTCTTCGTCAACCTGATCGAGAGCTCCGTGGACGGGATTATCGCCGCGGATATCAAGGGAAACATCATTATCTTCAACCACAGCGCGGAAGAGCTGACCGGGTATAAGGCGGAAGAGGTCATCGGGGGGAAGCTCCACATCACTCAGATCTATCCCGAAGGGGTCGCCAAGGACATCATGAGGAAGCTTCGGAGCGAGGAATACGGCGGTGTGGGGAAGCTGACGCCCATACGGATCAAGGTCCTTACCAAGAGCGGGGAGGAAATCCCCATTGAGCTTTCGGCGGCCCTTGTTTATGAGGAGGGCCACGAAATCGCCAGCGTGGGGATTTTTACGGACCTTCGTGAACGCCTCAAGATCGAAGAGCAGCTCCAGCAGACCCATCTGCAGCTCGTCCAGTCGGAAAAGATGGCCTCCGTTGGGAAACTCGCCGCAGGCGTGGCGCACGAGATCAACAATCCCCTGGGTGGAATCCTGATCTATGCCAGCCTCATGCTGGAGGATATGGCCGAGGACGACCCCAGGCGGGAAGACATCAAGCGAATTGTCCAGGAAACCACCCGCTGCAAGGAGATCGTGAAGAGCCTCCTGGAATTCGGGCATCAGAGCGGTCCAAAGTTTGAGCCCGTGGACGTAAACCGCGCCATCGTGGACGGCCTGTTTTTTCTGGAAAACCAGGCCATCTTCCACAACATCGAAATTGTCAAGGATCTGGATCCCTTCCTGCCGAGAATCATGGGAAACGCCAGCCAGCTCAAGCAGGTCTTTATGAACATGGTGGTTAACGCGGCGGATGCCATGTCCGGAAACGGGAAGCTGACCATACGGACCCGCCTCAGCGAGGACGAGTCCTATGTCACGGTGGAATTTACCGATACGGGCGTGGGAATCCCGGAAGAGAACCTGTCGAAAATCTTCGATCCCTTCTTTACCACCAAGGAAGTGGGGAAGGGAACGGGTTTGGGGCTTGCCGTCTGTTATGGAATCGCGGAGAAGCACGGTGGACGCATCGAGGTGGACAGCAAGGTCGGGGAAGGAACGACCTTCCGCATTATTTTACCTGTCAAGGGGGAGCAGAAAAGTGAAACCATCCGAGAGGATACAAGTTTCTGACGGATCCGTCGTCGACCCGGGTTTTACCCAGAAGGTCATCCAGCTTACCGGGGAAGAGGTCATGTCGTGTTTCCAGTGCCTGAAGTGCACCAATGGGTGCCCCCTGGCCCCGGAGATGGACGTGCCGCCCAACAAGGCGATACGCTATGTCCAGTTGGGGATGCGAGACGCGGCCCTTGCCGCCGACTCCATATGGATTTGCGCCACCTGCTACACCTGCAGTGTCCGATGTCCCAATGATATTGATATCGCCCATGTCATGGATACCCTGCGCAGGCTTGCGTACCAGTCCCAGGGAGACGCCACACCCAAGTCCCATATTGTCCATTTTCACGAATTGTTCCTTGACTCCCTGAAACAGTACGGGAGGGTCAACGAGACCAAGCTCCTCGCGCGATACGAACTGAAGGAGGGCCGCTTTCTGAAAGATGCAAAGCTGGGGATGAAGATGTTCTTCATGGGAAAGATGAGCGTTTTCCCCCAGAAGGTTAAAAATAAAGAGCAAATCAAGAAAATATTTGATCGCGCTTCAAAGAGGAAAGGCTAATGGGAATTCAGATCGGCTATTATCCGGGATGTTCTCTCCACTCATCCGCGAAGGAGTATAATGACTCGATCAAGGCGTCATTCGGGGAGCTGGGGGTGGAACTCAGGGAGGTCCCGGACTGGAATTGTTGCGGGGCGACGGCGGCACACAGCCTGAACGAGGCCCTTGCCCTTGCCCTTCCCGCACGAAACCTCGCCATAGCGGAGCGGGAAGGCCTGCCCCTTTTTGCCCCCTGTTCGGCCTGTTACCATCGGTTCATCCTTGCCAACCGGCAGCTTACGGCCAGCGAGGAACTCCTTCTGGAGGTGAACGAACTGATTGCCCCGCTGGATTACAAGGGAAGCACGGAGGTTCGGAACATCCTGGAGATCCTGGTGGAGGATGTGGGGGTCAAGAAGATAAAGGAGAAGGTGAAGAACCCCTTAAAGGGTCTGCGGATTGTTTCCTACTACGGGTGCCTCCTGACGCGGGTCCCGCACGGACAGGCCTCCGACGACCGGGAGGACCCTGTTTACATGGATAAAGTGATCGAGGCCCTGGGGGCAGAACCGGTCCCGTGGCCCTCGAAGATGGATTGTTGCGGGGCGAGCCTGAATATCACGGAAGAAGCCATCGTCTGCCGCTTGAGCAGTCATATCCTCGACAACGCCCAGGCCGTGACCGCTCAGGCCGTCGTGACTTCCTGCACCCTGTGCCAGATGAACCTCGATCTCATGCAGTCGGGAACGAAACCGGAATACAACCATCACGCGAATCTTCCCGTTTTCTATGTCTCCGAACTCCTGGCCCTGGCCCTGGGACACACCTTTCCTGCGGGGCACTGGAAAAAGCATTTTGTCGACCCCAAAACTGTTTTGGGAAAACTGGGTTTAACTTAGGCACGAGGGGAATGATGGAAGAAAAGATAGCCTTCATCGAGAAATGGGATGAATTCAGTGCCAAGAAGATCCGCGCCTTGCTCGAAAAGAAGCCGGTCCTGGTGGAAGAGATGAACGTGTATGGTGAGATCTATACGAATCGCCAGTTTCAAATCGCCCTGGACGCGATTCTCCAGCGGGAGATGGCCCGAAGCCGGATCTGTGAGGCCGTATCTGAAGAGGTCAAGCCCGTCCGAACGATTGCGAAGGACCTGGGGATGCGGCCCGACGAGGTCCTGCGTCATATCGTGGAGTTGAGGCGTCGTAACCTTATCGTCGTGGATCATATCGAAGAGGGGAAGGTCCCATATTATCGCTATACATCACCGGGAGGTTCATCATGACCCAGGAAAAGTCTGGTGCGGTCCTTGTTATCGGGGGTGGAATCGGGGGAATGCAGGCAGCCCTCGACCTGACGGAATCGGGATTCAAGGTCTATCTCCTGGAAAAGGGGGCGAATATCGGGGGCACCATGTCCCAACTGGACAAGACCTTCCCGACCAATGACTGCAGCATGTGCATCATGTCACCCAAGCTGGTGGAGGTGGCAAGGGACCCCAACATCGAGCTGATCACCCATGCCGACCTCTTGAACCTGGAGGGGGAACCGGGCAACTTCACGGCGACAGTGGCCCGCCACACGAAGCGGGTCGACCCGGAGAAATGCACGGGTTGCGGGCTCTGCACCCAGAACTGCCCGCTGGAGGTCCTGAGCGAATACAACGAGGGGGAAACGGGGCGTTCCGCCATCTATATCAATTATCCCCAGGCCGTTCCCTCGACCTACGTGATTGACAAGGAAGATCCCCCCTGCGCCATTGCCTGCCCGATCCACCTGGACGTCCGGGAATACGTGGGACTCATCGCGGAGGGGCGTTACGACGAATCCCTCGCCATTATCCGAAAGAAACTCCCGTTCCCATCCGTTTGCGGCAGGATCTGCAGCCATCCCTGTGAGACCATGTGCCTCCGGGGAAGGAAGGTGGACGAGCCCATTGCCATTGCCTCCCTGAAACGTTTCGTGGCGGATTACGAAGAGGCCTCCGGGAAACCCATCCCCGTACCGGTGGTTCACGAAAAACGGGAGGAGAAGGTGGCCATTATCGGCGCGGGTCCCGCGGGATTGACCTGTGCGAATGACCTGGCCCTCAAGGGATACCAGGTGCATGTCTTCGAGAAGCTCCCCGTGGCGGGGGGGATGCTGGCCGTGGGTATCCCGGATTATCGTCTCCCACGGAAGGTCCTGGATAAGGAGATCGACGCCATCAAGGCCCTCGGGGTCGAAGTGACGACGGGGGTGGCCTTTGGGAAAGACAAGACCTTCGAGGATCTGAAAAAAGAAGGATATAAGGCGGTCTTCTTCGCCGTTGGGGCCCATAAGAACCAGACCCTGAATGTTCCCGGGGAAGACCTGGAGGGGGTCATCCCGGGGGTCGATTTCCTGAGGGATCTAAACCTGGGGACCCTCAAATCTCTCTCAGGCCACGTTATTGTGGTCGGGGGCGGGAATGTGGCCATCGATGCGGCGCGCAGCGCCCTCCGGGCCGGGGCAAGCTCGGTTGAGATCTGCTACCGTCGGTCCAGGAAAGAGATGCCCGCCAATGACGAGGAGATAGAGGAGGCCCTGGCAGAAGGGATTACGATCCGTTATCTTGTTTCTCCCGTCGCGGTTATGGGTCGGAGTGGGAAGGTCGCGGGTGTCAAGATGATTCGAATGCGTCTCAGCGATCCTGACGCCTCGGGCCGACGCCGGCCGATTCCCGTAAAGGGGAGTGAAATTGTGCTCGACGCTGACGTGGTAATTCCGGCCATCGGTCAGCGAACGGATTCTTCTCTTCTCGAATCCCTTGGATTCAGGATGTCCCGAAGGGGCACCCTGGTCGTGGATGACCTGACCCTGGAAACCAACCTCCCCGGTGTCTTCGCGGGTGGGGACCTGGTGACGGGGCCGGCCATGGCCATCGATGCCATGGCAGCGGGGAAACGGGCCGCGGTTTCCATTGACCGTTATCTCCGGGGCGCGGACCTGAAGGCGGGAAGGGAACTGGAAGAGACCTTCTTTCCCGTGGAGGACGTCCGGGAGGGCATCGAAAAGGAGCCCCGGGTTCCCATGCCGGAGAAGGAAGCGCCTCAGCGAATCAAGACCTTCGACGAGGTCCAACTGGGTTTTACCGAGGAGATGGCCGTTCAGGAAGCCAAACGATGTCTGAGTTGCCGGCGCTGTTTGGGGTGTGGCGTCTGCGCCGATGTCTGCGAGGCCGAGGCCATCGATTACACGATTCCCCCCAAGGTGGATCGGGTCAAGGTGGGGGCGGTCATTCTCTCTCCCGGCTTCGACGAGTATGACCCCAGGCACAAGGGGGAATACGGATACGGCAGGTATCCCAACGTGGTTTCCTCCATCGAGTTCGAGCGTATGCTCAGCGCGACGGGACCCTACAGCAGCACCGTCATGCGCCCCTCGGACGGGGATATCCCCCAGAAGATTGCCTTCATCCAGTGCGTGGGAAGCCGCGACACGGATCATCCCTACTGTTCCTCGGTCTGCTGCATGTATGCCACCAAAGAGGCCATCATTGCCAAGGAGCACCTGGAAGGGATTGAGACTACCATTTTCTACATGGATATCCGGGCCTTTGGAAAGGGATTTGACTCCTACTACGAGCGGGCCCAGAGCCAGTTCGGCGTGAAATACGTGCGTTCCATGATCTCCCGGGTGACGGAAGATCCGAAGACAAACGACCTCGTTCTGACCTATGTGGACGAGGAGGGAAATCTGGTCAATGAGACCTTTCACATGGTTGTCCTCTCCGTGGGGCTCGAGGCCTCTAAAGAGGCGATAAAACTCTCCCAGAGGATCTCCGTGGACCTGAACGGTTACGGTTTTTGCGATACGCATCCCTTTACCCCGGTTTCCACCTCGCGCCCGGGCGTGTTTGTCTGCGGGGCCTTTCAGGGACCCAAGGATATCCCGGAAACGGTTTCCCAGGCCAGCAGCGCGGTGGCGTATGCGGCGGGGCTTTTAGCTGACGCAAGGGGGACAGAGCTGGTTCATGAGGAGCTCCCTGAAGAGGTCAGTGTGGAGGGCCAGGAGCCTCGAATCGGGGTGTTCGTCTGTCACTGCGGGGTCAATATCGGCTCGGTCGTCGATGTCCCGGCCGTGAGGGATTATGCCAAGACCCTGCCAAACGTGGCGTATGCCGAGGACAACCTTTTTACCTGTTCCCAGGACACCCAGGACCATATCAAGGAGATGATCGCGGAGCATAAACTCAACCGGGTGATCGTGGCGTCCTGTTCTCCACGGACCCACGAACCGCTCTTCCAGTCCACCATCCGACAGGCGGGACTGAACAAGTATCTGTTCGAGATGGCCAATATCAGGGATCAGTGTTCCTGGGTCCACATGCACATGCATTCCGAGTCGACAGAAAAGGCGAAGGACCTGGTGCGGATGGCGGTGGCAAGCGCGAAGGAACTGGTCCCCCTGCACGAGAAGACCCTCCCCATTACCAAGAAGGGCCTGGTCATCGGCGGAGGCGTGGCCGGGATGACGGCGGCTTTGAAACTTTCCGAACAGGGCTATGAAGTCTTCCTCGTGGAAAAGGAGCCGGAGCTGGGCGGAAACCTGAAAAACATCCATTTCACCATCGAGGGAAAGGACGTTCAGGCCTTCCTGGCAAAGCTGATCGACGAGGTGAACCAGAACGAGAAGATCCACGTGATCACGAACGCCCTCATCGTCGATTTTTCCGGGATAAAGGGGAACTTTTCCACGGGTATCATGGTGGCTCCCGGGATGTATTACCGCAAACTGGAGCATGGTGTCGTCATTGTGGCGACGGGCGGTGAGGAGCTCAAACCCAGCGAGTATCTCTACGGCGAAAACGAGCATGTCATGACCCAGCTGGAGTTCGAGAAACAACTGGTGGAGGAGCCCCAGTTCGCCCTCGGTCAGAACACGGTGGTCATGATCCAGTGTGTGGGCTCCAGAGACGAGCAGCGCCCCTACTGCAGCCGGGTCTGCTGTTCCACGGCCATCAAGAATGCCCTGAGGCTCAAGGACAAGAATCCCGATGCCCAGATTGTCATCCTGTATCGGGATATCCGGACGTATGGGCTGATGGAGCCTTACTATCGGGAAGCACGGCGGCGGGGTATTGTCTTCGCCCGGTACGACCTGAATCAGAAACCGGAGGTCGGGGTGAAAGACGGGCGATTGACCATCCAGTTCTTCGAACCCGTGATCAAGCGGAAGATTACCATTATGCCGGACAGCCTTGTGCTTTCCTCCGCGACCATTCCGAGGGAAAACGAGGAACTGGCATTGATGCTGAAGGTTCCGAGGATGGCGGACGGGTTCTTCCTCGAGGCCCACATGAAACTCCGGCCCGTCGATTTTGCGACGGATGGGATCTATGTCTGCGGGACGGCCCACTCTCCGAAAACCATTTCGGAGTCGATTGCCCAGGCGGCCGCGGCGGCCGCGAGGGCGGGAACGGTCTTGGCGAAGGATTTCATTTCCGTGGGCGGCGTCGTGGCCGTGGTGGACGAGGAGAAGTGTGCGGCGTGCCTGACCTGCGTGCGGGCGTGTCCCTATTCCGTTCCCGTTATCAACGAACGGGGCAAGGCGGAGATCGACCCTGTCAAGTGTCATGGATGCGGCGTGTGCGCGGCGGAATGCCCGGGCAAGGCCATCGAGCTCCAGTATTTCAGGGATGTCCAGGTCATTGCCAAGTGTGACGCCATTTACGACGAGAAAGAGGTGGCAGCGTAATGAGTGAAGACGGTTTCGAACCCAAGATTGTGGCCTTTTGTTGTCATTACTGCGCCTATACCGCGGCGGACCTCGCGGGGTCCATGCGTTTGCAGTATCCCCCAAATATCCGGATAATCCGTCTCCCGTGCACGGGGAAGGTGGATGTCCTTCACCTGCTTCGGGCCTTCGAAGACGGGGCGGATGGGGTTTACGTGGCGGGCTGCATGGAGGGGGATTGCCATTTCATCAATGGGAATTTCCGCGCCAAGAAAAGGGTGCATTACGCCAAGAAACTCCTCGACGAAATAGGATTCGGGGGAGATCGTCTGGAGATGTTCAACATGTCGGCCGCCATGGGTCCGCGTTTCGCGGAAGTGGCGAGAGAGATGGTGGAAAGGATAAAAAAGCTTGGGCCGAGCCCCATAAAAAAGGCCAAAGCCCAGAAAGGTGGGGATGAATCATGATTGTGGGAGAAAGAAAACCCATGGAAGAGATCGAGGCGATGATCGATCCCTTCGAGAAAATTATCGTTTTGGGATGTCGGGAGTGTGTGACGGTCTGCTCGGCGGGGGGTGAAAAGGAGGTTGGTATCCTTTCATCGGCCCTGCGGCTGTCCCGTGAGCAGAAGGGACGGGCGATCGAGATCAAGGAATTTGCCCTGGAACGCCAGTGTGATCACGAGTATATCGAACAGATTCGATCCATGGTTCCCAACTACCAGGCGATCCTTTCCATGGCCTGCGGGGCCGGGGTTCAGTTCGTGGCGGAGGCCTATCCGGAGATCCCCGTACTTCCCGCCATCAACACGAATTTCATCGGGGTCACGGAGGAGCAGGGCTACTGGACGGAACGCTGCCAGGCCTGTGGAAACTGTGTTCTCCACCTGACGGGGGGAATCTGCCCCATTTCCCGATGTTCCAAGAGTTTGCTGAACGGGCCGTGTGGGGGATCTTCCGATGGCAAGTGTGAGGTCAACAAAGAAATCGTCTGCGGATGGCAGTTGATTATTGAAAGACTGAAATCCCTGGGGCAACTCGACAGATACGAAGAATACATTCCCATCAAGGATTGGTCCACCAGCCGGGATGGGGGACCGAGAAAGGTCGTGAGGGAGGACTTGAGATTATGAAATCGGCCAGCCGTCTTGAAAAGGTACTTGAGAAGGGGGAATTCGCGGTAACATCGGAGTGCGGGCCGCCACGGGGCGCGGACGCGGAGGTTATTCGGAGGAAAGGAGAGCTCCTGAAGGGTGTGGTCGATGCCGTGAACGTGACGGACAACCAGACCTCCGTGGTGCGCATGTCGAGCGCCGCCTCCTGCTTCATCCTCAAGGGGATGGGGCTGGATCCTGTCCTCCAGATGGTGACGCGGGACAGGAACCGGATTGCCATCCAGAGTGATATCCTGGGGGCTGCGGCGGTTGGTGTCAACAACATTCTCTGCCTCTCGGGGGACCATCAGGTTTTTGGCGACCATCCCAAGGCCAAGAACGTCTATGACATGGACTCGATCCAGTTGATCCACTCGGTGAAGACCATGCGGGACGAGGGGAAGTTCATCGAGGGAGAGGAGATAAAACCGCCTCCCAAGCTCTTCATCGGAGCGGCCTGCAACCCGTTCGCCGACCCGTTTGAGATTCGGGTGCCCCGCCTGGCGAAGAAGGTAAACGCCGGGGTCGACTTCATCCAGACCCAGTGTATCTATAACCTGGAAAAGTTCGAGGAGTGGATGAAAGGGGTTCGCGACCGGGGTCTTCACGAGAAGGTTTACATCCTTGCGGGCGTGACCCCCATGAAGTCGGTTGGGATGGCAAAATATATGAAAAATATGGTTCCTGGTATGGACGTCCCCGACGAGATTATCGAGCGGTTGAAGGGGGTGGACAAGGAGAAGCGGGCCGAGGAAGGGATCAAGATATGTATTGAAACCATTCAGAGGCTGAAAGAGATAGAAGGGGTTAGCGGCGTCCATATTATGGCGATCGAGTGGGAAGAGAAGGTGCCCGAGATTGTCAAGGGGGCCGGGCTTTATCCCCGCCCTGAGGTATAAATTTTAAAAATAAAAGGAGGTTTCCAATGGCGAAGATATTGATTGTTGATGATGATCCTGATCTGGTGGAAGCGGTTACGATGATTCTGGAGAGCAAGGGATACGATGTTGCCGCGGCCTACGGCGGAATCGAGGGTCTGGAAAAGGCGCGTTCCGAGAACCCGGACCTCATCGTGCTGGATGTGATGATGCCCGACAAGGATGGGTATGCCGTGGCGAAGGAGCTCAAGGCCGATCCGGATCTGAAGAGTATCCCTATCCTGCTGCTGACTGCCGTGGTTTCCCATATTACGACGACGAAGTACACCCCGCAGATGGGGCTGGAAACGGAAGCGGAAGACTACATGGACAAACCGGTGGAACCGGAGGAACTGGTCAACAGGATCGAGTCGCTTCTGGCTAAGTAGCTCCGTAGGGAGAAATCGTGGAACATACGCCAAAGATCATCGTCATCGATGATGAAGCCATCATGCGCGATGGCAGCAGCCGCATCCTCGCTAAAGAGGGGTTGGAGGTTGTCACCGCGGAAAGTGGAGAGGCGGGGCTCGAGAAGGTCAAGGAGACCCCGGACAGTTTTGATGTCATGCTCCTGGACCTGATGATGCCGGGAATGAGCGGCATGGAGGTCCTCGAACACGTGAGGGGGATCGCCCCATCCATTCTCGTGATTGTCGTGACGGGGTATGCCACGGTCGATACGGCGGTGGAGGCCATGAAGAAGGGGGCGTACGATTTTATCCCCAAGCCTTTTACGCCGGACCAGTTGAGGATCGTTGTCCACCGTGCCCTCGAAAAGAAGGCCCTGGAGGAAGAGGCCAAGCGCCTGCGCCGGGAGGCGGAGAAGAGCCTCAAGGATGTGGCGAAGGAAAAAAGCAAGACCCACACGATCATCAACAGCATGACGGACGGGGTTCTTGTGGTGGATAAGGATGGCTCCATCGCGCTTTTGAACCCGGCGGCCATGAGGTTTCTTTCAGTTTCCGCGGACCGGGTGTTGGGCAGCCCTATTGATGACATCAAGGTGGAGGAGCTGACGCATGCCATCAAGGAGGTTCTGGAGAAGGACACGGAGAACCTCGCGGGTGTAAGCCAGGAGATACAAATCCAGATGGAGGGGCGGGAGGTCTTCCTCCGATGCCATGCCGTTCCCGTGAGGGACGAGGAGGGCGCCCTTTTAGGCGGGGTTGCGGTGCTCCAGGATATTACCCAGTTGAAGGAACTGGAAAGGATGAAGGCGGACTTTGTCGCCATGGTCACCCATGAACTGCGGGCTCCGGTCGCGGCCATCGAGCAGCAGTTGACGGTCATCCTCAAGGGGCTCGCGGGGGAGATCAACGAGCGGCAGGCACGGATGCTGGGCCGCGCGAAGGAACGGGCGAAGGGGTTGCTGGACCTGGTGAAGGATCTCCTGGATCTTTCCAAGATCGAGGCCGGGATGCAGGTCCAGTACATGGAGCCGGTGGATATCGGCGCCCTGCTTTCCAAGGTTGTGGAGCTCATGCAGACCCAGGCGGAGCAAAAGGGGCTTACGCTGGAGTTTGAGCTGGAGGATGGTCTTTCTTCTGTCAACGCAGATGCGTCCAATATGGAAGGGGTCTTTACCAATCTGATCAGTAATGCTATTAAGTATACCCCTGAAGGGGGCCTGGTCCGGGTGACCGGAAAGAAGGAAGGGGGATATATCCGGATCGATGTCCAGGATACGGGCATCGGGATTTCGGAGAAAGACCTCCCCCGTATCTTTGAGAGGTTCTACCGGGTCAAGACGGAAAAAACCCGGCAGATCGTGGGAACCGGGCTTGGCCTTTCGATTGTCAAGCAGGTGGTAGACGCCCACCTGGGGACGATCGACGTTCAGAGTGTGGAAAACCAGGGCACGTGTTTTACGGTGAGATTGCCAGTGGTTGCGAAATAAATTGCGTGGAGGAAACTTGACATCATGAAGGTTGCGGTGAAAGAGGATACAACGTCATTTGCGAAGGAAATTCAGCAGAAGTGCGAACAGGACGTGTTGACGTGTTACCAGTGTCGTAAGTGTACCATGGGATGTCCCATGGCTTTTAAAATGAACATGAAGGTCAATGAATTGATGCGCGCTATCCAGTTGGGATTGCGGGAAGAGGTCTTGTCTTCCGATACCATGTGGTGGTGTGTCTCGTGTGAGACCTGTGCCACGCGATGCCCGCAGGGAATCGAGATCGTGGACGTGATGGATGCCTTGAGACAGACAGCCTTCAAGGAGGGCTACTATATCCCGGTCGAATCCATCGAATCGTTCCATAAGGTATTCCTGCGTTCCGTGGAGGCTTACGGGCGTCTTTACGAGATGGGATTTGCCATGGACCTGAATTTTATGTTGAAGGATCCCCTGAAAGACGCGGATCTTGGCCCTGTCATGTTAGCAAAGGGAAAACTGAAACTTCGCCCCCACAAGGTGAAGGACTTGAAATCGGTCAGGAAACTGTTCGAGAATGTGAGAAAGCTTGAGGAGTCACGCGTATGAAATATGCCTACTATCCTGGTTGCTCTTTGGAATCTTCCGCGAAGGAGTACGATCTGTCGATTCGTGCCTGTTGCCAGTATACGGGGGTTGAACTTATCGAGGTACCCGATTGGATCTGTTGCGGGGCGTCATCCGCCCATGCCACGTCGCACCTCCTGTCCGTTGCCCTGCCTGCGAAAACCCTTATCCAGACGGAAAAGCTGGGGCTGCATCAGATTATCGCGCCCTGTATCGCCTGCCTGACCCGCCTGAAGGTGGCAAGAATGGAAATGGACGCGGATGAAGAGGTGAAGAAAGACGTGGAAACCGTGCTGGAATCCTCCTACAAGGGAACTGTCCGGGTCCGGAATGTCCTGGATGTCTTCCTCAACGATGTGGGGATTGACAAGATAGAAAAGTCCGTCGTTACCCACTTGAAGGGGTTGAAGGTGGCCTGTTACTATGGATGCCTTCTGACCCGTCCTCCCCACATTGCCCAGTTTGACGACGTGGAGAATCCCCACAGCATGGATGACTTGATGCGGGCCATCGGGGCGGAACCAGTGGACTGGTCGTTCAAGACCGACTGTTGCGGGGTGAGCATGAGCCTGGCGGAAACAGACGCGGCCCTGGTTCTCACTAACAAGGTCCTCGAGGGGGCAAAGGATGCCGGCGCGGATTGCGTGGCCGTGGCGTGCCCCTTGTGTCAGTCTAACCTCGACCTTCGCCAGAAGGCGATCGGCAACAAGTTTGGCGTCTTCTATGATATGCCGATACTCTATTTCAGCCAGCTGATGGGCCTGGCCTTCGGCGCGACAACGCAGGATGTGGGGCTTGAAAAGGTTATCGTAAATCCCTTTACCGCGCTTGGGGCCATTTGATTTTCCTGGGTAGATGAT
>CAZPTH010000016.1:0-20895 GCA_964589315.1 uncultured Thermodesulfobacteriota bacterium
CCCATTACAAATCTTGATAAGAAAAACAAGACGGTCAAGATTGTCTACGATATTCGGAAGGGCCAGAAATTTTATTTCGGCAAGATCAACATTACGGGAAACCTATCCACGCGGGATAATGTTGTCCGGAGAGATCTTGCCTTCGCGGAGGGAGAACTTTATTCAAACAGGAAGTTGAAGGTAAGCCGGCATCGCCTGAAAGAGTCACAACTGTTTGAAAAAGTCGATATCTCTACTCACAAAGACCCCGAGAAGAAAAATGCTGTGGACGTGGACGTAAAGGTTGAGGAGGGGAAGTGGGGTTCCATCGGGATTGGAGCGGGATACAGCACCCAGGAGAACCTTATGTTGACAGGCAGTATTCAGCATAAAAACCTTTTCGGCCGTGGATACACCGCTAATCTTCGAGCTGATTTGGGTTCCAAGACCAAGTTTTTCCGCTTTAGTTTTATAAATCCCGCGGTTCGAGACAGTATCTATTCCTTTGGTTTGGATCTTTACCATGACAAGTATGAGTATGATAGTTTCAGTTCCAAGACGACGGGTGGAAGTATGAAGGTAGGTCGCCCCCTTCCGTGGTGGGGGATTTACGGTTCGGTCCGCTACACGTTACAGAATGTGGAAGTTTATAATATAGACGAGACAGCTTCTATATATGTCAAGGACCAAAGGGGAAAGCGCCTGGAAAGCAAGATGCTTTTCAACTTTATCAGAGACAGACGGAACAGCCGAGTCGATCCGAGCCGCGGGACACGCGAGTCTTTTTCCTTTGAAAACGGCGGCGGTCCTCTTGGGGGAGACGTCGATTTCTGGAAGAGCGTGGCCGATGCCAGCTGGTATCATCCCTTTATCTGGGATACGACATTCATGCTTCATGGCCGTGTTGGGAGTATGGACAGCTATGGTGGAAAAGAGCTTCTGATTACGGAGAAATTCTTCGTGGGTGGATTGAAGACCATTCGCGGTTTTGAGTATGGTTACGCTGGCCCGAGGGATGAAAATGGTGATCCCATCGGTGCGAAGAATGAAGTTATTATGAACGCTGAACTGATTTTCCCGATTTACAAGGAAATCGGGTTGAAAGGTGTTGTATTTTTCGATGCTGGTAAGGGATTTGATTCGTGGAGCGATATCGGTGACATCCGTACGAGCGCGGGTTTCGGGCTTCGGTGGCTTTCTCCCATGGGGCCATTGCGGCTCGAATGGGGATTTAATCTGTCCCCGAAGGATGATGAGAAAAGCAGTGTCATGGAATTTACCGTGGGACAATTTTTCTAAACAATTTTGCTCAAAAAGGAGCGTAAGAGATGAAAACGTGGAAGTTGGTTTTAAGAAGGAAGTTTTGTGTCGCGATTGTGACAACCTTGATCATCGGGGTTGGAATGATGTTGGTTTCCATACCTCCGTCATGGGCAGCTCCCCCGACAAAGCTGGGATTCCTGGACATGGAAAAGGCTGTTAACGAGAGTAAGGCCGGAAAGGCGGCAAGGGAGAAATTTATAAAATACATGAATAAGAAACGGGCGGAGTCTGAGAAGAAAAAAAAGGAACTGACCTCGATGAAACAGATCCTTGAAAAACAGGGGGCCCTTCTCGCGGAGGATGTGAGGGTTAATAAGGAAAGGGAATACCAGAAAAAGGTTAGGGAATATCAGCTCTACCTGAAGAACCTGAGAGATGATGCCCGGACCAAAGAAATGGAGATGTCGAAAAAGATTATACGTGAAATACAGAAGATTGTTTTTGTTTATGCCAAGAAGGAAGGCTATGCCATGATTTTTGAAAAAAGCCGGAGTGGCCTGCTCTACGCACCTGAGTCCCTGGACCTGACGGATACGATTATCAAGATCTATGATCAGGAGTATGCCAAGAAAAAGTAGGGATCATTGGGGGGATAACGGGACACAAGGAATCAAAGAGGTCAGAAGACAATTTTCATGGATGAAAAGCCGCTTATATCGTTAGGCGAAATTGCCCAGAAGCTTGGCGCGAAGCTCATCGGGGATCCCGCGTTAAAGGTCTCAAAAATTGCGCCCATTGAACTTGCCACGGAAGGGGACCTTACATTTTTGTCCGATCCTAAAAAGGCTTCCTTTCTACATGAGACCGGGGCTTCTGCTGTCATTGTTTCCCGTGACGTTAAAGTTGAAGGTAAGAATCTCCTGATCGTTGAGGACCCTTATGTGGCATTTGCCAAGGTCCAGTCACTCTTTCATCCAAGGAGTCGCTCGACAGGGGAGATAAGCCCTTTGGCCTATATCCATCCCGAGGCAGAATTGGGAAAGATGGTCACCATTCTTCCCTTTGCCTATGTTGGAAAAGGGGCGAGGATCGGGGATGGGACCATTCTCTATCCCCATGCCTATGTGGGGGAAGGGACGGCCTTGGGGAAGGAATGTATCCTGTTCCCGGGGGCCAAGATTTACCATAATTGTCTGCTTGGAAACCGTGTCATTCTCCATGCCGGTGTTGTCGTTGGTTCGGATGGATTTGGCTATGCATGGGATGGGAAAGAACACCTCAAGATCCCTCAGGTTGGAAGGGTCGTTATCAAGGATGACGTGGAGATCGGGGCGAATACGGCTGTGGATCGGGGGGCCCTTGAGGATACGGTCATAGGAGAAGGGGTAAAAATTGATAACCTGGTCCAGGTGGGACATAACGTCAAAATAGGGGATCGGGCGATTATAGTGGCTCAGGTTGGAATTGCGGGGAGTTCGGAAATCGGGATCGGTACGATTCTGGGTGGACAGGTTGGGGTGGCGGGCCATCTGAAAATTGGGAACCAGGTCAAGGTTGCGGCACAGGCCGGTATTCTCGGCGACGTCAAAGATGGCGAGATGCTTTGCGGATCTCCCGCTATCCCCGTAAAGACCTTCTTCAAGTCCTCGGCGATCTTTGCGAGACTCCCCGAGCTGCGTCAGAAGATCAGGAGGATTGAGAGAAAGCTCGACGCGATTGAGAAGAAACTCATGGAAATAGAACGATAAAAGGGGGAATTCATGATTTCCATTGAAAGAATTCAAACCCTATTGCCCCATGCCTATCCCTTCCTGCTTGTGGACCGGGTCATCGAGATAGAATTGGGGAAGCGAATCTTGGCCCTGAAGAATGTCACGGTAAATGAACCCTTCTTCCAGGGGCATTTCCCCGGACGTCCCATTATGCCCGGTGTCTTGATTCTGGAAGCGATGGCACAGACCGGTGGAATTCTGGCGTTTGAGACGATAAAGCAGTATAACGTCAAGGACAGGGCCGTTTATTTCATGGGAATCGACAAGGCAAAATTCCGCCGTATTGTGGTGCCAGGGGACCAGCTCATGCTCGAGGCGGAAATCCTGAAACAGAGAGGCGGTATTTACTGGTCTTTCCAGACGTTTGCGCGCGTGGATGACACAGTAGTCGCAGAGGCCAAGATGCTGGCGGCCTTAGAGAAAAAATAAGAGAAAAGAGGAAAAAATTGCAGAAAATTCATCCTACAGCTATCGTGTCCAGAGAAGCCCATCTGGGTGAGGATATAGAGGTTGGCCCCTATGCGGTCATTGAGGGGCGTGTGACCATCGGGAATGGTTGCTATATTGGCCCCCATGCGGTGATAAAGGGGCCCACGACGATCGGGAATAATTGTAAGATCTACCAATTCGCATCCATCGGTGAGATCCCTCAAGACCTCAAGTTCAAGGGAGAAGAGACGACCCTGGTGATCGGGGAAGGAAATGTTATTCGAGAATATGTAACCGTAAACCGGGGAACGGTCGGGGGCGGTGGTCAGACGTCTTTGGGTAAGGGAAATTTTTTGATGTCCTATGTCCATGTAGCCCATGATTGTATGATAGGCGATTATAACATTCTCGCGAATGTGGCGACGCTGGCGGGGCATGTAACTATTGAGAATTTCGCGATTATTGGGGCGCTGTCTGCTGTTCACCAGTTTGCCAGGATTGGGTCTTACGCCTTTGTCAGCGGGATGACAGGGGTTTCCCTCGATATTCCCCCCTTTGTGAAGGCGGCGGGAAGCAGGTCGAAGCTGTATGGGCTCAACACGATAGGATTGCGGCGCCATGACTTTCAGGAGGAAACAATTTCAGCGCTGAAAAAGGCCTATCGCCTGGTCTTCAGATCAAAGCTGAGAATGGAAGAGGGCATTGATCAGATTGAATCGGACCCGATCGGAGAGATCGAGGCGGTTCAGAAATTTGTCGATTTTCTTAGAACATCGAAGCGTGGAATTTGTAGGTAATGAATCCCATCAGGGTGGGTGTTATCGGGGTTGGGCGTCTGGGCGCCTTCCATGCCCAAAAATACCATCGGCTCGAACAGTGCGAGCTGGTGGGGGTCGCTGATATTGATGAAAAACGGGCGAAAAAGATAGCGAAGTCCCATGACGCGGCCTATTTCACGGATTACAGGGATATGCTTCAGGAGGTCGAGGCGGTCAGTATCGCGACGCCAACCTCGATCCACTACGAGATAGGGAAAACGTGCCTTTCAGAAGGTATCCATGCCCTCATTGAAAAGCCCATCTGTACGACCCTGGACCAGGCCAGGGAACTGATTGAAGCAGCCAGGAGCTCCGGCGTGAAACTCCAGGTCGGGCACGTAGAGCGTTTTAACCCCGCCATCTTACGCGCGGACCCCCTGATCCAGACACCTCTCTTTGTCGAAGTGCATCGACTCGGTAATTTTTCAAAGCGGGGAACGGACGTAGACGTGGTCCTTGATTTGATGATTCACGATCTGGACCTTGTAAACCACTACGTTGACAGCCCCGTAACGCATATTTCCGCGGTGGGGGTTCCGGTTCTGACGTCCCAGGGGGATATCGCCAACGTGCGCCTCGAGTTTGAAAACGGGTGCGTGGCGAACCTCACCGCGAGCCGGGTTTCGAAAGAGAAGACCCGGAAATTCCGCCTCTTCCAGCCGAACGGATATCTCTCTATCGATCTTCTGAACCACGAGGTTTCATGGGTGAAAAAGGTCACCAAGAAGGTTTTGGGATATCCCATTATCCTCCCGAGGAAATTGAAGGTTCCCGAAAAGGACGCGCTGGAGGAGGAGATAACCTCTTTCCTGAAGGCTGTCGCGGGGGAGGCCCCAATAAAGGTGACGGGGGAGGACGGCCTCCGGGCCCTGAAACTGGCCATTACTATCAAGGATGAAATGCGAAAACGGCTTGAATCCGTTTCCATTGTCTCGTAACGGGCACCATGGATGAAGGGAAAAGAGTTCTGATTGTCGCGGGGGAGACCTCCGGGGATCTCCATGGGGCGTCTCTTGTCTCAGAGCTCAAGCGTCTTGACCCGACCCTTTCTTTTGTGGGAGTCGGGGGGGACAGGATGGCGGCCGAGGGGGTTGAAATCGGGTATCATGTCAGGGACCTGGCGGTCGTGGGGACGGTGGAGGTTTTTTCCATCCTTCCGAGGCTGGTTCGCGCGTATCGCTGGTTGATGAAACAACTTCGGGAACGGCCTCCCCGTGTCGTGGTTCTTATCGATTACGCAGAGTTCAACCTCTTTTTCGCGAGCCGTGCCAGGAAATCAGGGGTCCCCGTTGTTTTCTACATCAGCCCCCAGGTGTGGGCCTGGCGAAGAGGGCGGGTCAGGCGTATCGCGCGGAATGTGGAAGAGATGGTGGTAATTCTTCCGTTTGAGAAGGATTTTTATGAGACGCACGGGGTTAAGGTCAGTTTTGTCGGGCACCCCCTTGTGGACCGGTTGGTGAACAGGGAGGAAATCCAGGAGAGACTCCCGTCCGGGCCCCGCGTGGTGGGCTGGATGCCCGGGAGCCGGAATTCGGAGGTGGACCGCCTCCTTCCCGTCATGGCGCGTGCCGCGGCCCTCCTGACACGGAATGCAGGTGTCCCTCTCAGTCATGTGGTTCCAACTGCGCCGGGTATTTCTGCCGAGAAGATAAGGGAAGCCTTTCAAAGGGAAGGGGTGTCTGTGCAGCTTTTCCATGAAGAATCATCCCAGGTCATGGGGAAGTGTGACCTTATCGTCATGGCTTCCGGAACGGCGACACTTGAAGCAGCCCTGCTTGCGGTTCCCGCCATAATCGTGTATAAGGTTTCCCTCATTTCCTACCTCTTGGGGAGGCTATTGATCCGGGTTCCCTGGATAGGGCTGGCGAACATTGTGGCCGGTAAGGAGATTTATCCGGAGTTTATCCAGTACGATGCGACTCCTGAAAGAATTGTAGCGAAGTGCGTGGAGATGTTGAAGGCACCTGAGAGGTTGGAAGAGATAAAAAGGGAATTGATGAAAATCAGGGGAAAATTGGGTGAGCCGGGGGCTTCCCGGAGAACTGCCGAGGTAATTTATCGTTATGTTGCGGAAAACCCTGCGTAAACATCCTGAAATCAAGCGCCTTTTGGGCTATATCCGGCCCTACATGGGACGCCTGGTCGTGGCTATGATTTGCATGATTGTTGTGGCATTTGCCACGGCCTTCTCGGCCTATCTCGTCAAGCCGGTTCTCGACGACATCTTTTTGAACAAGGATGTCTTCAAGCTTATGTTCCTTCCGGTGGTAGTTATTGTCCTTTATCTGATGAAGGGGGGGGCCATGTATGGCCAACGGTACCTCATGGCCTTCATCGGCCAGAGAATTGTGGCCAATATACGGCGGGATCTCTATTTTCATCTCCAGGATCTGGACCTGTTCTATTTCTTCAAGAATTCGACGGGGGCGATTCTTTCCCGCCTCATCAACGATGTGAACCTGTTACGGGGGGCGGTTTCGGGGGCGGTAACGAGTCTCCTGCGGGACTTCTTTACCATCGTGGGTCTGATTTTTGTCGTCTTTTATCGGAATTGGCAGCTTGCCTGTATTGCGATGCTCGTTCTCCCCATTGCCGTCTATCCCATTGTGGCCTTTGGTCGAAAGTTTTTTAAATTCAGTACCCGTAGCCAGGAAACGATCGGGGATCTGTCCGTTTTGATCCACGAAGCCATCACGGGGATCCGCATCGTCAAGGCGTTCGGGATGGAAGATTACGAGAAAAACCGCTTCAATGTCGAGAATGAACGTCTCTTCAGAATCTACATGAAAATTCAGAAAGTTCGTGCCCTTTCATCCCCCGTGATGGAAACCCTCGGGGGGCTGGGTATTGCCGCAATCATTTGGATTGGGGGGTTCCAGGTGTTGAAGGGACACGCGACGCCGGGGACCTTTTTTTCGTTCATGACGGCCCTTTTTATGCTCTATCAGCCGATAAAAAAGATTAACAAGTCGAACAGCGTGGTCCAGGAAGGGCTTTCCGCGGCCAAGAGAATATTTGATGTCATGGATATAAAGCCAGGGGTAGTTGAATCTCCTGACGCCATTGACTTTCCTGGCCATTGGAAGACCCTCGCCTTTGACCACGTGGGTTTTGCTTATGATGGTGAGATGGCCTTGAAGGATATTACCTTCTCGGTGAATCAGGGCGAGATGGTCGCCTTTGTCGGGAGAAGCGGCAGTGGCAAATCGACCTTGCTGAACCTGATTCCCAGGTTTTATGACGTGACAGAGGGGAAAATTACATTTGACGGAACGGATATCCGTCGTTTCAAGATTCGTTCCTTACGCTCGCAGATCGCCATGGTGACCCAGGAGATTGTCCTTTTCAATGACACGGTCCGTAACAATATTGCCTATGGCGACCAGGAGGTTTCGATGGATAAGGTTATCGAAGCAAGTCGCCTGGCGAATGCCCACGATTTCATTATGAAGCTCCCCAAAGGATATGACACGATTATCGGAGAGAAGGGCGTGAAGCTTTCCGGTGGGGAGCGCCAAAGGATATCGATTGCCCGTGCCATACTGAAAAATTCGCCCCTGCTCATTCTTGATGAGGCCACATCATCCCTGGACGCGGAGGCGGAGGTTGAGGTCCAGAAAGGGCTGAATAACCTGATGGAGCAAAGAACCGTTCTGGTTGTTGCCCATCGCCTTTCGACGGTCGTAAACGCAGACAGGATTTACGTGTTGCAAAACGGGAGAATCGTTGAAAAAGGGACCCATGAGAGCCTCTTTGCCGCGGGGGGAGCCTATCGCCAGCTTTTCGACCTTCAGGTGAGAAATGGATACCTTCTGGAAACGCCTTCGCAATAACCTGACGATCACGATCCTTCCCTTTGTAGGGTTTGTGGTGATCAAGGTATTAAGCTGGACGATGCGGTTCGAGGAGAGGGGGGATAAGACCTTTTCCCATTACGAGAGGGAGGGAAAGCCTTACGTTGCTGTCTTCTGGCATGGACACATGTTGATGATGACCGTGAGCCCTTACCGGAGACACTCCAAAGTCATGGTGAGCCGTCATCGAGACGGAGAGCTGATTAGCAGAATCATCGGTTATTTTGGGCTCGAGAGCTTTCGGGGATCCACCACGCGGGGGGCCATCAGCGCCCTCAGGGGAGGAATCAAGGCCATTTCTGATGGGTACAAGGTAGTCTTGACCCCCGATGGCCCTAAAGGCCCCAGACACACGGTTCAAATGGGGGTGATCGAATTGGCCCGAGCGACGGGTGTTCCCATTTTCCCTGTCGTCTTTTCAAGCACGAGAAAAAAGGTTTTTTCCTCCTGGGACCGATTTATTCTCCCTTATCCTTTTTCAAAGGGCGTTTTTTTTTATGGGGCTCCTTTGTGGGTCCCCCGTGGGCTGGAGAAGACGGAGAGAGAGGCAAAACGCAAGGAGTTAGAGGATCGAATGCGGCAAATGACCCGAATTGTTGAACGCTATTGTGAGACCGGAGTCTGGGACGAAAATTGATATGACACACAGGCGGTTGACAGATGGGTAGAACTTTCATGACTGTTCTCTATAACCTCCTCCAGGTTATCGGGCTGGTTTGCTTATTTCCTGTCTGGCTCGTTCTTTTGCTCATGAATGAAAGACTGCGTAAGGGACTCGCGGAACGCATGGGATTTTCGGAGGCTTTTAAGGACTCCTTGAACGGACCTTCCCTGTGGGTTCACGCGGCCTCCCTCGGAGAGGTAAAGGTTTCTGCCCCTATTTGTGAGACCCTGGCCGAAAAATTTCCCTCTCGAGAAATGATTTTTTCGGCCAGTACCCCCGTGGGGAAAAAGCAGGCACGCGTCCAGATCAAAGGGGCAAAGAGGGTTTTTCTACTTCCCCTCGATTTCCTTTGGGTTGTCTGTCGTGTGGTAAAGAGGTTTCGACCGGAATTTTTTCTTGTCGCGGAAACGGAGCTCTGGCCCAATCTCTTTTTTTGTCTCAAGAGGCGGGGGACACGAATCGCCCTTTTCAATGGGCGTATCTCGGACCGTTCTTTCAGGCGATACAGGATGTTCCGCTTTTTCTTCAGGCAGGTCCTTTCTTGTGTGGACCTCTTTCTGGTGCAGACGGAGATGGATGCCAGCAGGCTGGCGGCCCTCGGGGCTGTAAGGGAAAGGATCCAGGTGACCGGCAACGTAAAGTTCGACGCCGCATATGTCCCCCTCGAATCTCACGAGAAGGGGGAGATACGTGAGATGTTGAACCTTAAAGACGAGGACGTGGTCTGGGTAGCGGGAAGTGTGCATCCCGAGGAGATTTCCCCCATCATTGATACTTACAAGGAGCTTGTAAAATCTTCACCCCGTCTGAAACTGATTCTCATTCCCCGTCACCTCTATGCCATGTCCCAGTTTGAGGAGTCCCTCCGATCTTTCGGGCTTTCCTATGCCAAGTGGAACGGGAGGGATGAGGTCGCCGAGCCGTGGAGTATCCTCCTGGTCAATGCCCTGGGCCAGCTTGTCCGGCTCTACCAGTTGGGTTTTGCCGCTTTTGTGGGGGGGAGTCTGGCCCCAATCGGGGGGCATAATCCTCTGGAGCCTCTCCGGTATGGTATCCCGACCCTTTTTGGGCCTCGGATGGAGAATTTTCGTGAGATTAAGGAAATTGCGGTCAAAGAGGAGGTGGCCTTCGAGGTTTCGGATACGGCAGGAATGACTGATTTATTGAAGAGATTACTGGAAAGGCCTGAATGGCGCAGGGAAATCCGGGAAAGGTGCTCCCGGATGTTTGAAAGATACCGGGGGGCAACCCGGCGTTCAGTCGAATACCTGGAGGCCTGGATCAGGAAGAATTCTTAGGGTTATAGGGGCACTTGAGGCTTTATGCCCCTTTCCAGGTGAACGAGTTTCCCCTTTACATCCCCAAAAAAGATGACGTCTTTTGCTACCCCATAGAGGGGGATGAGGGAAGGGGTGAACCATCCCTCGATTTCTCCCTTTTTTGACTTGATGATTTCCGGGGCAATTCGAAGATAAACGAGGTAGTTAACTTTTTTCGCGATTGGAAGGTTTTTTTTCTTCTCCTCTGTTTCTTTCTTTGACGCGACATGTAGAAAGATGTGTTTTACCTTCTTTCCGGGGATTGTGTCGATTTTATAGCTTTTTCCATAGCGCACGGGACCGTAGGTCCCGAAACGAAAATTGTAGAATGCCGTTAAGGGGTCGTCGTAGATCACACCGGGAGGAATTGGTTTTACGTGTACACTTTCCCTCTTTCCTTTGATTCGTCTGACTGTCATTTTCCTATTTTGATAATCCATTTCAAAGATTTTGATGGTATGGTCATTTCCGATCTTTGTGTCTCGGATTAAGCGGATACAGATAAATCGATCCTTTTTCTCGTTTTCTACCAGCTCGCTGATATGGGTATCTTCCCTGTGGCGGGTTAAAAAACCGATGATGCCACGGGTTTTCCCGGAAATGGTTGCCTGGTACCGCCCTTTTTCATACAGTGGAACGAGGCTGATTTCTGCGTCCCCCGCGTGGGGAAAGATGAAAAAGCCCGCCGTGAATACCATACTTTCGTTCGCGAACGTTTCACCAATGGATTCTCTCCTTTCCGGTGCGGGGATGGTTTCGGTCGCCTGTACGGGATTCAGGCGAGGAAAAATCATAAAGGCCCCAAGTCCGGCCAGTCCTTTTATGACCCGGATCAACCAGGCCCTGCGGGTCAGGTGGCCTTTATGCCCGTTCATTGAGGAGGTCTTTGAGCGCGTCATGGATATGCCCATTTGTGCAGATGATGGAGTCGGCAAAGGGATCAAATGGACTTCCATCGAAGGTGGTTACGGTTCCTCCAGCCTCCAAGGCAATAAGGGCCCCGGCCGCCACGTCCCAGGGCTTGAGCTTGAGTTCCCAGAATCCATCGAAACTTCCTTCCGCCACCCGGCACAGGTCGAGTGCGGCACTTCCGTCCCTGCGAACCCCCTGGGCGTGCTGGATAACAGTGGAAAATTCACGGAGGTTGTTCCGTTTTGATGTCCCAACGTCATAAGGGAATCCCGTGCAGAGTAGGGAGTGCTCCACGGTCTTTGTCTGGGAGACTTTGAGAGACTGCCCGTTCCTGAAGGCACCCTGATTCCTAATCGCTGTGTAGGATTCATCCGTAGTGGGATTGTAAACGACCCCGAGGGACAACTCTCCTGACACCTGAAGGGCGATGGAAACGCTGAAGCAAGGGTAGCCGTGAGAGTAGTTTGTTGTTCCATCAAGAGGGTCAACGATCCACAGGTATGGCGAATTGGAAGACGTAAAAGGGGATTCCTCGGACAGGATATCAAACGTGGGTGTGGCCTGTTTCAGGGAGGACAGGATGACCTTTTCACATTCCTTGTCCACATTGGTCACAAGGTCGATCGTCCCCTTATAAAAAACCTCTTTCGGCTGGGTAAAGGATTCTTTCTGGATTTTTCCGGCCCTTCTGGCCGCCGCGACAGCGATTTCCAGCAGGATGTGGTTGTCAGTTTCCATTGGTTACCCTTCTCGCACCTCGCCTGGTGTGGTGCTGATCATGTCTTTGCCATTCTATTTGTAAAAACGGCTTTGGTAACAATATATCAGACCGGAGAAAAATTGGAATTGCTTGCAGACGTTGAATGAAAAAAGAAGCTGTGGTAGGTGTAGATAGAAGCTGGGGATTATTTAGCGGTTGAATTCCTTTTCAGGGATGTGGGGGTTTCAGCAAACATGACGGATGAAAATCGGGGCTGAGGTTTTAGAGATGCCAAGCCTGACAGAGAAAAGGCTAAAGGGATTGGACAGTATATGATCGCCCCGGTTTGCTTTACCAGATTGTACGGGGTGGTTTCCCGTTTCTCGAAAGTGAGAAGGAAGGTGCGGTATATCTCCTTCCTTTTCCTGTTTCCTGTTATCGTCGCTTTGACCGGATGTAACAAGCCTCCGATTCTGATAGGATTTTCCATGAATTTTTCCGGCCCCGGTGGGGGGATGGCCGTTTACGTGCGGGACGGGGCCCTCCTCGCCGTGGAAGAGATCAATCGAAAGGGCGGTATCTCCGGTCGCCCCCTCAAGCTTCTGGTCCGGAATGACAAGGGAACCTTGGCAGGTATTCTGGAGGCAGACTCTGCGCTGGCAGACAAAGGGGTTGTCGCCATTATTGGGCATCGAAATGCCCACGATACCTTTCTTGCGGTCCCGCTTATTAATCGTAGAAGGGTATTGCTTGTTGGGCCTGCCTGCGCCACATCCAGGTTGACAGGGAAAGATGATTTTTTCGTCCGTACAACCTATTACAACGATACCCTCAGTGAAAGGATTTTCGGGTTTTTTAAGAAATCGGGCACAAAAAGGGTTCTCTGCGTCATCGATCGTGCCAACGATATGTTTTCTTTGGATCTTTTTGAAAAGCTGCATTCGTGCTCACCGGATACCTTCTATCCCTTTTACATAAATTCTGAACTGGATCCCGAATACCCGCGAGGTGCGGGACTGGTGACCCTGGTTGCCCCTCAGGCCGTCTTATTTATCACGAGTCCCGAGGTGACTTCTGTTATGGCGCAAAAGATAAGAGAGGCCGTGGGCGACGTCCCTTTTTATGCCACGACCTGGGCCCAAACCGAGGACCTCTACCGTTTTGGTGGCAAGGCGGTGATAGGTATGAAGTTTTTCACGTTTGTGCGTCCCCACAATTCTTATCCGCCCTTTCAAAAATTTGTGAAAACCGTGAAGGAAATGGGAATGATCCCAAATGTCCGGAACGCCCTGGGCTACGAGGCGGTCATGGTGATTGCGAAGGGTTTGGCCAGATCGGGAAACATAACATCTAAGGCCCTGAAGGAGGCTATCGTCAATACCCACTTTGAGGGCGTTATTGATCCCTTGAAAATAGATAAATATGGAGATCCCCATCGTTCCCTGTGGCTGGTCGCACTTGATCATGGTGGCTTGATGAAAACGTTGAGGAAGGTTAGATGAAATCCCTTAAGGTTACCTTGACGTTCTGGCTGGCCCTCCTCTTCCTGTGCGTCATGCTGATCCTGGCGGTTGGGACGGGGATTCAAGAGACTCGCCATATTAACAGGGATTTGTCTATCGATATGGGGCAAATCACAGAGATAGTGTCCGATCTCATTCGTGAAAAGCAGGAGAGTATTTTCAACTATCTCTCCAGAATGGCTTTATATATCCCTAAAAAACAGGATAAGGCGAGAGAGTATATCAGGAGATTAGGGCTGTCTTATTTGCCTGTGGAATCAAGTTTTTATCTTCTGGATAAGGAAGGAAGAATTTGCGAGGTTTTTCGGGAATCCCTCAAGGCCTTTAAGGGGCTTTCTCTGGAAAATATGGAGGATGTGCGGTCTGTGATAACGAGGCGTCGACCCGCAATAAGCCGAATTTACATTTCTCCTTTTACCGGCAGGCGAGTTGTTTCCATGGATTTCCCCAGCCTCAATGGCTGGATTTTGAAGGTGGAACTGACGACGGACCTGTTTTTTAACCTGGTAAGAAACATCCAGAAAACGATTCAATTCAGGCTCTATATCTTTAACGGGCGTGGAGATATGTTTGAACATCCCGACCAGAGTTTTCCCGGAGACTTTGCCGTCATGGGGCTGATGACGGACCGATGGAATGAGATAAGAAAAGCCACAGGTAAGCTCCTGCATTTTCGCTTAAAAGGCGTGAAATCGGTCGGTGTCTTCAAATCGCTTAAGCCTTTCGATTTTATTGTGGGAACAGTTGTCCCCGCGTCTTTTATCACCAGTAAAGTTTTTAACTCCATTGTGATGCTGGGAAGTATTGGCTTGATTTCCCTTTTCGCCCTCGCTGTGTTCAATTTCTGGATGATCCTCTATTTTGTAATTCATCCATTGGAGGAAATTTCCACCCGGGTCAGCCATTTCGAAGTGGGAGGAGAGGGACCCGTCTTGCCTCCAAGCCTGGGAAGGGGATTCAGCGAGCTTGACTTGTTGATTGAGAGATTCAATCGGATGGGAGAGCGGATACGGACCCATGTGAAGGAAATTGCCAGGCTTGAATCAATGATCCGGAATATCCTGGATTCTTCCCCCGCAATCGTTGTGGCCTTAGATGCGGACGGGAGGATCTGGTATATGAACAGACAGGGTGAAACGTTTTTTCAGGTTACTTCCCAGGAGATAAAGGGGAAGAGAATTCAGTCGCTGGATCCAAATCTTAAATCTTACGGGAAAAGGATTAAAGATGTTCTCACATCGTCCCAACCACAACTTATCCGGGCGGAGACATGGTTGAAAAACAGGATGGTGGATGGAACGATTTATCCCCTGTCGACAAACGGCGTAGAAGGGGTGGTAGTCCAGTGGCTGGATGTTTCAGAAAAGTACCGTGCCCGGGAGGTCTATCGGAAACGACTGGAGCAGATCTTCTCCCAGATGGACGACCTGATTTATGTCGTGGACAAGAATTATAGAATCGAGATGATGAATGATAAATTCGCTAAACAGACAAAGGGGAAACAGGCGGATTTACCGTGTTATATGCTGTCAAGGAACCTGGACAAGGTTTGCCCGGATTGTCATTTCCCGGAGGTGAGAAGGGGAAAGATTGTCCGGGAGCGGATTTTGAACCCGCTGGATAAACGCTACTACGACGTACTCAGCATCCCCTTGTTCAATGAAGATGGAAGCATTTCAAAATTAACGGTTCAAAGAGATGTAACCGAATATGTGGCGATCCAGGAGGCCTTGAAGGCCTCTGAATCCGCGTTTCGCGCCCTTTTCGAGGGGGCCCCCGTGGGGATGTGCGTTCATCAGGACGGTAAATTCGTGATGGTTAACAAGGCCATGGGGAAGATTGTAGGATACCAGCCAAGAGAGCTTGCCGGGGTTTCGATTTTTGAGATTGTTCATCCGGATGACCGTGAGTTTGTCAAGAAGAGATTGAAAAAGGCTTATGGAGAAGGGAAGTTGGCGGCGGTTGCGCGTGAGAGATTTTTAGGGAAAGATGGAAGCACGGTTGAAGTTCTCGTGACGGGAATTCCCTTTACATATCACGGGAAAAAGGCGGTCCAAACGGTTGTGATCGATTTGACCGAGCAGATCCGGTTGCAGAACTCCCTCCTCAGGTCCGAGGCCTTCAGTTCCCAGATCCTGGAGAAGGCCCTGGACCCTATTCTTGTGTTGAAACCCCAGACCCTGGAGATTTTGGAAGCCAATCTTCCTGCGGTTCAATTCTTTGGGTTGCCCGAGGGAGAACTGATCGGGAAGAGTTATTTCGAGTTTGTGAGTCCCGAAGAACTCTGGGGTGTTCGAAAGGGCATGAAAATTGTTGAGGCGGAAGGATCAATCAGTATTTCAGGAAGGCATCTGCGTCTTCCCGGGGGGGACTGTATCGTCAACCTGAGCGTTGTTCAGGTTAAGACACCGGAGGGAGAGGATCGTCATGTCGTCTTTATCAAGGATCTGACGGAGTTCATGACCCTCCAGCAGAGGCTTGCACAGGCGCAGAAACAGGAAAGCCTCTGGCAGATGGCCGGTGGATTTGCCCACGATTTTAACAACCTTCTGGCCATCATGTTTGGTTATCTCGATATGATGGCGTTGACGGACGATGCCTCCAGGTGGAAAGACTACACAAGGAAACTCCGGGAGGTTTCGATCCGAGCGCGTGATCTCGTTCAAAATATTCTCCTGTTCTCAAGGGAAAACCGTGGCGAGCTGACGAACACAACGGTTGATGAGGTCATCTTCTCGGCCATTAATCTCGTTCGGCCCGCCCTGGGTCCAAGGCACAATTTAACGATTGATGTTCAAAACCCTAACGATGTAATCTATGTGGATACGAGCCAGATGGTACAGGTGATCTTGAACCTTGCCCTTAATGCCAGGGATGCTATTGGAGAGGGAAAATCCGGGGTTATCTCACTTTGTGCCCGGAGACGAAATCTTAGCGGAGATAAGGCGAAACATCGGGGGCTCCGATCCGGGAGATACGTGGAATTTTCAGTAGAAGATACGGGGCCTGGAATTCCGGAAGAGATACGAGACAAGATTTTCGATCCCTTTTTTACCACCAAGATCAAGGATGCAAAGAAGGGAACGGGCCTTGGACTTGCGATCGCCCAGAGTATCGTAAAGAATTTCTCTGGCGGAATCGAGCTTGACACAACACCTGAGAAGACCGTGTTTCGTGTTTTGATTCCTTTGAAACAGGAGGGTGCCGAGAAACCGGTAGCCTTTGATCAGGGTGAAGCCGTATCCGGGGAAGGCCTGATTCTGGTCGTTGAAGACGAGCATACCTTGCAGATTATTTTAAAGGAGATGCTGGAGGAACTTGGTTACACGGTGCAGGTTTCGGATAACGGGAAGGAGGCCATTGAAGAGATTGGGAAAGGATCTCACAAGCCTGACCTCGTGATCCTGGACCTCGCCATGCCCGAGATGGGGGGTGAGGAGACCATGGAGAAGATGATGCAAATCCACTCAGATTTGAAGGTAATTATTATGAGTGGGTTGGTTGACAACGATACCCAGACGAGGCTTCTCAAGAAGGGAGCTATGGCCTTCGTGAAAAAACCCGTTACAATTACAGGGCTGTCCCGCATCATTCACAGGGTCATGCTGGAGCAATAAAATCTTAACCTCTGCTTAAGGGAACCTGTACAGGGCGACTCTTTGCCTTTTTCTCCTTCCCTATTGGAAAACTTGTAAATTCCTTGAAACTGGGGAATCCCTGTGATAGAGATTC
The DNA here is from genome assembly GCA_964589315.1 of uncultured Thermodesulfobacteriota bacterium. GTDB lineage: Bacteria > Desulfobacterota > S145-22 > S145-22 > S145-22 > JAOZMY01. Next base: position 16,966 of record CAZPTH010000016.1, read on the forward strand.
TACGGAAGGAATAGGTTGATATGGAAATTATTCGCTTTGAGCTTGGAAATGTTGAGTCGCATAACTGGGGAGGTGCCTTTCCTGTAGTAACTATTGGAAATTTTGATGGTGTCCATGTGGGGCACCAGGAGATTTTTCGGCGCGTAAAAGACAGGGCCGGACAGGTGAACGGCAAAGCGGTTGTCTTCACCTTTGAGCCCCACCCCCTGAAGTTGTTGAGACCTGAAAAGTGTCCCCCCCTCATCACACCCTACGCGAAACGGATCCGCCTGATTCAGCACTTTGGCATGGATGCCGTAATCGTGGCAAAATTCACCCGTGAATTTGCTGCCCTAACGCCAGAGGCCTTTTTCAGCATCTTAAGGGACGTGTTTCATGTCAGGGCGATCTATATCGGATATGATTTCTCCTTTGGTCGTGATCGGGCAGGATCCGTGGAGAAGCTTAAGCACTTTGGCGCCCAGAATTCAGTAGAGGTGGAGATCGTGGAGCCTGTGATGCTCCATGGGATGCCGGTGAGCAGCACAGAGATACGGAGGCTGGTCGCAAAGGGGGAGATGAGAGCGGCCAGGGAGTTCCTGGGGCGTTATTTCTTCCTCTCCGGAGAGGTTGTCGAGGGTCATCGACGGGGACAGCGATTTGGGTTCCCGACCGCCAATATTGAGACGGGACACGAACTGTTACCGCCTCGCGGGGTCTATGCCACCTTTTTCTACTATCGGGGGAAGCGGTATCGTGCCGCGACAAATCTCGGGGTAAACCCCACATTCAACAATGGACGCATGTCGATCGAGTCGTATATCATGGATTTTGAGGGAACCCTCTACGGAGAAGAGGTGAGTGTTTCCTTCGTAGAAAAGATACGTGACGAAATATGCTTCTCCACCGTGGATGCCCTGGTGGATCAAATTGTCTCTGACGTAGAGGCAGTCAAAGAGATTCTGGAGCGCGAAGAGAAAGAAGCTCCCCAGGAAAGCCCAGAGGGATAAGGAGGGTTTACCCGTGTTGGAAGGAATGCGCCTCCTGGACCTGTCAAGCCGTTTGCCCGGTCCCCTGTGTTCCATGATTCTTTCGGATCTGGGGATGGAGGTTATCCGGGTAGAACCGCCGGAACACCTGGGCAAGGGGGACCTTTTCCGGGAGATACCGGAAAAGGAGGCATCCTATTTCGCCATGCTGAACAGGGGGAAGAAGAGCATTACCCTAAACCTGAAGACGGATAGAGGGAGAAAGCTCTTCCTGGACCTGGTTGAGAAGGCGGATGTAGTCCTGGAGGGATTCCGCCCCGGGGTTATGGAACGTCTGGGGATTGGCTATAAAGCCCTGAAAGAGGTCAACCCCAGGATAGTTCTTGCCTCCATTTCTGGATACGGTCAGACAGGGCCTTACAGGGAGCGGGCAGGCCACGACCTGAATTACCTGGCATACAGCGGAATTCTTGGACTGAATGCCCCGGCGGGGGGAGGGCGGCCCGTGATGCCCCCCGTTCAAATTGCCGACGTCGCGGGGGGGACCTACCCGGCGGTGATCGGGATCCTTGCGGCCCTCATCGAAAGAGATAAGACGGGGAAAGGGCGATGGCTGGATATTTCCATGCTGGACGGGAGCCTCTTTTTGATGGCCCTGGCCCTTTTTGACTGGGGAATCGGAAAGCCCATTGCCCCAGGTATTCCACCTATTTCATGGGCGTCTGTCAATTACAACGTGTATGAAACAAGGGATGGACAGTTTTTAGCCATGGGGGCCCTGGAAGAAAATTTCTGGCGGGCTTTCTGTGAGGCCCTGGGAAAGCCGGAGTGGCTCAATTTGAATAAGGACGGGGAAGCCATGCGAGATGAGGGGTTTATCGAGAAGGTCAGGGAGTTGTTCCTGACGAAATCGCGGGATGAGTGGTTGGAATTCTTCAAAGAGCACGACATTTGTCTATCCCCTGTCTATACCTTTGAAGAAGTCGCCCGTGACCCTCACGTGGCGGAACGGGATGTCTTTCGCTGGAAGCCGCTTCCCGACGGGAGACGGTTCCCCTATGTTCGGTTTCCCGTTCACGCCATAGAGAATTCCCCGTGGCATCAGAAGGCCCCCTTCCCGGGTCAGCACAATCATGAAATTCTTGATTTAACGGAGACAGAGATGGAAACATTGAAGAGAGAGGGGGTGGTATGAGCGGACGATTGGATAAGACGTTGCTCATGAACGAAGAAAAACAAAAGAGAAAAGGAGAGTAAAATGGCAAAAGAGGATATTCAGGCAATTGACAAGTCAAAAATAATCTATTCCTGGGCAGTTCAGGGAAATGAGCATATTATCATGGACCACGCGGAGCGCATCTACATGTGGGACATCCATGGGAAACGCTATATCGACTTTTGCGCGGGCCTGCTCAATATCAACATCGGCCACAGCAACCCTTACGTCCTGGATGCCATGAAGAAACAGATGGAAAAACTGACCTACGTGGCCACCATGTTCGGAACAGAGCCCAAGGCGAAACTGACCGAATTGGTGGGCGAGGTGACGCCGGGAGACCTGAACTATGTCTTTTACACCAACGGTGGCGCCGAGGCCAATGAAAACGCCATCAAGGCGGCCCGCTGGTATACAGGACGCCACAAGGTTTACGCGGCGTGGCGCGGGTATCACGGGGCAACGGCCGGGGCCATTACCCTGACAGGGGACCCGCGGCGCTGGGCGGCCGAGCCGGGCATTCCGGGAGTGGTTCACTATTTCGGGCCGTTTACCTTCAACAGTGCCTTCGGTTCGAAGGATGACGATGAGGAATGCGAGAACGCCCTGCGCGCCCTGAAAGAACAGATCATGCTGGATGGTCCCAAGACCATCGCCGCCATCTTCGTGGAGCCCATCGTGGGCACCAACGGGATCATCGTGCCGCCGGATGGATGGCTCAAGGGTGTCCGGGAGATCTGCGACGAAAACGGTATCCTGATGATCGCAGATGAGGTCATGACCGGTTGGGGCAGAACTGGCGAATGGTTTGGTGTGGACAACTGGGGCATCGTCCCCGACATGATTACGACGGCCAAGGGAATTACCTCCGGCTATGTCCCATTGGGGGCCATGATCTGGAGTAAAAAGATCTACGATTACTTCTGTGAGCATCCCTTCGTGGGCGGCCTGACCTACGGCGGCCATGCCCTGGCCTGTGCGGCGGGGATCGCGAACATCGAAACCTACAAACGGGAAAATCTCATCCAGAATTCCAAGGAGAACGGTACCTACCTGTTTAACAAGCTGAACGAATTGAAAGACAAGCATCCCTCCGTGGGCGACGTGCGTGGCGGGAAGGGACTCTTCTGCTGCATCCAGTTGGTGGAGAACAAAGAGACACGGGAACCGCTGGCCGGTTTTGCCGACGCCAAGCGAAACGTCTCCAAAGAGATTATGAAACGTCTCTTCGACAAAGGCCTGTATCTCTTCGCCAAGTGGGATTTCATGTTCATTTCACCGCCGCTGTGCATTACCAAGGAGGAGATCGACGAAGCCGTCGCCATTATCGACGAGGTCCTGGAATATCCCGATTCTCTGACGAAGTAGGGTAAAAGTTGTAAAACATAAAGTGCCAGTTGTGATGAGGCGGCAGGGATTTTCCCTGCCGCCTTTTTTGTAAAAAGTCAAATAATGAGGGTTAGATCGTAAACCAGGTTATTTTAAATGATTAATTAGGAGTTCTGAATTTGCTTATATCCTAAATTCCCGTCTTATTGTAACGAGGCAGGAGGGGAGACGTCTAATAGGGTATACAGCTCTTTTTGTTTTTGGGTCATTTCTCCCACCTGCAAGCGATGACTTGGGATTTCAAAACACTCAATGAGATCAAGTTCATCCAGAAGCTCATGCAGCGTGTATTTCCTGAACAACTTCTTCTCCTGCATCTTTCTTACAACATAGGAAAGAAAGATCAAGGCGATAAAT
>CAZPTH010000017.1:0-20692 GCA_964589315.1 uncultured Thermodesulfobacteriota bacterium
CGGTCCTGCCCATGTCTTTGAGAAATGAAGAGAATTCCTGATATGGGTGACGATTATGCTGCCGTATCCGCAGAGCATGACCCTTCCCTTGCCGAAGCCGACCGGGAAACCGCAGAAGACCATTCCGCTTCCGACCCTGACGTTGAAACTCATTCCCGGCGTGGGAAGCGCGCATCCGGCGCCGGTCGTGGCCCAAATGATTGGCGCGCCATGGCGTCTTGGCGGAAATTTCTACGGCGTGAGTGGGGTGAGTATCTTTATGCATCCCTCGAAGGAAGACCCGATCGCCAATCTGCCGGTTCTCAAGATCCTGGGCGGAACCTTCGCGCACGGGAACATGACCCTTTCTTTCGCGGAGATGAAGGTATTGGATGATCTTTTGAAGAAATAGTTTTTACTTTACGACAGGGTCAAAAAGGCGGGATGTCTCGAAGATGTCCCGCCTTTTCCCGGTTTGTTCCTGGCCGATTCGGTATTAACCCGCCGTTTCGTTTTTGCTCACGTCCGAAGGTGGTTCCCGTGTTTCTTCAAGGATTGCGAGGTCTACAAGGGTTCTATTTTCCAGTTCCTTTTCGGGGATGGTCTTGATCTCGTCAATCCAGGTATTCAGGGCCTTTTCGTGGGGAATGGTTTTGAGAAAGTGGGGTTTTCCTCCCAGGGGGTTGAAGAGGGCGTAAATCTTACTCAGCTTTATGTTTTCAGGGGCCGTATGAAAGACATAGCTCCCGCCGCGGACTTCGCTCGTGCCAAGGATGTGCCTGGAACATAAGCTGTTGAGGATATCCTGGATGGCCTGGAGAGGGGCGCCGATCTGTCTCGCGAGTTCGTCGCGCGTGACAGGGTAGGTTCCTTCCAGATAGTGGTGATAGATGGTCAGGAGGACGGCCATCGCGAGGTAGAGGGACCGGCTGGGCTGGCTCAAGGGGGAGGCGGCGTGGTTGGTGGCCGCGTCCTGAGGGATGTCAAAATACTGGATCGCCACGGCGATTTCAGCCCCCCCGAGGACGAGGCACCAAGAGATATAGACCCAGATAAGAAAGATAAAGCCAATCCCCAGGATGCCGTAAACCTTGAAGAACATGGAATAGTGATAGACGTAGTAGGAAAAAATTCCCTTAGATATCTGGAAAAGGATGGCCCCGAAGAAGGATCCGACGATGGCGGGCCTGTTGCCTACACGGGCATTGGGGATGAGTTTATAAAGGAGAAAAAAGACAAAAAAGATCATGACGAAGGGAAGCAGGATGTGCTGGAGATTCTGGATGAAACCAAAGTGATAGATTGCCTCGAAAAATCCCTTTTCCCGGATCTTGGAAGAAAACAGGAGGGACAGTCCCAAAAGGACGGGTGAAACGGTCAGGTTAGCCCAGTAGATGACGAGGCGTTTTCCCGCGGAGCGGCTTCGTTGGACCCTCCAGATATGATCGAGAGAGTCTTCGATGGTATACATCAGTTCGAAGGAGAGGAGGATGAGGATAAAGGTCCCGAAGATCCCGAGAGAGGTCGCGTTCTGGGTGAAGTCGCTGATGTTCTTCGTAATCATCTGCTGGTAGTTCTGGAGGGGAAAGAAGTAGCGGAGGAGAATGCCCGCGAATTCCATCTGCTTGATGTTGAGGTGGCTGAGGACCGAGATGGAGATGGCGAGCAGGGGGACGATAGCGAAGAGGGTCATGAAAGCGAGAATCGCCGCCACGTCCAGGCATCGGTCATGCCAGAAGGCAGACAAGGCCTTCATGAAGATGGCGAGGGCATAACGCAGTCCTGTGGGTCTCTTATTTTCCATCAATGTGGTCATAGAACATAGGCGGGGATTCTGTCAAGATAACCCGCCTCGCCGTTAGGGACAGATAGGTCCCTGAGGCCTTGCCCTTTTTGTCAGTGCAGTTGATATTTCTCCATGATGAGGTGTTTGAACCTCGCGCCGTAAATAAGATCGAAGGTCTCTCCCTTCCCGGGAAAGAGGGTCAGGGCGACTTTTTTCAGGGATTCAATGAGGAGGTAGGCGTCGTCGAGGGTATAATCTCCCTGGGCGATCATGGCATAGGTCAGATCAACGCAAAACCTGAGTTGCTTGATCTTCTTGTTCTCTTCGGCAATGGCCTTTTTCTTTTTTTCGTCATGCGCCATGGCTTCCGTCTTTTCCGCCTCTTCCCGATGCCTGTTGAACCTGTTTCAGCCGGGAGATTTCCTTGTCCGTCAGCATTCGCCACTGGCCGGGGGGGAGTCCCTTAACGGTAAGGGGGCCAAATCTCACGCGGATGAGGTTCAGAACAGGGAGATTTAATTTTTCAAAAATCCGCCGGACCTCGCGATTCCGCCCCTCTCTGAGGGTGACGCTCAGCCAGGTGTTCTTTTCGAGGGATTTGAGCACCTTTATTTCGACGGGGAGGATAGTTCTGCCGTCCAGCTTCAGGTTTCCCTTCTTCAGGAGGCTGTAAGCCTTGGGAGGAATTTTCCCCTTGACCTTGACGTGGTAGGTGCGGGGGATTGCGTATTTCGGGTGAAGGAGGGCGTTGGCAAGGGGGCCGTCGTTTGTCAGGAGAAGAAGGCCCTGGGTCATGATGTCCAGCCTGCCGACCGGGAAGACGGGGGTCTTGATTTTCTTGACCAGGTCCAGGACCGTGGTCCTGCCTTCCGGATCTTCCGCGCTGGTCACAACCCCTTTGGGCTTGTGAAGGAGGATATAAATCGGGGCCGGGAGTCCCTTCCTGACCCGCTTTCCGCCGATCGTGACCGTGTCTCCGTCGGGGTCGATGAGCGTGCGGACATCCGAGATGACCGTGCCGTTTACCTTTACTTTCCCCGACGTGATGGCGTCGAAGGCCTTACGTCGTGACAGGCGGGTCGAGAGGGTCAGCCATTTCAGGAGGGGAAGTTTCTTTTTCTTCAGACTCATTTTCCTCGGTTTCCTCGATGGGGGGGAGATGGGAGAGATTTTTAAGGCCAAAAACCTCGAGGAACTGTTTCGAGGTTCCATAGACCAGGGGATGTCCGGGCGCGTCTTTGCGGCCGAGAATCCGTATCATCCGGCGGTCGAGCAGGGTTTTCAGGACACTTGAACTGTCCACTCCTCGGATTTGTTCGATTTCCACGCGGGTGATGGGCTGCTTGTATGCGATGACCGAAAGCGTTTCCATGGCGGAGCGGCTGAGTCGCGGGGCGCGGAGGGAAACGAGCCTTTTGATCCAGGGGGCGTATTCGGGACGGCTTCGGAACTGAAACCCGTTGGCCACCTCCACGAGTTCAAATGCCCTCCCTTCGAGGAGGTAATCCTTCTTGAGTTCAAGGAGGGCGGCTTCGATCTCCCCGGGGGGAGGCGGGTCCTCGAAGGCCTTGGCAAGGGTTTTTACGGAAACAGGCTCTGCCATGGTGAAGAGGAGGGCCTCCAGGATCTTTTTCAGGGGTTGATTTTTTTGCATCATTCTTCTTTTGGCTTTTCGCTGAATGTATCAAAATCCGGCTGCTGGGTGAAGGGGGCAATAGTGGCGATGGCATGCTTGTAAACGAGGGTACTCGTTGTGTTTTTCAGGATCAGGGCATAGGGGTCAAAGCTGGTAATGACCCCCTCCAGTTCCTCTCCGCTGGTGAGGGTGATGCGTACGAAAGTTTCTTCCCTGCGAACCTTGTTCAGGAAATGGTCTTGCGTGTTCACGCCTTTTTTTACGTCCATGATGGGTCTCCCTGTGGCATGCGGGTTATAAGGTCCTCCGCCCACTTGCGTGGATCGTCCCCTTCAGGGGTTATCCAGAGGTGCGGGGCCTCCTTCTTGAACCAGGTTATCTGGCGCTTGGCCAGATGACGTGTTTCCTTTTTTATTTCGTCGATGGCCTCGTCCAGGGTCGACCGTCCCCTGAGGACCTGGACAAGCTGTTTGTACCCGATGGCCTGCATGGGTTTGAGGGTCTCGTCATATCCCATCCCAAGGAGCATTTCGACCTCATCCAGCCATCCCGCCTCTATCATCCGGTCCACCCGTTTTTCGATTCTTTTATACAGAATTTCCCGGGGATAAGTAAGCCCTACCTTGAACAGATTGACAGGGGTTCCCTTGAAACCATGACCTTTTTGAAACAGGGAGAGAGGCTTCCCCGTGGTTTCGAAGATGCCGAGGGCCCGGAGAATTCGCGTCCGGTCGTGGGGGTGGATGGCCTGGGCCGTGAAGGGATCCACGTTCAGAAGCCTTTGATACAATGTTTCCAGCCCCTCGTTCACATATTCCTCCCATAGCCGTTCCTGAATGGATTGGGGAATGGCAGGAAGGGCGACCAGCCCTTTTTCGAGGGCCTTGATGTAAAGTCCGGTTCCCCCCACGATGACGATGGGAGTTCCATCCGCCTGCTTTCCGGCAAGGAGATCCTGGGCTTCTCGCGCGAAACGTCCGGCGCTGTAGGTTTCATCGGGATTCAGGATGTCGATGAAGTGATGGGGGATGGTTTCACGAACCTCTCTTGCGGGTTTTGCCGTCCCAATATCCATGAAGCGGTAGATCTGCATGGAATCGGCACTGAGAATCTCGGCTTGAAGGATTTTTGCGAGGGCGAGGGCGAGGTCTGATTTCCCCGTGGCCGTGGGACCGACAATGGCGGGAATGAAGGGGGGGGAAGATGTGTGCCGACCGGGTTCCATGACTGAATTTTATCATGAATGAGGCAATTATCCAAAAGATGCCGACAGGGATTTCAGCCTTCCGGACTGGTTTGCGGAAAAGTATCATTAAAAAAATTCTGCTTGGAAAAAGATAAAATTTATGCTATATTCAGATATCCCTATGAATCAGAGAAGATTCTTTTCTCTCGGGTAGGGCTATAGGTGACAACGTAGGGGATTTCGATGGATTGGAATATATGAGGCTCAGAATCTATTCGCGCGGTGGGACTGTTATCAGCCCTCTGCGCGGTGGAAGAAAAATATTTCTCGATGAGGTTTGGAAATGAGAAAGGTCTCTTTGCAGAAAACGTCTAAAAGGAAAGGAGTCGAATGATGATGAGGGATTTTATCAAGGTCATGAAGGCCCTGTCGGATCCCAGCAGGGTAAAGATTCTCAAGATGCTTCAACACCGTGATATGTGCGTGTGTGAAATTCAGGCTGCCCTGGGGCTTGCCCAGCCGACCATATCCAAGCACCTGAAGGTCCTGGAAGAGGCGGGGCTCGTGGGATTTGTCAAGGACGGGCTTTGGGTTAACTATTTTCTCGCTGAGGGCACTTCGAGTCCCTTTGCCGCGACGCTTTTGGGGAATTTACGCCACTGGATGGATGATGAACCTTCGGTTCACGATATTGTCGAGAGGCTTTCGGAATTCGAACGGGAAAAGATCTGTGAAAAGGGTGTAGAACGCCAGAAGAAGAAAAAGAAAAAGGCCGCGTAATCGTATCTGAATCCTCAGACAAACTGTATGAGGATACCCGCGAAGGTTAACACCCCGATGATGATGGCGGCGATTTCCGCCAGAAGGTGGAAGAGCCAGACGAGAAGGGCCTTTCCGAAGCTCGTATCGTAGGCCCCCATAATCACAAAGATCACGAGGATCAGGCCGATAACGAAACCGACGGGGAGGCCTACGGGGGGAAAGAGGGAAAAGATGAGTGATAGGATCCAGGTGAGAAAGGCGGATCCTATCGCGGCGATGAAGGAGCGGCCGAAAGTGGCTTTTTCCACGCCTGCCAGCTTAGCCCCTATCCACATGAAGAGGGTTGCGATGAGCATGGCAAGAACGGCGATCCCAAGAATGGCCGTAGCAATGACGGCAAGGGCGCTGAGAGGTTCCATTTCTTTTGATCCTTTCTTTTATTGAGTTGAAAGATCCCGTTTAACGTATCACAGGTCAGGGTGAAAATCCATGCTTGAGAGGGGACAGGCCCCCTTTTTACCTGTCGAGGAGATGAAGGGTATGGATTGCGAGATAGGTGTCGCTAAGCGAAGGGAGCCCATGGGATGTTCGCGCAAATCCACCGTTTGGATCCTGGCATCGTGTGACGAATTGCAGACATGCCTGGGAAAATCGGGGGGGATATCCCAAGAGGCGTGCGATGGAAACCCCGGCGTGGATATGTTCCAGAAACGAGGGGGCCATGTCGGGGACATTCAGGAACCCGTGGACCGGATTTTCACAGGCCTTGAGGAAGGTGGAGATGCTCAGAGAAGCCAGGGACACACCGAGTCGGTTCAGGGAGTTGACGGCGTAGGCACTTGTCAGGAGGGTAGGGACCGGGGTTCCAAAGCCGCCGTTTTTACCCTCGAGTGAAAGAACGAACGCAGTGATTCTTTTACGCTCGGGAGGAGGTATTTCGACCTGGAGTTCCACGCACAGCTCGGTCAGGTAATCGAGGCGTTTGAGAACCGTCTCGGACGCGGCGTTTTTCACGGTAAATTTCTCAAGTTGGGATTTGAGATATGGGCGAGGATCGCGATCAGGTCGGGTTCCCATGAGCTTCAAGCCCCTGATGGCGTAATAGGCATGGTAAAGGTTGTGATACGAGCCGTCGTCTGTCTGGATCGCCTTGAGGAAATGACTGGTTGCCGGGTCATGGAGTGTTTCACCCAGAAGGTTGAGGCTGGCAAGGGCGAAATAGGTGTCTGAGCCGTTGGGCTCTTCCAGGCGGTAGAAGCAGAACCCGCCCATCCGGCATTGGCGTTTCAGGATATAATCTAAAGTCCGCGCACGCGCATCACCTGTCAGCATGAGGCCTCCTTTTCTCAGAAGTCATCAGCCCGCAGGCGATTGAGGCGGACTTCATCGCCGTTCCCGTGTTTCCTGAAAAATACAGGAAGAAAATGGATTTTTCAAGGGGAAAAGAATGGCGTTGGGTCAACGTTGGTTGACTTTTGGGTGGGGTCGTGTAAGTTTCAAAAGGAAAGGAGATAGAAAGTGATGGGAATTGAAAGACTTTGCCATTTTATTCATGAGGAGACGGAAGCATGGGGGCGGCTGATAAGTTCGGATGAAATACGGCTTGTCGAAGGCGACCCTTTCGAGGGGTTTGAGGAAAAAGATCCGGTTATCTCCCTTGCTGACGTTAAACTTCTGCCTCCGGCCAGACCTTCCAAGATTGTCGCGATCGGCCTGAATTACCGCGACCACGCGGAAGAGGTCAAGTTGAAATTACCGGAGGAGCCACTGATATTTCTCAAACCTTCCACGGCGGTTATCGGCCCCGGGGACCCCATCGTGATGCCTCCCATGTCCGAGCGCGTCGATTACGAGGGGGAACTGGGTGTCGTTATCGGGAAGAAGGCGAAGAATGTGTCCGAGGACGAAGCGGAGGACTACATCGCGGGATATCTCTGCTTCAACGACGTGACGGCCCGGGATCTTCAATACAAGGACAAACAGTGGACGCGGGGTAAGTCCTTTGATACCTTTGCCCCCATGGGACCCTTTCTCGTGCGCGGGATTGACCCGTCGGACCTCGCCTTGAAAACGGAGCTCAACGGAAAGGTCGTCCAATCCACCCGGACAAGTCAACTTATCTTTTCGGTCAGGACGCTCGTCTCCTTTATTTCCCGAATCATGACGCTCCTTCCCGGAGATGTCATCGCGACGGGGACCACATCGGGGATCGGCCCCATGCAGCCCGGTGACACGGTCACGGTAACGATTGAGGAAATCGGGTCCCTTACGAATCCGGTTACGAAGGGTTAAGGAGTGATTGAGCTTACGGATAAAGAGATAGCCATCCTGAGAGAAGTCCAGGGAGATATCCCCGTAAGCCCACGGCCCTATGAGGAGATCGGTAAAAAAACGGGTCTCACGGAGCAGGAGGTTCTCGAAATCATCAAGGACCTGGAGGCGCGGGGGATCATTCGCCGGATGGGAGCCATCCTGCGACACCGCAGGGCGGGGGTAAAGGCCAATGCCATGGGGGTATGGGATGTCCCTGAAACAGATATCTCCAGGGTAGGCCGCCTGATGGCGGAAGATCCCGGGGTCACCCACTGTTATCATCGTGACCCGGTGGCGCACTGGCCCTACAATCTCTATACCATGATCCACGGGGAGACAGAGTCGGACTGTGAGCGGGTGGCGGAGAGACTTTCGGAAAAAACGGGAATCAAGGGATATCGGCTCTTGTTCAGCACACGGGAATTCAAGAAGGAGAGTCTGAAAATTTTCGAGTAACGAATTTGGAGGAAAAATAATGAAACTGGATCAATCCATTGCCCTGATGGCACAGGCGAAAAAGATTATTCCTGCGGGCGTCAACAGCCCCGTCCGGGCCTACCTTTCCGTGGGGGGCAATCCCCCTTTCATCCGTGAGGCCCATGGGTCGAAGATTACCGACGTGGACGGAAACACCTATATCGATTACGTGGCCTCATGGGGCCCCATGATCCTCGGCCACGCCCATCCCCGGGTTATTGAGGCGATCAAGAAAACAGCGGAACGGGGAACGAGTTACGGGGCGCCGACACCCCTGGAGGTGGAGATGGCGGAGGAAATCGTAAGCACGGTCCCCTCCCTGGAATGGGTTCGGATGGTCAACTCGGGGACGGAGGCCACCATGAGCGCGCTTCGTCTGGCACGGGGGTTCACGGGGAGGTCAAAGATCGTCAAGTTCGAGGGATGCTATCACGGACACGTGGACAGCCTGCTCGTCAAGGCGGGCTCCGGGGGGATGACCTTTGGCACGCCGGACAGCGCGGGAGTCCCGGAAGGGCTGGCCCGCGAGACCCTGATCGCAAGATACAATGACCTTTCGAGCGTGGAGGCCCTTTTTTCTCAATACCCCGGTGAGATTGCCGCCGTCATCGTGGAGCCTGTGGCGGGAAACATGGGGATGATTCCCCCGAAAGAGGGATTCCTCGAGGGGCTGAGAGGCCTTACACGGAAGGAAGGGGCCCTGCTGATTTTCGACGAGGTAATCACGGGGTTTCGCGTGGGGCTCACGGGGGCCCAGGGACGCTTCGGGATCGATCCCGACATGACATGTCTCGGAAAGATTATCGGGGGAGGCCTGCCTGTCGGGGCCTTCGGCGGGAAGGCGGAAATCATGGAGGCCATTGCCCCTCTGGGGCCGGTTTACCAGGCGGGGACGTTGTCAGGGAACCCCCTGGCCGTTTCGGCAGGGCTGACCACCCTGAAGATTCTGAAGGAAGAAGGTGTTTACGAACAGCTGGAAGAGAAGGGGGCCTATCTTGCCGAGGGGGTGCAGAAGGCCTTTTCTGATGCGGGGATTCCCGTCCAGTCTCACCGGATTGGGTCCATGTTCTGCAACTTCTTCACAGAAACCCCCGTGGTGGATTACGGGACGGCGAAGACGAGCGACACGGAAAGGTTCGGGAAATTTTTTACGGGACTCTTGGGTGAGGGAATCTATATCGCCCCCTCCCAGTTCGAGACCGGCTTTGTCTCCCTTTCCCACACGAAGGAAGACCTGGATCGAACGATCGAGGCCGTCACAAAGGTTGCCAGGGGCCTGTAATGTCCGTGATGGACGGGAACGACCATGAAACTTGGGACTCGGAAGACGAAGAAATGGGTCAATCTGGTTTCGAAGTATGGGACCATCGGCCTGGAAATGGGGATCTGTGTCTTTCTTGGGGTCATCATAGGGGCCTACCTGGACAAGTTTCTCCATACATCGCCGTGGATGACCCTCCTGTTCACCCTTTTCGGGCTCATTGCCGGGTTTAAGAGCCTGTATAAACTTGCCCGAGAGTTGATGCAGAAGGAAGCGGAAGAGGCGAAACGTGCAGGAAAAGATAAATCATAAACCGGAAAATGAGGAAGAGGCCCCCAGGGTCCTGCTCCCGGAGGAGGCCCTGGCCCTCGTTAAGGTCCAGGAAGAGCGGTTGAGACGTATTCAGGCCCTCGGACTGGGGTTTTGGATCTTCCTGATGATCTGTGGAGGGGTGGTTTATCACACATTTCCCGTGATGCTTGGGCTGTTTTTGGGTGGGGGGATCGTGGTTTTGAACTTTTTCTGGCTGACTCGACTGATCAGACGCGCCTTTCAGGAAAAAAAGAAACCTTCCAAGTCCTTTTTCTTTAAATTTGGCTTGAAATTTTTTTTGCTTTTGGCTATAGTCGCCTTCGTGATTTATTTCACACCAGTCAATCCCATCGCGTTCCTTGCCGGGTTGTCGGTTTCGGTCTTCGGTATCATGGCGGATGGGCTGATTGGGGTGTTTAAAAAGGCGCGATAGGAGAAGGTACAGATGGAACACGGTGGAATTTTCTATTACCAGTTTATCCCGGGATTGAATAAGCTGCCAATGCAGGTGGGGAATGCCATTCTGGTTTCGGTGGTTCTCCTTGTCCTTTTCTTCCTGGGTTACCGAAGTCTCAAGAAGAAAGGGGATGACATCATCCCGGACAAAAAATTTACCCTGCTCAATTTTATGGAACTCCTGGTTGAAATGAGCGTCAAGCTGATCGAGGATAACATGGGGGAGGTGGGGAAATCCCTTCTCTACATCCTGGGTTCCCTCATTATTTTCATCCTCTTCAACAACCTCTCGGGACTGGTCCCAGGATTCGCCCCCGCGACGAGCAACCTGAATACAACTCTTGCCCTGGCCCTGACGGTTTTTTTCCTTTACCAGTTTTATGGATTCAAGGTTCATGGTTTTAAATACCTCAGACATTTTACGGGGCCCTTTCTCTGGCTGGCGCCCCTGATGTTCCCTATCGAGATTATCGGGCATCTCGCACGTCCCATGTCACTTTCCCTGCGTCTCTTCGGAAACATGATGGGTGACCATTTGGTCGTGGGGATCTTTTTTCTCCTGGCCCCCTTGCTTGTACCGCTTCCCATCATGTTTTTGGGGATTTTTGTCTCGGTCGTGCAGACCCTGGTTTTCGTGCTGCTTTCCATGGCCTATTTTTCGGGGGCCATCGAGCATGAACACGATGAAGAGGAAGAACACGATTTTCCGGAATTGGAAGAGGCAACGGAGGCTGCGTAGTCCTGAAAAATCGTTTACAGTGAAATCAGAAGAAAGGAGGTGAAATCTATGTTGAAGAAGCTTTGGTTAATGGTCGGTGTGTTTTTTGGCACCATCTTTTCCTTTGCCATGGTAGCCATGGCGGCGGAGGAAGGCGCTGCGGCAGCCTTGCCCCCGGAGGTCAAGATGTGGATCGCCATCGCGGCCGGTTTCGGTATGGCGATCGCCACGGTCGGTGGCGCGATCAGCCAGTCACGTGGTATCGTATCGGCACTGGATGGCATCGCGCGGAACCCCTCCGCGTCAGGTCAGATGGTAACCCCGATGATCATCGGTCTCGCCCTGATCGAGTCCCTGGTCATCTACACCCTGGTTATCGAGCTGCTGCTCGTTTTCAAATTGTAGTCTTTTTCAAAAGGCCGGTTCAACCGGCCATGCGTGAAGTCAAAGTCTTGTAAAGGTAGGCGGGATGAAAATCCCGCCTTTTTATTTCACCGGAACGATCCCGCGAGATTTTTTCAGGAGGATTGCGAATCCGGCCACTCCTAAAAGCCCTATCAGGCCTCCCCCCACGAACGTTGTAGCCAGGTTGAAGACCTCTGATGTCATCCCCGCGAAAAGGGGGCCGAGTATCATGCCGATGCTGTGGAAAAAAACAAAAAGGCTCATCATGGATCCCATCTCGCCGATTTTCTTCCCTTCCTCCACAACGAGGGCCGTCAGGGCCGGCATGGCGATCCCCCCTGAAATGCCCAGGAGGAAATTTGCCAGGAAGATCTCGGTAAAGTTTCGGGTGAAGGGAATAAGGATCAGGGCGGAAGAGGCCATGATTCCCCCCGCGGTTACGAACCACCTCTTGGGGATTTTGTCCGCCAGTTTCCCGAAGGGGGTTTGCAGCAGGGTGGCAATCAGGATGTTCAGGGAAATCAGGAGGCCGATCTTGGAGCTGGAGAGCTTCAGGACATTGTCACCGAAGATGGGCAAAAAGGCCCATGTGACCCCGATCCCGATGGAAAAGCAGAGGCGGTAGAGGAAAATGCCATTTAAAGATTTGGTCTTGAAAAAGCGCGCGTATCCCTTGGGGGGACGCGGGCCATTTTTTGTTTTTTTCTTTTCAGGGAGAAAGATGAGCGCCGTGAGAAACCCGATGAAACTGATAATCCCCATGGCGTAAAAACTGCTGTTCATGCCAAGGGCATCCTTGACGATGCCCCCGAGGATGGGACCCGCGGCCAGACCCCCGTAGAAAAAGAGGTTGAAGGTTCCCATGTAGGTTCCCTCTTTCCCCCCGGGGGTGATCTCGCCCATGTAGGCGAGGGCGATGGGGATCACCATGGCGGCCGCGATTCCCTGGATGGTACGGGTCAGGACGAGGAGGGGAATATTCGTGGCCTCGAGGTATCCGATAGAGGTCAGGGAGAAAAGAAGCAGGCCGGCCGTGATAAAAATTTTTCGGCCTCGTTTGTCCGACAGCTTTCCGATGAGGGGTAGGAGGATGGTTCTGGAGATGGAAAAAGAGGCGAAGACCAGCCCGATGGCGATTCCTGTCGCCCCGTAGTGCTGCGCATAGACCGGGAGCAGGGGGGCCACGATACCCATGCCCAGCATGGCCGAAAAGATGGCGAGGCAGAGCGCGATGAAGATCTTTTTTTGCAGTTCGCCCATATTGAATAACGCCTGGCTCGCCATGGAGCCAGGCATAAAAAGATTAAAGGTGTCCTTCCGTTTTTACCGGCGGGGGATGTCAGGATCTCTTAATTTCTTCGACCACTAGGTCACCGACTTCCTGGGTGCTGTAACCCATCTTCCCCGCGGAGAGGCTTTTGAGCTTGGGGATCACCGCCTGAACGGCTGCCTCGACGACATCCGCCGCTTCCTTTTCTCCAAGGTAATCCAGCATCATGGCAGCGGAAGAAATGGCGGCCAGCGGGTTGATGACATTTTTCCCCGCGTATTTTGGCGCGGATCCCCCGATGGGCTCGAACATGGAGGTCCCTTCGGGGTTGATGTTTCCTCCCGCGGCGATTCCCATTCCACCCTGGATCATGGCGCCAAGGTCGGTGATGATATCCCCGAACATGTTGTCCGTGACGATGACATCAAAGGCCTCCGGATTCTTGACCATCCACATGCAGATGGCGTCCACGTGGGCGTAATCGGTTGTGATATCCGGATACTCTTTTGCGACCTCGTTGAAGGTCCGGAGCCACAGGTCGAAGGCATAGGTCAGGACGTTGGTCTTTCCGCAGAGCGTCAGCTTCTTTTCCCGGTTGCGTTTGCGTGTCAGCTCAAAGGCATAGCGAATGCAGCGCTCTGCCCCCTTCCGGGTGTTGATGGATTCCTGCACGGCCACCTCGTCCGGTGTTCCCTTCTTGAGGAATCCCCCCGCGCCCGCGTAGAGCCCTTCCGTGTTCTCGCGAATGACCACGAAGTCGATATCTTCCGGACCCTTGTCCTTCAAGGGGGTATCAACCCCTTCATACAGCTTGATGGGACGCAGGTTGACATATTGATCGAGGCCAAACCGGAGTTTCAGGAGGATCCCCGTTTCGAGGATTCCCGGCGCCACATCCGGGTGACCGATGGCCCCCAGGAGAATAGCGGGGAACTGCCTCAACTCGTCCAGTGCCCCCTCCGGCAGGGTTTCCCCCGTTTTCTTGTAGTGTTCACCCCCGTAAGGGAAGGTATGATAATCGAAAGAGAAACCGAACTTTTCGGCCACGGCATCCAGGGCCTTCATCCCCTCGCGGACGACCTCGGGTCCCGTTCCGTCCCCGGGGATAACGGCGATTGTGTAAGTTTTATTGCCCATTCCGACTCCTTTCCAAGTGTAGTAGGGGAATTATTAACATGGATGGGGCCAAATTGGAATCGATTATATCGAATTTTCCGGGCTTTCTGACCTTAAAGGAGTGAGGAAATGTCCCGAAAAGGGATTGCCCCTTCCCGGATCAGTCTGGGCGGCGAAGATCGGGCGTCTAAGAGCGTGGAAGGGGGGGACGCCTTCAGGGGGCCTTCCGTGATAAGGAGATTGATTTCATTTTTAAACGTTTTTGCGATTGTTTCCGGATCTCGGGCCTGTTCTTCAGAGGCGCCCGAAAGGTTGGCGCTGGTGGAGATGAGGGGAAAGCGGCGATGCCTGAAAAGGGTCTGGGCAAAGGGGTGGGGAGAAACACGCACGGCGATGGACCCCTCATGGGCGATGGGCGCAAGGGGCGAGGACAGAGGGACGTTCAGAATGATGGTCAGAGGGCCGGGCCAGAACCGTTCCGTCAATTTCCTGACCCCGGGAGACAGGGGAATCCCGTTTTCCTCGAGAAACCGGATGTCCGGGATGAGGAAGATAAAGGGTTGATCAAGGGGGCGGTGCTTCAGATGGGCGATTCGTTTCATGGGATTCCCGGGCGCGAAGGGATCTCCCCCGATACCGTAAAGGGTCTCTGTGGGGTATACGATGATGTCACCCTTCGAGAGCGCGTTGGAGATTTCGGCCATCTTTTCAGGGGCCCCAAGAAGGGTTTTAAGTTCAAGGATTTGGATTTCGCCTTTCCTCGAGAAGCTTTTTCACGGTTTCGCCATCGGCCAGGACCTTCTTGGCCATTTCTTCACGGAAGCGCATCAAATCCCTCTTGAGCGGGGCGTTTTCAATGGCCAGGATCTGGAGGGCGAAATAGACCGCGTTTTTCATCCCCGCCTTTCCTACGGCCATGGTAGCCACGGGAATCCCTCCCGGCATCTGGACCGTGCTGAGAAGGGCGTCCAGGCCGTTGAGCGCGGAAGAAGGCACAGGGACCCCAATGACGGGCAGGAGGGTGTGAGAGGCAACGACGCCGGCAAGGTGGGCGGCGGCCCCGGCCACGGCGATAAAGACCCGCCCGCCACGTTCTTCGAAAAGCTGGACAAAATCGCGGACGGCATCGGGGGTCCGGTGGGCGGACAAGACCCTGAACTCGTACGGGACGCCGAAATCATCAAAGATGCGCAGGGCGTCTTCCGCGACGGGCAGGTCGCTCTTGCTTCCAAGAATGACGGCAATTAGCGGTTGAGGCATGGTTTTTCTCCTTTTTACGCCGCGGTTGTCGTTCTTCGAATTCCCTTGAGACCAATGTCTTTACGGAAAGTCATCCCCTCGAAATGAATGCTCTCAATGGCAGCGTAGGCCTTGTCACGGCACGCGGCAAGGGTGGCGTCGATGGCCGTGACGCCGAGAACCCGGCCCCCGTTCGTGACGATTTCCCCCCTGTCGTTGTGCTTTGTCCCGGCATGGAAAACCTTGATATCCGGTTTCCCTTCGAGGGTTTCCAGCCCCCTGATGACCTTTCCCTTTTCATAGGCGCCGGGATAGCCCCCAGAGGCGAGAACAACACAGATGGAAGGGCCAGGGTTCCAGGAGAGCCTTGCCTTGTGAAGCTGGCCTTCGTGAAGCCTCATGAAGGTTTCTACCAGGTCACCTTCCATCCTGAAGAGGATCGGTTGGGTCTCCGGGTCTCCCATGCGGACGTTGAACTCGAGGACGTAGGGGGTGTCGTTGTCAATCATCAGGCCGGCATAAAGAATGCCCCGATAGGGGGTTCCCCGGGCGTTCATCTTCTCGATCACGGGTTCGATCACGGTCTTCATGACCTTTTCATGCATGGCCGGGTCGATCACCGGCGCGGGGCTGTAGGCGCCCATGCCACCCGTGTTGGGACCCCTGTCCCCGTCGTAGATGGCCTTGTGATCCTGGGATGAGGCAAGGGGAAGGATGGTTTCCCCGTCGGTCAGGACGATGAAGGAGGCCTCTTCACCCGTGAGAAATTCCTCCAGGACCACCCGATCTCCAGCAGCTCCGAACGCCTTTTCCTCCATGATGGTTCGGATGGCGTCTTCCGCTTCCTTTCGATCTTGGACGATGAGGACGCCTTTTCCCGCCGCCAGGCCGTCTGCCTTGATGACGAGGGGATACGATTTTCCGTCCAGGGCCTTGAGGGCGTCAGCGGGATGGTCAAAGGTCTCGAAATCGGCGGTGGGGACACCGGCTTCCTTGAGGATTTCCTTGGTGAAGGCCTTGCTTCCTTCAAGCTGGGCGGCGGCCCTGTCCGGCCCAATGATGGGAAACCCTGCCGCGGCAAACGCATCCACGATACCCGCGACCAGGGGGGCCTCAGGTCCCACGACCGTGAGGTCAATGTTCTTTTCGCGGGCAAGGGCAAGGCAGGTGTCGATGTCCGTTGGGGGGATGGGAAGACAGGTAGCCTCCGCCGCGATTCCCGCGTTCCCGGGGACACAGTAGATATCTTTTACTCCCTCTCCCTGCTTCAATTTCCAGACGAGGGCGTGCTCTCTCCCGCCCCCGCCGATGACAAGGATATTCATGAAAGCTCCTTTTTTAGTGATAGAAGTGTCGATAGCCGGTAAAGACCATAGCCATCCCGTGTTCGTCCGCCGCCGCGATGACCTCCTTGTCGCGGACGGAACCTCCCGTCTGGACAATGGCCGTGACTCCCGCCTCGGCGGCCACGTCCACCGCGTCTCTGAAGGGAATCAGGGCGTCAGAGGCCATGCAGGCCCCCTTGATTTCCAGCAGGGCCTTCTCGATGCCAAAGCGGGCGGAATCGACCCGGCTCATCTGTCCGGCGCCCACCCCGACAATCTGTTCCGCGTTGGCGTAGACGATGGCGTTCGACTTCACGTGCTTGCAGACCTTCCAGGCCAGTTTCAGGGCCTGGATTTCTTCCTCAGACGGGGCTCGCCTGGTTACCGTCTTGAAGGTCTCGATGTCGAGGGAATGACTGTCCCGCTCCTGGAGGAGAAGGCCCCCCACGACCTTTCTCAGGTCGAAAAGGTCCTTTCGCCGTGGGGTGATCAGGGGGATTTTCAGGATCCGGAGATCCTTCTTTTTGGAAAGGATTTTCAGGGCGTCATCGGTATAGTCCGGTGCGATAAGCACCTCGACGAAGTGGTCCATGAGGGCCTCGGCGAGTTCCGGAGGGAGGGGACGGTTGATGGCGATGATGCCCCCGAAGGCGGAGACGGGATCGCAGGCCAGGGCCTTTTTGTAGGCGGCCAAGACATCATCCTTCCTGTCGATGGCGGTTCCGCAGGGGTTGGCGTGCTTGATAATGACGCAAGCTGTTTCGTCGAACTCCTTCACGGTGGAAAGGGCGGCGTCGGCGTCCATGATGTTGTTGTAGGAGAGGGGCTTCCCCTGCAGGCTCTCCGCCGTGGCGATGGAGGGCTCATCCACGGTGGGATCCACGTAGAAACTTCCCTGCTGGTGGGGGTTTTCCCCGTATCTCAAGATGCTTTTTCGCTTGAAATTCAGGAAAAGGGTTTCGGGGAAGGAGGTTTCCGGATAACAAACCTTGTCCAGGTAGGTGGAGATGAGGGAGTCATACCGGGCCGTGTGCGTGAAGACCTTCTGGGCGAGCCTCATCTTGAGCTGATCCGAGACCTGCCTGTTGTTTTCCTTCAGCTCCTTCAAGACGGTCTCGTAGTCGCCGGGATCGATAATGACCGTGACAAACCGGTAGTTCTTCGCGGCGGACCTGAGCATGGTGGGGCCCCCGATATCGATATTCTCGATAGCCTCTTCCAGGGTGCAGTCGGGCTTTTTGATCGTCTCCTCAAAGGGATAGAGGTTGACGACCACCATATCGATGGGTGGAATCCCCTGTTCCTCCATGATTTTCACGTGCTCGGGGTTGTCGCGAAGGGCGAGAAGGCCCCCATGAATCTTCGGGTGCAGTGTCTTGACCCTTCCGTCCATGATTTCGGGGAAGCCCGTGTAATCGCTGATTTCGACCACGGGAACCCCGTTTTTTTGAAGCATGGCCGCCGTTCCCCCGGTCGAGATAATCTCGATCTGCATGGCGGCGAGTTCCTTTGCGAATTCGACGATACCGGCCTTATTCGATACGCTGATCAATGCCCTTTGAACGTCACTCATGGGTCTCCTCTCTTTCTTTTAGGTTTTAAAATCCTAAGGGTTCGTTGACGATGATAACCAGGGTTTTCGTGAGCATGGGACGCCACTCCAGGATGGTCACGGCCCGGCAGATGCGTTGCGGGCTTCTACAGTCCATGCATTTGCCCGTTTTTGCGCAGGGCGTCGGGATGGAGAGTCTGCGGGCGTTGGGGGGGGAGGCGACATTTTTGATTCGGTAGAAAGCGGCGTCCAGGGTCTCGACGATCTTGTTGATACCTGCAACCAGGATAACCCGGTCCGGGCCGAAGATCATGCTGTTGACCCGGTTGCCGATCCCGTCGATATTGACGATCCGACCGTCCGTAACGAGGGCGTTGACACCGCTGAGAAAGACATCGGATTGCATCTGAAGCTTCCGAATCTTCGTGATTTCCTCCTTCGGGGCATCGGGGATCCAGTGATCGTAAACCGTGTGTCCCTTTTCTTTGAGAACGTCTAACACCCCCAGTTCACGGATCGTGATGGAACCGCCGACCCCCACCCTGTCTTCGGGTTCGATACGTTCGAGGATGATGTCACGGGCCTTCTCCTTGTCCGGGACCCAGAGGGCCTCGAAATCACGGGTCGTGAGGGATTGAACGACAGTGTCCAGCTTCTCGTTCGTAACAGGTCCTATCATTTTTCCTTCCTTGCCTTGGGATGTCTCCTCTTTTTCTTCTTCTCCCGTTCGCGGTCATGGAGGAGCTTGTTAATGGTTTCGACGAGTTTGTCGTAATGAACCGGTTTGTTGATGTATTCAAAGGCCCCGAAATAGAGGGATTCGAGGAAGGTATCCATGTCCCCGTACCCGGTAATCATGATAACCCCCACATCAAGACCCATGTGGTGAACCTCTTTGAGAAAAGTCAGTCCATCCATCTCTTCCATTCGGATGTCTGAGATGATGACATCGAAGGGTTTGGCGTTCTTGATGATCTGAAGGGCCTCTTTCCCGTTCCCGGCCGTTTCAATCTCGTAGCCATCGTTTTCAAGAAGTTTCTTCAGCTTTTTGACCAGTTTGACTTCGTCATCGACGATAAGGATGCGGGACATTTGCGAACCCCCCTTGTTTACCTCTCCCCACTTTCTTTTATCATATTTCAAGTAGCCTTGTCACGCCTGTGTCCCGTTTCGATGGCGGGAAGAATAATCGTGAAGGTTGTCCCCTTTCCGGGGGCGCTTTCCACCTCTATGGTCCCCTCGGAGCGGCTGATGATGCTGTGGACGACGGACAGGCCAAGGCCGGTCCCCTCGGGGCCCTTGGAGGTGAAGAAGGGTTCAAAAATGTGAGGGAGATTTTCAGGGGGGATGCCTTCCCCCGTATCAGAGATGGCGATTTCCACGACCTTGCCAAGGGGGTGGCTTACATGCTGTCCCCGAGCCGGAAGCTGATAAACGGTGTCAAAATCGAGGACCTTGGCCGCGGCCTGGATGGTGATTTTGCCTTTCTCCCTGATGGAATCGGCGGCGTTCTTGATCAGGTTCAGAAAGACCTGGAGCATCTGATCGGAGTAAACCCGGACCATCGGCAGGGGATCAACAAGGTTTACCTCAACCTCTACCCCCCTTTCCCTGAGGTCTTTAAAGAGGAGTTGAATCATCTTGTTTCGCAAGACCCGTTTAAGGGAGGCCTGGCGCTTACGTTTTGACTGGGGACGCGAGAAGGACAGGAGTTGGTCGACGATCCGTGCGATACGTCTCAGCTCCTCGTCCATGTCCTCGATTTCTTCCCTGAATTCCGGGTTGTCCGGACCCATCCGCTGGAGGAGCTGGAGGGAGAACTGGAGGGTGGAGAGGGGGTTGTTAATCTCGTGGGCGATCTGGGCAACGAGTTGCCCGATGGCGGCCATCTTTTCGGATTGGTAAAGCCTGTCCTCGAGGCGCTTCAGCCGTGTGTGATCCCGGTAAACGGCCGTAATGGCGATGACATCGCCATGGCTGTTCAGGATGGGAGAGGCGGAGACGTAGAGATCGATGACTTGCCCGTTTTTCCGCCGCCGCCGTGTTTCGTAAGGGGGGAAAGATTTTTTCGATTTGATGGTTTCCATGACCTTTTTGACCCGTTCCCGATCATCGGGAAACAGATCAAGGATGTTTTTTCCGATAACCTCATGGGCCTCCCAGCCAAAAATGCGGGTAAAGGCTGGATTTACGTAAACAATCTTCCCATCGAGGTCATTTCTCAAAATTCCGTCCGTGGCGTTTTCGATGTAGGATTCCAGTTGCTGTTTCGAGATGATGATTTCCCGGCTGATATTTGCCGTCTGCTCCGCCACGATGCGCCGGCTCCGGTTCTTGAAATAGGTATAAAGAAAGATGGAGAAAAAGATGATGAAAAAACCCGTGAGGAGCATCCCTTTGTAGCGGAACTCCGAGAGCTGAACCTCGATGCGGTTCCTGGGGATGCCGACGACGAACCAGCCCTGCCGGTCGCCGAATTTGAAGGGATGGGCCCCCACAAGGAGGGGTTCCGAGCGAAAGAGGATTTCTCTCCGGTCAAAGGGGAGAGAAAAGTGGGTCTCGATACTTGCGGGCTTGAAATCTGGCCCCATGTAGAGGGTCTTTTGTCCCCCTTTTGTTCTGAAGACCAGCCAGAGATGGCGGCAGTAAAATTCCCGGTAAACGGATAAAAACTGCCTTAAAAACCCCTTGAAAGAACCGATACACCAGAAGATATATAGCGTATTCTCCGATTTTCGGATCTCATGGGCGAAGAGGACAAGTTGATTCTCGTAGAGAAATTTTGTCACGGGTCCGTTCGGGAGTTGATCCGAAAGCCCCTCCAGGATTTTCGAAAGATCGAAGGGGGGGAGGGAATCACGGGGGTAGTGTATAATATTTCTGCCGTCAGGTTTGCTGA
>CAZPTH010000018.1:0-20622 GCA_964589315.1 uncultured Thermodesulfobacteriota bacterium
CCACCTGACCAGGAAGGGGGGGAGATTGGGCGGGGGAATGCCCTGTCAGATCACACACTTCACGCAGGTGATTCCCCGTAAAGGGTCCTTCAATGACCCGGTCGGGACGGCAAACAGTCCGGGCGTGTCTCGGGAGAAGGGTGGCGTAGACCCCCCCGAGCCAGACGGGGGTATGGGGAAAATGTTGCTTCAGGCGTTCAATCGCCTCTTTCACGCCGGGATACCAGTAGGTCATGACGGAGGTAACGAGGACCAGGTCGGGCTTAGGCAGGCGTTTTAGCTGAAGAGAAAAATCTTCAGGCGTGATGCCGTAACGGCAGTATTTCCGGGGAATGGCGGAGAAGAGCTTCGGCTTCTTAATGGGGGTCCGCTTCAGCTTCCCCGCACCGTAAGGGGAGGTCTTGGGGCGGAAAGGGGTTTGGACGGAAAAGTTTTCCGCGTCCACGCAGTCGATGAGGGAGACGCGAAATCCCGCATCCCGCAGGATTCCCCCAATTTCGAGGAGTCCCAGGGGACGTGACCAGAGGTTGTAGGCGGCGAAATCGGTAATCCAGGGGTTGACAAGGAGAATGTGGGGAGGAGCCGATTGTTTCACGTGAAACAATCCCTACTTGCCGACGCAAAAATTCTGGAAGATCCGGGTGAGGATGTCGTCATCGGGGGTTTTCCCCACGATGGCTTCGAGGGCATGCTTGGCCTCCCAGAGGTCTTGGGAGAGGAAAACCTCTTCAACCCCCGCCCTGAGACCTTCATCAAGGCGCGTCAAGGCGTTTTTGGCCTTTTCCAGGAGCTGATAGTGACGCTGGTTGATGGGGATAAGAGATCGGATATCCCCGGTAAATTCTCGTTCATGGATCTTTTGCACGAGGAGATGGGTCAGCCTTTCCCAGTTATGGCCGGTTTTTGCCGATATTTCCACGATGGGAACCGTTTGGGGAAGGAAGGATGCCACCTCTTCACTTGAGACCTTTCGAGGCAGGTCGCACTTATTCAGGGCAACCAGCGTTTTTTCCGCTTTCGCCTGTTCCAGCAGGGCCCTGTCATCCGCGTGGAGGGGGCGGGCGGCATCGATGACGAGGAGGACGATATCGGCGGCCTCTTTTTTGTGGAGGGATTGCCGGGTTCCGATCTGCTCCACGGGGTCCCCGGATTCCCTGAGACCCGCCGTATCCACGATCCGAAAGGGGATGCCCTGGATGAGGGTTCCCTCCTCGATGAAATCCCGTGTCGTGCCCGGAAACTCGGTGACAATGGCACGATCCCTTCCGATAAATCGATTGAGGAGGCTCGATTTCCCCACGTTGGGGGTTCCGATGATGGCGACCTCAATTCCTTCCCGGACCATCTGGCAGGTCGCGAACCCTTCCATGAGACGTTCGATTCCATGCAGGAGCTGGTCCCTCGTCTTTTCCCACAGCCCCTGCCACGTGGGGGCGAAATCGATGCCCAGGTCTTCAGAGAAGTCGAGATCGGCCTCCATGTAGGTGAGGATCTGGTCGATCTCCTTCATGAGCGGCTCGATCGCCTTACGGATTCCCCCGTGGAGCTGCCTTTCCGCCATTTTCAGGGAGCTTTCCGATTGCGCCTGGATGACCTCGATGACCCCTTCCGCCTGGGTCAGGTCGATTCTCCCGTTCAGGAAGGCGCGGAGGGTGAACTCACCTGGCCCCGCCAGCCGAGCGCCCTTTCGCAAGAGGAGTTTCAGAATCTGTTCCAGGACAACCCGTCCGCTGTGACACTGAATCTCCGCCATGTCTTCCCGGGTATAGGTGTGGGGCGCGAACATGGGAACGACGAGGACCTCGTCAATGATTTCGCGTTGATTGGGCTCGATGATATCCCCAAGGATCATCTCCCGGTGTCTGAAAGGGGCAACGGAAGATCGTGGGACAAAGACCTTATGGATCATCGCATGGGCCTGGGGGCCCGAAAGGCGGATGACGCCAATTCCTCCCATGCCGATCGGTGTGCTGATGGCGGCGATGGTATGGGTGAGGTCTAACCCTTCAAAAAGGGTCATGGAGAGCGTTCTCCCTTAGTTTGACGTCCCCTGGGAAGACAGATTCTTTGAAGGAATGATGACCACCCGCTTCAAAAGGCCGGTTCCCGTGCTTTTCGTTTGAATTTCCTTGTCTTCTTTCAGTGCCATGTGAACGGTTTTCCTGTCCTTGGCGCTCAAGGGGACGAGGGAAACGGGTTTTCGGGTCTTTTTGGCCTTTTCGCTGAGCCTCATGGCGAGCTGGGTCAGGTTCTCTTCCCTCTTTTTCCGGTAATTTTCCGTATCCACGTGGATATTGCAGTTTCCCGAAAACTTCCGGTTCGTAATCTTGTTGACGAGGTGCTGAAACGCGTCGAGGGTCGCGCCGTGTTTCCCGATGAGTAAGCCGGACCCGTCACCGATGATCTCCAGGAAGATGTGGATGATGTCATCTTCCATCAACATCTTTTCCTTGACCTCTACCACCGCTTCGACTCCCATCAGCTCCAGGATCGTGCTGAGGGTCTTTTTCGCGGTTTCCGCCACGGTCTCAGGGTTCTTGACCATGGCACGGATCTTGACCTTCTTTCCCATGCCGATCCCGATGAAACTGCGATCCGTTTCTTCCAGGACCTCGTAGATGAGTTCTTCCTTGGCGACTCCCAGGTCGCTGGAGGCCTTTTCCAGGGCGTTTTCTACGGACTTGCCTTCTTTTTCGATTGCATCTGTCATTTTTTCTTATCTCCCGTGAGCCAGCTTACGATTTGTGTAGAACTGCTGTCCAATGGAAAGGACATTGTTTACCAGCCAGTAGATGACCAGTCCAGAAGGGAAATTGAGAAACATGAAGGTAAAGACGATGGGCATAATGAGCATCATCTTTGCCATCTTCGGGTCTCCCGTCGACGGGGTCATTTTCTGCTGAATCAGCATGGTCAGACCCATGATAATTGGCGTGATGTAATAGGGATCTTTGGCGGAAAGATCCTGTATCCACCACCAGAAGGGGGCGTGCCGCAACTCGACCGAGTCGAGCAGGGCCTTATACAGGGCGAAAAAGACCGGGATCTGCAACAGCATGGGCAGACACCCCCCCAGGGGATTGACCTTGTGTTGCTTGTAGAGGCGCATCATCTCCTGGTTCAGCCGCTCCTTGTCATCCTTGTATTTCTCCCTTAGTTTCTGCATCAGGGGTTGAATCTTCTGCATGTCGGCCATCGATTTATAGCTCTTGTGGGTCAAGGGCCAGAAGATGATCTTGATGAGAATGGTCAGGAGGATGATGTCGATGCCGTAATTATGGGTGTACTTGTTCGTGAAATTGAGGAACTGCATCAGGGGGCGGGCGATGATCCCGAACCAGCCATAATCGATGACCTTTTCCGCGTCCTTTCCGAAGTGCTTCAACCGTGCCAGAAGTTTTGGTCCATTATAGAGCCTGAACTTGAAATGTTGGGTTTTCCCCGGATCAAGGACGACCGCGGTTGCCGTGAGGTCGGCGTCCAGGGCGTTGGATCTGTTGGTGAGAATCACCTGGTTGAAGGCGTTGCTTTCAGGGGCCATGAGGGTGACGAAGTATTTTTCGCTCAGGGCCACCCAGCCGATCTTGCCCTCGACGGTTACGGGCTTTTCGATCTTCTTCAGCTTTTTACGGTAGACGCTGCTTCCCTTCAGGATGTCCGCCGTGAAGTCCTGATGCCCGTATTTGCTCACTTCCTTGATGAGAGAGGGCTTGTTGATGAGGGTGAGGATCGTGTTTCCCACGAGCTTGTCATTCGTCGTGTTTTCAATCACCCATTCCAGGTCCGCCTCGTATTTGTCGGCAAAAAAGGTATAACGCTTCGTGATGCGAAGCCCGTCCTTGATCCCGGAAAAGACAAGCTGCATGGGGGCATCCCCTTTGTGGAGGATAAGGTTCTGCCGGTTGACCTGCATGGGGATGGAATCGGTAATGGGATGGGTCTCGCGATAGAAGGTGCCCTTGAAGGGGAGATCGGGGAAGGTTGCCCGGATCAGCTCGATAGGTTTTCCCTTGGGCCCCATGATATCTTTGTATTTGCTGAGCTTCCACGAGACCAGGCGTCCCCCCAGAGGGGTAAAGACGGCGTGGTAAAGGGGCGTTTCAACCGTGACGGGTTTAAGATTCTTGATCTCAGCGGGGAGTGTCTCCTTGATCTCTGCCTTGGCAGAGGGGGCTTTAGCGGGTTCCGTTTTCGCCTTTGCCGCCGTCTGGGCCTGAGCCTCCTTCTTGGCCGGCTGTTGCTGGGTCGCTTTGGCTTTGGATTTCGCGGTCTGCTTGGGCTTTGGGGGTGGGAATATCTGGTTATAAAGCAGGAGAACGATAAACGTTAAGGCGATAAAGATAATCAGTCGTTTTTCCACGTGGTTTCCTCATCATGAATTTAGGGAACGGGGTCATACCCGCCGGGATGGAATGGGTGACAGCGCAGGACACGGCGGACGGCAAGGTATCCTCCATGCAAAAGGCCGTGGCGCTGAATGGCTTCAATGGCGTACTGGGAACAGGTCGGCGTATACCTGCAGGCCGGTGGCAGAAACGGTGAGACGAGATGGTGGTAGAAGGTTAGTCCCCAGATGGCAATCTTTTTAATCATTTGGTTGAGTGGTTTTTCCTCTGTTGAAGATAGGTCAATTTCCGCGCGGCATCCGTGAAATGTCGTTCCGCTTCCCGGAAGGTCGGCTTCGTGGGTCTGTGTTTACGAATGGCTATGACGTCTCTCGGGGGCTGAATCAACATCTTGTTCTTGCGAAAGGCCTCCCGAAGGACCCGTTTGACCCGGTTTCTGAAAACGGCGTTTCCGTGTTTCCGTGTGACAACGATCCCCAAACGGCTAAAACCCAGGGATGTGGGTTTGAAGACGAACTGATATTCAGGGGTGTGGACGACCACATCCTCGGGGTGCCGCCTGATAAAATCCGACCTTTTTGAAATCCGCTCTTTCTTTTTGAAGGTTTCTCTCGGGTGTTCCATGGAGTCAGACGGCGAGGCGTTTTCTTCCCTTTGCCCGGCGCCGGTTGATAACGGCGCGGCCGGAGCGGGTCCGCATCCTAACGAGAAACCCGTGCGTCCGTTTTCTCTTCGTGTTGCTCGGCTGAAATGTGCGTTTCATTCTTTTCCTCCTTTTTTAGCGAGCGAAGTTAATCACATATGGGAAAAAGTGTCAAGTTATACGGGGGCATGGCCGTTTTCTTTCGTCTCATAAGGGGTCCGGTATCCACAATCCTTGTTCGGACAGCATTTGTAAACCTTTTTGCCAATCTTTTTGATAATCAGGTAGGGACTGTCACATTCAGGGCACGACTCGGCAACGGGCCTGTTCCAGAGGGAGAACTTGCACGTAGGGTAACGGCTGCAGCTGTAGAAGGTCCGTCCCCGTTTGCTCTTTCGCTCCATCAACTCCCCCTTGTGACATTCCGGGCAGGGGACCCCCGTGGACTGGGGTTTTTTCAGGGGGCGGGTGTTTCTGCACTCCGGGAATCCCGAGCAGGCGAGAAAAGGGCCGTATCGACCCCGCTTGATGACCATGGGGCGCCCGCACTTTTCGCATTTTTCATCGGTTTCCTGGGGTGGTTCCTTCTCCTTTTCCTCCAGGGGGCGGCGATATCTGCACTCCGGGAATCCCGAGCAGGCGATGAATTTTCCGTATTTTCCGTATCGGATGACCAGGGGTTTGCCGCATTCCGGGCAGGCCTCATCCGTTTTCTCCGTCAGGATGTCGGAGCGTTTCAGTTCCTCCTCTTTCTTCTTTACAAGGGGATAGAAATTTTCCCAGAAGGTGCGGACCATCGGTTTCCACGCCATTTTCCCCTGGGCGATCTGGTCGAGCTGTTCCTCCATCTGGGCGGTAAACTGGGTGTCCACGTAGTGGGAGAAGTGGTTCACGAGGAGATCACTCACAATCATCCCGATCTCCTGTGGCACGAAGGTCTTCCGTATGAGGCGGGCGTAGTCCCGGCTCCGGAGGGTCTGGAGAACGGAGGCATAGGTAGAGGGGCGCCCGATCCCGTAACTTTCGAGGGTCTTGATGAGCGAGGCCTCCGTGTAGCGCGGAGGGGGCTGAGTGAAATGTTGAACCGGCGTAAGCTCTTTTAGGGAAAGGGGGTCTCCCTCGGACAAAGGGGGCAGTAAGGTCTCTTTTGCCGTCTCGCTGAAGACCTTCAGGTAGCCGGGGAAGACGAGGAGGCTTCCCGTCGCCTTGAAACGGGCAACCCCGTCATCGGATTCGATAAGGACCGTCTGGGTATCCCATTGGGCCGGGGCCATTTGAGACGCGATGGTGCGGTTCCAGATGAGTCGGTAAAGGTCCAAAAGCTGGGGAGGCAGGACCGACTGGAGTTGCTCCGGCGTTCGGTGCAGGTCTGTGGGACGGATTGCCTCGTGGGCCTCCTGGGCGTTCTTGACCCTGTTCTTGTAAACCCTCGCCCTCGGAAGGGCATACTCTTCTCCGAAACGTTCCTGGATAATCCTTTTCGCGTCATACAGGGCCTGCTTTGCCAGGTGGACGCTGTCGGTTCGCATGTAAGTGATGAGGCCGACCGGTCCCTGGCCGATATCGATTCCCTCGTAGAGCTGCTGTGCCAGCCGCATGGTCCGTGAGGGAGAGAGGTTCAGCCTCCGGGAGGCCTCCTGCTGAAGGGTGCTGGTGATAAAGGGAGGCGGCGGCGTTTTGCGACTGGTCTTGTGCGTGATGGAGGTGACTGTGTATGGCTTGCCCTTGAGATTGCCGACGATCTCCTCGGCCTTTTCTCCCGTTTTGACATCGAACTTCTTCAGCTTGACTCCTTCGTAGGCAATCAGTTCCGCCTCGAAGGGGGTTTTTGCCTCTTTTCCGGTAAACCTGGCCTGGATCGTCCAGAATTCCTTGGGGGTGAAGGCAAGAATCTCCTTTTCCCGCTCACAGATGAGCCGGAGGGCCACCGACTGGACCCGGCCCGCCGACAGCCCCGTGCGAACCTTTTTCCAAAGGAGGGGACTCAATGTAAATCCGTAAAGGTAATCGAGAACAACCCTGGCTTGTTGGGCATCCACCAAGGGAAGCAAGATGTCACGCGGGTCTTGTATAGCTGCCTGGATGGCCTCCTTTGTGATTTCGTGAAAGACGATCCGGTGGATATCGATATCCCGTTTCTTTCCGTTCCCGTTCAGATCCAGGACCTTCAGGAGATGGTAGGAGATGGCCTCCCCTTCCCGGTCCATATCGCTGGCCAGATAGAGGGCGTCCACGCCGGTGAGGGCCTTTTTGATGCGTTCGATATGTTTCTTCTTTTCCGGGATAATTTCGTATTTGGGCTCAAAATCCCTTTCCACGTCCACGCTGCCCTGTTTGCTGGGAAGGGCGCGGACATGACCATACGTTGCGAGGATCTTGAAATTTTTCCCCAGGAAACGGCCCAGGGTCTTGGCCTTTGTTGGAGATTCTACCACTACCAGGGCTTTTTTCATCGGTTTTCTCCCATGGC
Source organism: uncultured Thermodesulfobacteriota bacterium (assembly GCA_964589315.1). Lineage (GTDB taxonomy): Bacteria > Desulfobacterota > S145-22 > S145-22 > S145-22 > JAOZMY01. Next base: position 7,460 of record CAZPTH010000018.1, read on the forward strand.
AATATCCTTGCGCGCAAAACACTGCCCCGGCAACCGGACGATCACACCCATGATCTCCATGGAAAGGAGCGTGGGGAGCACGTCCTTGGGGTCTGTTTCACTGATTTGACAGAGCTGATCGATTTGAATCGGTTCGCTTCCAATGTGTTCATAAAGACGGGCGGCCAGCCCCTTCAAACGGGGAGGGGCCTGAGTGGGCGCGGTTTCCCGAGACTGGTTTGGCAGGGCCAGCTCCTCGAGGATGTCATTTACATCTTCCACCAGTTTTGCCCCCTGCTTGATCAGGGCGTGGCACCCCCGGCTCAAGGGGGATTCCGGTGGCCCGGGGAGGGCAAAGACCTCCCGCCCCTGTTCCAGTGCCAGGCGGGCCGTGATGAGAGAGCCGCTCCTTTTCGTTGCCTGAATCACCACGACCCCGAGGGATAGGCCGCTGATGATCCGGTTCCTGCGGGGGAAATTCCGTGGCGCCGGGGGGCGGTAACAGGGAAACTCGGAATAGACGCACCCCTGGTGCGCAATCTTTTCCCCAAGGTCCTTGTTCTCCGCGGGATAGAAATGATTGAAGCCGGAGCCGAGGACCCCGATTGTTCGTCCTCCCGCCTCGAGGGCGCCCAGATGGGCCTGCGTGTCTATCCCGCGGGCGAGGCCGCTGACGATGGTAATTCCCCGCTTGGCCAGGCTTGCGGCCAGGGTCTTGGCGAGGCTTTTCCCCCGGTAGTCCGCCTGTCGAGACCCCACGATGGCGATAGCCGTCCGGTCATCGGGGAGGTATTCTCCCTTCCGGTAAAGGAGTGGCGGGGGACTGTAGATTTCCTTCAAAGGGGTTGGATACTCGGGCTCATCGATTGTGTCTATCCGGATATTCTGGGCGGAGGTGGCCTTCTGCTCCTGGTGGATGACTTTCGAAAAATCAATCCGGGAAATTCGCCTGGCAGCCTTTGGACGCAGTCCCAGGTTCCGGACAAGGCCACTGGCATCCGGCAGAGAGCCGTGTCTCTCGAAGTGGGTTTTCATGGCATCCAACTGAGCAGGAGGAATCCCATCGATGGTGTTCAGTGCAATCAACATCTCTTTCCAGCTTACCGCGTTCATCATTAGGAAGATATGCTTTAATCACGATTTAAGGGTTGTGTCAATGGCTCATTTGCTTTTTGCGCCAGGTTCCTGCCGGTTAAGCTCGTTTTTGGGCTTGTAACCCTTTGCCTTCAGCTCCTTGAAGACCTGGAGAATCCAGCCCATAGCCCATTTTTTCCCTTCCTTTGCCGATGCCATGACCATTTTTTCCTTCGCGGCGAGGTAGTGCCGCCCGGCAGGGGTCTGGTAGAAGGCGACGAGCTGCTTCAGGTCTTCCAGAGAGAGATACTGGGCGTAGATGGGGATAAAGAGCGAGAGTAACTGCTGTGACTTGATCCGCTTGTCAAGATCTTTCCAGTACGACTCGGGGACATCGGGAAAGGAATCCCTGAGGGCCTTGATAACCCGCTGTTTCATCTTGTTCGCCATGTTGGGACCATTGGTCAGTTTCATCAGCTTGATGATTTCCGCCTTCTTTTCCGGAGGTACCGGTGGTTGGGCGCTGAAGGATACGGAGAATGAAAGGAGAACAAACATGAGCACGAAAAAAGAAACTATCGATTTTTTCATCATACGACTCCATGCAAGGTTATAGGGAACGATCGCCCCTGCTTATGCCATGTTTTTATATCCCGGTCAATGGTGGGTGAAGGCAAAAGCCTGTTTAAGGTTCAAGATGTTTTAACGTGCCCTTTTTGCGGAACTTGTCCAGCTTTCAATTTCATGATTCGGCGATAAGAGGCCTCGATGCGGGAGAGACTAATTGTCCCCCGGTCAACCAGGCCCCGGATGATGGCAAGGGCGCGGGGAATGGCGGTGGGGTCATAAATGGTATTGTTGGCAATGATGAGGATGTCAATCCCTGCCTGGATGGCGAGGGTAATGGCCTGTTCAAACCCGTAGTATTTTCGGATTGCCCCCATCTGCATGTCATCGGAGATGATGACGCCATCGTAACCCATCCTGTCCCTGAGAATCCCGGTCACGATCCGTTTGGAGAGGGTCGCGGGATAGCGCGTGTCCAGCCGCTTATTGAACACGTGCGCCGTCATGACGGCATCCGCCTTTTTGGCCTGGATAATTGCCTGGAAGGGCTTGAGCTCAATGGGAGACCAGGTGTCGGTAATGTCCACAAATCCCAGGTGAGAGTCAGTTGTGGAGCTTCCATGGCCGGGGAAGTGCTTGAGGGTGCATTTTATCCCGAGGTCATGATGGGCACGGATAAAGGCGAGGGCCTGGTGTATGACCACATCAGGATCGGCTGAGAAGCTCCGTTGTAACCGCCCGATGACAGGATTGTCGGGGTTGATATTGAGATCCACGACCGGCGCGAAGTTAAGGGTGATACCGACCGATTTCAGGGTTTTGGCGATCCCGAGCGCCCGCCGGTAGGTATAGGAGGGATCGTTTCTTTTCCCCAGGGCCTGGGCGGAAACGGTGGGCGGGAAGCCGTACTTCTGTTTCAGACGTGAAATTTTTCCGCCCTCTTCGTCGATGGCGATGGTCAAGGGGGCTGGCCGAAGAGACTGGAGCCCTTTGCATAGTGAGGTGACCTGGGCGGGAGAGGCAATGTTCCGGTGTGGGGTATGAGTCGGTACGTCGTAATCGTAGAGGACCACGCCCCCAAGGTCTTCGCGCCGAATTTCACCGGCGACCGGGAGGGTTTTCGAGACCTTAAATCCCCGGAATCCCCCGATGACCATCGCCCCGATCATCTCTTCGAGGGACGGGTGCGATACCGCGGTCGCTGGCAAAAGGGAAGGCGAGAATGGGGGAAAGGCCGCTGCGAGACAGAATGACAGGGCCTGTCGAAAGAATGTCCGTCGGCTGATATGCGTCATAGGGTTACTTTCACAATATACAGCTTTGACCCGGAGTCACAAGAGGCTCAGGAGACACGGCAGAGAAATCCTTTCAGGTAGGCTGCTTCCGGGAAGCTGAGCAGTACCGGGTGGTCCGGTCCCTGGTGAAGCCGGTGGAGGATTTGAACCTCCCGTTTTGCGTCTTTGGCGGCCCAGGAGAGGATACGTTCGAAGGTGGTCTCATCAATTCCCCCCGAACAGGAAAAAGTGGCAAGGAAGCCACCCGGGCGGAGAAGCTTCAGGGCAAGGAGGTTGATATCCTTGTAGCCGCGACCTGCCCGGTTACGCTGGGCCTTGGTCGCGGCCAGCTTTGGGGGATCAAGAATGATCATGTCGAATTGACGGCCTGCATCTCTGAATGAGCGCAGGACCTGGAAGACGTTTCCGCGGATGGCCTCGTCGGGAAGGGTATCGACATCGTTCAGGGAGAGATTTTTTCTGCCGATGTCCAGGGCCTCCTGGGAGGTATCCACGCGGGTGAGGGAGATCGCGCCGTTCTTTGCCGTATAAACGGCGAACCCCCCCGTGTAGGAAAAGGCGTCGAGGACGGAGAGGCCCTTCGCGAATCGAGCCACGATGGCTCGATTTTCGCGTTGATCTACGTAAAATCCTGTCTTTTGCCCCGTTTCCGGGGTTACAAGGAAACGGAGCCCGTTTTCCAGAATCTCGAAAGATTCAGGCGGGGTTTTTCCCGCAAGTAGGCCCTTTCGAGTCGGCAACCCCTCCAGGTTCCGGGTATCGGCGTCGTTCTTTTCAAGGATCCCCTTGGGGCGAAGAAGATCCATCAAGTGGGTCGCGATGGTTGTTTTAAGTCGTTCCATCCCCGGATTCAGGGTTTGCAGGACGAGATAATCGGCATAACGGTCCACGATCAGACCCGGGAGGAAATCGGATTCCGAAAATACGAGGCGGTAGGCGTTGCTGGCAGGAGAGAGAGTCAGCAGAAGGCGCAAGGCCAGGGCCTTATCGAGGGCATCTCTGAAATAGGAGGAAGGCACGGGCTGATTTCCCCACCAGAACAGGCGAACCGGGATGGGGGAGACGGGGTTGTAAAATCCAGAGGCCAGGATATTTCCCTTTTTGTCGGCAACTCTGACGATATCCCCGGGATCCACGTGGCCCCGAACCTCCCGAACCGCGCTGGTGAAGATCCAGGGATGGTGAAGAAGAACCGACTTTTCCTTCCCTTCCTTCAGGACGACCGTACTCATACACTCCTCATACCACAATCCCGGGTGTTTCGTAACCGAAAGGCTGATCGTCAGGGTCAAGTTGATTTTGAAGAAACGGATATGTATTTAGATGTGCTCATCACGTAAGAGAAATGCCCTAATCGCATATTTCGCCCGGGAGATTGGGGTGTTTAGAAATAGGCGGTAACGTCGATTCCGTATTTTTCCGGATCGATGGTTTTGACAATAACCCGTCTCGTGCCCGTTTCATCTTGGGAGCGCGAGGCCAGGTCTATCACAGGCCCATCGATCATATTTCCTTCCTTATCCGTGATCAGTTTTACCTTTGGTTTTTCAAAAAGGACTGGATCCCGGTTTGTCTCAAAGACCACGGCGAGTTCTCCAGTATTCAAAAGGGCAAGGGATCCGATGGGAAAGAGCCCGAGCATACTGATAAACGCCTTCAGCAGTAACGGGTCGAATTTTTTACCGGAATCCTTCATCATTATCCTCAGCGCCTCATCCCTCTTAAAGGCCCTCTTCATGTAAATTCGCGGGGTGGTCATGGCATCGAAGACATCAACGATGGTCACGATCTTGCTGAAGAGGTTCAGGTCTTTTTTTATCGGTACATTTGGATAGCCCTTATAGTCCTTCCCCATGTGGTGCTCCAGGGCCACGAGGATGGCCCTGACAGGGCGTGTCCTGAACCCCCTGATTAATGTGAGGATTTCCGCGCCCTGAAAGGGGTGCGTTTTAATGATTTCGAATTCCTCATTGGTAAGTTTTGCCGGTTTTGTGAGGATTTCCTTTGGGATCCCTATCTTCCCCACGTCGTGAAAGAGGGCTGCAACGCCTAAATCTGCCAGTCTTTTTCTATCCAGTCCCAGCCTGTACCCAAGGGCAACGGAAAGAACGCACACGTTCATGGAGTGATTCAAGGTGTAGTCATAGTGATTTTTTATGTTTGTCAGGGCCAGCATATAGGCCTCGTCTTCAAAAACCGAATCAACGATAACCTGGACGAGTCTGCGAACGATTTTTTCTTGACTCCTGTGTGTCCTTGGGATCTCATCTATCGTTTCTTTCAAAAACAGGATGCTTTGCAGATACAACTTTTTCCCAATCTTCCGAAAAGTAGAGGCCGAGCGCGGATCTTCCATCTCTTCTTTGGGGGGATCGATGTGGATGTGCGCAATTCCGTGATCCCGCAGGTCTTCTTCGATGTCTTCAGAGTTTTTTGTGGGGTCTCCCAGCGTTCTAGCGAAGATGATCAGGAAATTTTTGAGTTCTTGCTCTTCGAAGTCGGTTTCAAACCAGACCTTGCCCACCCCTGACTTAACAAATCCATCCATTAAAAAGCGATAGATCGTGTAAGAGGCAAAATCCATGGGTAGCCTTGTGTCATTGAAGAAGACATGGTTGGCAGCAACCTCTATGGAGGCTATCCCTTCAATATGGAGTGCTTCCTGGAGCGTTTCGAATAAAATCTGGGAGCGATTCAGGAAAACACTGTTGTTTTCATCATAGATTTGAGCGGTTTTCAGGGAAGCGATGAGTTCGTTTGCGAATTTTTTTCCCAGTTCAACGGTTTTCCGATCAGGCGCGAGATTTCCTGCGAGAGACTGATCGGAAATATCAAGAGCGGTATTTGGCATGCGAATTCCTGTTACTTAATTAAGTCGTTTTGTTTGCCTGGGTTTTCTGTAAAGCGGTTTTACACATATTCCTAATCTTCCTGTTTCCGCTTCGGGCTCCCGCTTTCAGGGCTTCGATGGAAAAATCTTTGTCGATCCCGGCCAGGGCCCTGACGACATACGCCTTGAACCTGTTGTTCTCTTCTCGTTTGAACCAAATTTTCTGATTTAGTTGATCCTGAAGTATGGCCACAGCTTCCCTCGAGCCTGCCCTTTTGAGAATGTCCACCAGGGCCATTTTTTCCCTGATTTCCTTTTTCTTCCCGATTAATTGGCCAACAAGCGACACCGTGTCTGAATCTGGATTGGTAAAATACCTTGCCGCGAGGATGCGGACATCCGGTTCCGGATCAAAGAGAAGTTTTGAAAGGAGTGGGTTGACGGCCTTTCCCCCGATATGGTTCAAGGACCGGATGACCTCGAGCCGGACTCCAGGATCCTTGTGGCGGAGGCATCGGGCAAGGTAAGGGATTCCCCTTTCTCCAGCCTCCCCCCAAGTGGCGACAATCTGTTTGGTAAGTTCTGGCCTGTCATCGGAAATCCATTCAGCTAAATAACCCACGTCCTTTTGCCCTAATTCCGTAAGCAGTTCACGGACTCTGGGATAAACCCCCTTAAGCTCTTTCCGTGTGAGGAGGTCAACGAGAACAGGAAGGGCCTTTTCTCTTAGAAAAGAGAGGTATTCGAGGAGATTATCGAGAGAGTCAAATCGATTTTTCCGGAGCAGCTCCCTTATTTTTTCGATCGATTCCGGACTTCGGGCTGCCCCCATGATGCCTTTTTCCAGGCCATCATACTTTTCATGGTTAGGAGTGGATGGCACCTTAAATTCATTCATGGCATGGAGGATGCTGCAAGCCGATCCGAAGTTGCCGTTGGAGATGAGTTCGAGGAAATATTTTTTTAGGACTAACAGGAGGGAAGTGTATTTCTCCGGTTGTTCCTCAAGGCTGAGCAGGTTGAAAAGCGCAAGGGAATACGCGTGTGGGGGATTAAATTTTTTCCTGTCTTCTTCAATCATCTCCCTGATATTTTCTAAATCCATTTCGCTGAGGGTCAATGTGGCGCCTGCCCCAGGGAAATAATCCACGTCTCCTTTTAAAGTTTCACGTGAAACACCGATTCCCTGCTTATCCGGTCCCTTTTCTTCACCTTCTCCTTCCCCCTCCCCCTCTTCTTCATCTTCCTCCAGAATGATTCTTCGTGAGGGAACCCCTGGGGATGTTTCAGCAGACGTTTCTGATTGAGGGTGGGAAATTTTGATATGTTCCAGTAAGTCAACGATTAGCATGTCGATGGCCTGATAACTTATGTGCTGGAAGTCCCTTTCCCACAGAGAGTTGACGACGTCCATTTCCTCGGAGCCTTGCCAGCTTTCCGCCAGCGCTTCCAGGAATTCCTGGAGTTCCTCCCGGGTGAGCCCTTTATAAAAGGTGATTCTCCTTACCCCGTCCCGGTATAAGAGAAAAGCCAGGTTGTTGGTTTTGATCTCTTCCTCGTAAACGATTTTATCGTCAACCTTGAGGGATGAGTCGGTAACCGTGATGGAAAGATCTCCGTATTTATCCAAAAATGAGAGGAATTCACGGTTAAAGAGATCCTTCTGGTTTTTTATGATCGGGCTGTTGGGGGGATAAACCTTTACAATTTTTAATGTTTTTTCGATAAGGCGCAGAAGGGTTTTCGTTTGGGTGAGGATTTCCTCCTCTTGCTCGGGACGGATCGATTTTACCTCAAGGTTTTCCATAACAATGGGCGAAATGGGTCAGGAGAAGTCTTTCATCTACCATCGACCCAAAACAGTAAAAATTTGTATCTGGTAATCATTTACAACCTATTTGAGAATATTGCAAGTATGGCATTACCTTCCCGGTGGCTTTTGGAAATCATTTGATCCCGTTTGACTGGAAGGTTGATCGGCCGTAAAAAGACAAGATCCCCTCGAAAATTTTTTTCTTCATATTTTTCTCTTGACAAAACAGCTCTTTTTTTATAGGTATGACCTATAGTAAATTATACATATTAAGTTAAAGGGGTTTTTGTCAATGGCCTTGGGGGAAATTCAGTGGAAAATTTTGGGAAACACCGTAACCATATCAATTTAACAGGGGAAGGATCCCCGGGGAGGTAAGGAGATGAGGAAGGTCGTTTTAAAGGTGTTGTTGGGTGCGTTGCTGGGTATTTTCGTGATGGGTGTTTGGAGTCAGCCATGCCATGCGGGAAAGGTTATTGAACTGAAACTGGCCCACTTTATGTCCACGATGCATGTCCAGCACCGTAAGGCTTTTGTGCCTTTTGCGGAAAAAGTGGCAAAATTGACCAATGGAAAGGTAAAGATCAAGATTTACCCAGGGGGGACGTTGGGAAATCCCAAGACGATGGTCGATGCCATCAGGACGGGGATTACCGATATCGGGTTTGTGTTGCCGGAGTATGTCCCCGGACGATTCAAACGCAGCAGTGTTTTTGAGCTTCCGTTTATTTTCCACAGCGCGGCCCACGTAACAGAGGTGACTTATGCCATTTACAAAGACTATCTTGCCCCGGATTACAAGGATTTCAAGGTCCTTTGGTTCCTGTCCGCTCCTCTGACCCAGCTGATGACGGTGAAAAAGCCGGTAAAATCCCTTGCCGACCTGAAGGGGATGCGGATCCGTTCAGCCAGCGCTACGGAGACAGAAGGGTTGAAACTTTTAGGGGCAAACCCCATCGGTATGCCCATTTCTGAGGTGTCCATCTCCCTGCAGAAAGGGGTAATCGAGGGGGTCTTTACACCCTTCGCGGCCCTTAAGGCCCATAAACTGATCGACGTGGTAAAATACATGACCGAGTTTGACTACAATGGCGCCCTGATGTGTGTCCTCATGAACAAGAAAAAATGGAATTCGCTCCCCGATTTTGCGAAAAAGGCGATCAATCAGGTTGCGACCAAGGAATTCGGAATTGCGGCGGCCAAGGCCTTTGACGAGGAGGATGAGGAGAATGTGGCGGCGGCCAAGGCCAAGGGAATCAAGCTTTATCATCTCTCGGAAGCGGACAAGAAGGTCATGCGGAAAAAGCTGAGCAACATCTGGGAGAAATGGGTCAAGAAGAATGCCGGTCGTTTCCCGGCCAGGAAGATTCTGGACGCGACCCTCGCGGCAGCCAAGGCAAATCCCTGAGCCTAACCATAGGGGCTGATGTGCCGGTGATGACATCAGCCCCTTTCAATTTACAGGTGCGGTGCAATGAAAAAATTTGTCTCCAATTTTGAGAAGAGGCTCTATTTTTTTACCCGCCAGGTTGACCGTATTTCCTGGGGTGTCCTGTTTTTTCTGATGCTTATGACGGTTGCCCAGGTTTTCCTGAGAAAGTTGACGAATCATGCCATTCTCGGGACGGTGGAGTTAACAGAACTTGCCATGGCCTTCATTGTTTTCTGCTCCCTCGCAGAGTGTCAGGTTCATGAAGGGCATATAAAGGTGGACCTGGTCTTGAGCCGTTTCAGCCCGCGGGTTCAGGCCTTCTTTGATATCCTGACGCAAGGGGCCTCTTTCGTAATCTTTACCCTGATGACCATTGCCCTGTTCCGCCAGGCAGATGAATTGAAACGGGCTGGAGAGGTCACGGTTGATCTGGGAATTCCCATGTATCCCTTCGTTTACGTGGCGGCGTTCGGGTGTGTCCTTCTGGCCCTGGTCCTTCTTGCCAAGGCATTGAGGGCCCTGCTTTTGTTTATGGGGGAGAAGCCATGAGTCCCGAACTTATCGGTGTTCTGGGTCTGCTCGCTCTCTTTATTCTCCTGGCCATGCGGATGCAGATCGGGTTTGCCATGGCCCTGGTGGGGTTTGTCGGATTCATTATTCTGAACAATTTTTCGGCGGCCATGGGCGTTTTGGGCCTGGAGCCTTTTAAAATTACAGCCGATTATACCCTGAGTGTAATTCCACTCTTTCTCCTCATGGGGGAATTTGCCAACGAGTCCCGAATGGGGGCCGAGCTTTACGACATGCTTTATAAGTGGATCGGTTTTCTCCCTGGTGGCCTGGCGATGGCAACCGTGGGGGCCTGCGCCTTTTTCGCGGCCATCACCGGTTCATCCCTGGCGACCGCCGCCATGTTCGGCATGATTGCCTACCCAGAGATGCGAAAGCTGAACTACGCGGAGACCCTGGCGACCGGGTGTATCGCGGCAGGCGGAACCCTTGGCATCCTGATCCCCCCCAGTTCCGTTTTGATTATCTACGGTATCCTGACGGAACAGAGTATTGCCCGACTCTTTATTGCGGGTATGCTCCCGGGAATCCTTCTCGCCCTGATCTTTATGGGAACCATTTTCGTGATTACCAAGCGGCGGCCGGAATTAGGGGCCCCGGGTCCCAGATTTCCCATCAGGCAAAAGATGGCCTCTCTGAAGGCCACGTGGGGGATTATTCTTCTTTTCATCCTGGTCATTGGTGGGCTCTATACGGGCTGGTTTACCCCGACCGAGGCGGCAGGCGTGGGGGCCTTTGGCGCCTTTGTCTTGGCCCTGCTGAAACGCAGTATGGGATGGAATACCCTGGTTTCTTCCCTGAAGGGGACGGTGCGTTCCACGGCCTTTATCTTCGGGATTCTCATCGGCGCGATGGTCTTTCAGTATTTCATGACGTTGAGCCAGATCCCCGAAAAACTTGCCTCGTGGATCGTCATGATGGGTGTGGGCCGATACGTGGTTGTTTCCGCCATCATCCTTGCGTTCATGATCATGGGGTGTTTCATGGAGGGACTTTCCATCATGTTTCTGGCAATCCCCATTGTCTATCCGATCGTCGTGCGGCTGGGGTTCGATCCCATCTGGTTCGGGGTTATTATTACCCTGACCATGGAGATGAGTCTCATTACCCCGCCCGTGGGTGTCAATGTCTTCGTCCTGCATGGGGTCGTGAAGGATGTCCCCATGTATACCATCTTCCGTGGAATTCTCCCGTTCTGGATTGCCATGATTATCTGCATCATTATCCTCGTCATGTTCCCGCAAATCGCCTTGTTTTTACCGAACACGATGATGGGTTAGGAGCGCTTAAATGAAAACAGTTCTGTTGATTGTGGACGCGATATTTTTTCTTCTCAGTGCCTATTTTACCTTTGAGTCTGTCAGGGAAAGGGAAACAAGGGCCCCGAAGGTCGGTGGGGGATTGATTCTTTTCTCAATTCTCCTGGCCATATTGATTGCCTGGGTACCGGTGCTCAGGCCCCTTATCGCGCTATTTTTCGCCCTTGGCGTGGCAGGGCTGATCATTTTCGCCATCCCGACCCGCCCCGATGAAAAAATCCTGAAAGGCGCCCAGGGCCACATCGTATCGGATCCGATTCGGCATGATGAACGGGATATCTCCTTCGCCCGTATCAGGAGTGTGCCGCCCGGAACGCCTTATTATAAGAAGTACTATTCGATGCATCCCGAGCGCGAAGAACCCGATGCCATCCGGAGAGAAAAAGGCCTGCTTGGCGAGCCCGGACGCGTGGATAAACGGTATCGCCCCAACGTGGCCATGATGGAGGCTTCGTTTGACATGCCGAATTTCCTTGGCCCCTTTTCCGAGGCCTCCCCGGGACCGGAAAGCCCCCCATACGAAACCACCCCTGAGAAGGCCACGGAGATCGTGAAAAACCTGGCCTTGACCCTCGGGGCGGACATGGTGGGGATCTGTAAGGTCAACCCCAACTGGGTCTATTCGAACCGTGGGGAGATCTTCTACGATCGCTGGGAAGACTGGGGAAAGGAAATCGACCCGGAAGAACTTCCCCCTTACGCAGTGGTCATGCTGACGGAGATGCGGGAGGATCATGTCTGCGCCGCACCCCATACCCCCACGGTGGCGGAGAGCGCGCGGAATTATGGCCGCGGGTCGTATCTGAGTGTCGTGCTGGCCTGGTGGTTTTCCCACATGGGTTATCGGGGGATTGCGCAAAATTCCCGCCATTACGATATCGCCCTTCCTCCCTTGGCGGTGGATGCCGGACTCGGGGAGGTGGGACGTCTTGGATACCTCATCGCCCCCAAGTTTGGGGCCAGGGTTCGCATCTTTGCCGTGCTGACGGACATGCCGCTTGTCCCCGATGATCCCATCTCTATCGGCGTGGATGAGTTCTGCAAATGGTGCAAGAAATGCGCGGAGTCGTGCCCGTCCCGTTCTATCCTGATGGAAGACAAGGTTGTGTATAATGGGGCGTTGAAATGGAAACTGGATGCCGAGAGCTGTTTCGACTACTGGTCCAAAGTGGGCACGGACTGCTCCATCTGCATGGCAGTCTGCCCTTACAGCCGTCCCAATACCCCACTGCACCGGATCGTGCGCTGGTATGTGGCGCGGTCCCGCCTGGCCCAGAAATACTTTCCCGTGATCGATAACTTTCTGTATGGAAGAAAGTGGCGTCCAAAGCCCGTCCCTTCCTGGCTCGATTATCCCAAGGGGCAAGAGGCCGTAAAGGAGGAGTATGGTTTGGGCAAGGTAAACGAGTTTGGATAAGGCGGGCAAATGCGCTATAATGCGCTGCACTGAAATTTTGTTTGTTTTGAAAGGAAGAGAAAGTGGCTTTTCAACCTCTGGAAAAGAAGAGATACTCCGAGCAGGTCGCGCACGAAATCGAATCGAAGATCCTGAATAATGAACTCCAGCTGGGGCAGCGCCTTCTCTCAGAGATAGACCTGGCGAAGGAATTTCGTGTCAGCAGAACCGTTATCCGCGAGGCCCTGCGCCTGCTGGAGGGACGGGGATTCGTCAAGATCAAGCGGGGACCCAAAGGGGGCATCTTTGCCGATGACGGCTTTCACAAGCCCATGAGCGAGGCCCTGGCCCGGCTGGTTGATTCCGGAAAGGTGTCTGCGGAAGATATCTTCGAGTTCAGACTCCTGATCGAGCCTTACGTGACGGAGGAGGCGGCGAAGCGGGCCACGGGAGAGGATATCGAGGAAATGAAGGCCCTGATCGAACTTGCACGGGAGAACATGGACGACAGCGAATCGCTCCAGCGCATCAGGGGAAAGTTTCACGTCAAGCTCGCTGAGGCGACGGGGAATCCCGTTCTGCATCTGATCATGAATGCCCTCATCGAGCTCCTTCGCAAATATTTTTGTGATTTTCATGAGACGGAACTGGAACGGCACTTCGTGGATACCCACGAGGAGATACTGCAGGCGATTGTCGATCGTGATCCTCAAAAGGCGCGGACCCTGATGGCCGGTGATATCCTTGAAATCAAAAGACACGTGGAGCGTTCAAACATGGACGTATCTTCCCCTTGATTCCGCAGAGAAAAATCCCGTGTTGTTCCGTTAGCCGGTAACACGCTATATATTTTATTCGTAAAATCAGATTTTTTTATGTCGTTCCAAA
>CAZPTH010000019.1:0-20523 GCA_964589315.1 uncultured Thermodesulfobacteriota bacterium
TAAACGCCCCGTGAGATATTTGTCTTTGAGTTAAATCCTGTCAAAGAACTCATCCGTGTCCTATTTTCTTTTCGTTGCCATCCCGATACAATCACTCCGTTCTAAATTTCACTTTAACCTTCGGCCCTTTGCCCTTGGCCCAGCTTGTTTTTCATTTTCTCCCTAATCATTTTCTTGATCGTGTCATCAATGGCATACAGGCCGGCCATCAGCATGGAGCCTCCCTGTTCAAAGACGGCCTTTTCCAGGAGATCATTCGGGATACCCGTGTCTTCCAGGATATAGGGCTCCCCAAAATTTTCCACGTGATCCACAATCGCCAGATAGGCCTTGCAACCCCACACGTTGATACAGAAGTAGTATCCCCGCATTGATTCCAGCAAATCCCTGTTTTTCTCTGGATCGGCAAAGGCCTTCCTCAGTTGAAGGGTCACTTTCTGTGGCGTCAGGTCCCACAGAATCTGGTCCCATACCTTCCGAGTATCCTCCAGTGTCCTGAATTCCATGCAATTCCTTTATGGAAGATTTTATTTCAGGCTTTCTCCAGTCCGAAGTGATTTAGTCCGAAGGGAGTTTGAGGATTTAATCTTTTCCCTCAGACTTCGGACTTCAGGCTACTACCTAAAACTACTCTTCCCCAAAATACGCCGTGGTGTTGGTGATAGGATCCAGCTTTTCCAGCTCTGCCTTCCAGTTTTTCTCTTCCAGCTTCTTAATGATCTCTTCTTTTGAATGTTTATCCACGAGATCAATCGAAAGGGCGATACGATACTGAATCCTCCCCTTCTGGATGAATCGATACTCGAACCTCATGTGGGTGACGTATTTGAATTCGATCGTGTACCCAGGTAAATTTTCTTCGAAGTATGGAATAAGAGATTTTGCTTTTTCGACATCGGGCATGGTTTCTCCTCCTTTCTTTTTTGTTTGATCCTTTTCCTTTAGTCGCTTAGCCAGACGTTCCTGTTCCTTCAGGATTCTGTTGAGATATAACTTTCCCGTCCAAGACATCACGCACCGTCCTCGCTAACGTGTAGGAGCTGTAGGGTTTTTGTATGAAAGCCGAAACATGCTTCTCACCCGTGGAATCCCCCAGCACGGTGTAATTGCCCGTCGTTAAAATAGTTTTAACAGAGGGTTTTTTCTCTTTTGCATACTGGATGACCCCCTTCCCCGAAGAGGCGATATCCGCCACGATCAGGTCGATTTTATCCCTGTTCTTGTCGAATACCTCGAAGGCCTCTTTTCCTTCAGCTATAATAATCTTATAGCCGGTATCATACAAGACCCAGTTGATGAAATCCTGCCAAAAGGGATCATCCTCAACGATCAGAACGGTTTCCGTCCCGTATACAGACTTGTCCCACTTATCCATGGCGACCTTGGGTTCCTTTTTCTCATCCGTCGAGGACGGGAAAAAGGTCGTATTTTTCATGGCCTCCTCGATGTTCTCAGCGCGGTCCCCAATAACCCCACGGTATCGCTTAGAAAAGCAGAGAAAGTAGTGCCTTCCACGATAGATGGAGCACTCTTTACATCCTTTACCCGAAAAGGGGCAATTCATTTTTCTTTTTGCCATTTTGACCTCCGGATTTTAGTATTTAACCTATCCCTAAAAATGTGTCAATTCCTTTGTTAAACCGACAAAACTTTGAAAAACTGCACCTGGTTTCGCGCGATTAAGTCGGCATAACCTGGCTTTTTCGTTCAATAATCTCTCTTTTTTCTGGTCCTCATCAGGATGCAATTCAAAATGTCGTTTCAAAGTATCAGATGTTTTTTGCCGCGTTAAATTTTTAGACGGAGAGCAAGATTTTTCTTGACAAGAAGTTAAGTATAATATAATAAAATAAAATATACTTAATTTTTTGAGTCTTGTTGAATTGGAGGGCCAAGAGTCTGAACGGCAGCAAGAGGATTAGGTCAGAGAATTTACAGTACGCGATTCGTTTTAATTTCAAGCATATAGTCTGTTGTTTGAATCATTCGATTCTTTGGGGTATGTGCAAAGATAGTAGTAGCCTACCCCCATGATTTACCAAGCAAATATTCCGGGACTTTTCATCCTTCCGCGAGGATGGCCTATGGACATCCACAGGGGTGAAATGTTAATGTTTCCTTCAAAAGGGTTTACTATTTAGGGATTGAAGATGCCTTATCCATAATACGGTGTTTTAAGTCAGCTCTGAGATCAGGGTCTGATAGGTGTGTGGTGAGTTGGGAAAGCCCGGTTTATGCTGTAATACAGGTTAGTGTGCTTCCCAGCTATTTTGAAACCAAATAAAAAGGAGGAGAAGATGAAAACCAGAAACCGTTTTTTTGCCATTGTCGTGATTGCGCTTTCCGTATCACTGGTCTTCTGCGGAACCACGAGTTTTGCGGGGGGAACGATCAAGCTTGGTGAGATTTGCACATACAGCAAGCTAACCAATTTTACTTTTCCATATCGAAACGGCTGGAAACTCGCCCTGGAAGAGATTAACAAGGCCGGTGGAATCAACGGCATGAAACTTGAGGTCATCTCAAGGGATGACGCCGGTAAACCGGGCAACGCCGTAAGGGTTGCCGAAGAGCTTATTCGGAAGGACAAAGTGGTTCTCCTGATGGGGTCTTTTTTCTCCCATGTGGGCCTTGCCATGACCGCCTTTGCGAAACGCAACAAGGTTTTCTACCTCGCAGCCGAACCCCTTTCAGATGCCCTGGTCTGGGCGAAGGGAAATCACTACACCTTCAGGCTGAGACCTTCCACCTACATGCAGGCCGCCATGCTTGCCAAACAGGCAGCCAAAAATCCGGCCAAACGCTGGGCCACGATTGCGCCAAACTATGCCTACGGAAAGGATGCCGTGAAGGCGTTTGAAAAGGTCTTAAAGGGTGACAAACCCGGCGTTAAGTTTGTGGCCGAACAGTGGCCCGCCCTATTCAAGATTAACGCGGGAGCAGAGATCCAGGCCCTCAAACGCGCAAACCCGGAGGCCATCTACAATGTGACCTTTGGCAGCGACCTGGCAAAGTTCGTACGCGAGGGAAAGTCCCGGGGATTTTTCAAGGACAGGTTTGTGGTTAGTCTTCTGACGGGTGAACCTGAATACCTCGACCCCCTCAAGGGGGAAGCCCCCGTGGGATGGCTCGTGACCGGGTATCCGTGGTACGCGATTCATACAAAGGCCCACACCAAGTTTCTCACGGCCTACCGGGCGAAGTATAATGATTATCCCCGCACGGGTTCTGTCGTGGGCTACTCCATGATGATGGCCGTAGCCGCCATGTTGAAAAAGGCGAAATCGACGGATACCGAGAAAATGGTTCAGGCCATGGAAGGCCTCACATTCACCAGCCCCTTCGGTCCCGTTACCTTCCGAAAAATTGATCATCAGTCAACGATGGGGGCCTATGTGGGTTACACGGCTCTCAAGGATGGTAAGGGTGTCATGGTAAACTGGAAATACTGTGACGGCAAAGACTACCTTCCCAGTGACGCGGAGGTAAAAAAGTTGCGGCCGCAGAATTAGTCGGGGGGATTTTTAGCCGAGTTTTTTCTTAACACGGATTCATCCTCTTTCCTCCAAAGGGGAAAGAGGATGAATTCAGCTTTCTACCGGGAAGAGAAAGGAAAAAAATCTTGGGTTTCTATATCGTTCAGTTCCTAACGGGATTATCAGATGCGGCAACCCTGTTTTTTGTGGCGGCAGGGCTTTCTCTGATTTTCGGAGTTACACGAATCGTTAATATGGCACATGGGTCCTTTTACATGGTCGGGGCCTATCTCGCGTATTTTGCCATCTCCTTTCTGCCCCACACGGGGGCCTCATTCTGGGTGGGTATCTTGGCAGGGGCCCTTGCAGTTGGCGTTATTGGTATTATTATAGAAACCCTTTTTCTGAGAAAACTGTATCATGCGCCTGAACTTTTCATACTCATGGCGACCTTCGCCATCGTCCTGGTCATTCAGGACCTGTCAAGATGGCTTTTTGGTTCCGAAGACCTTCTTGGACCCAGACCTCCCGGGCTCGAGGGAAGCATCAACATCATGGGCACCCTCATGCCCGCTTACGATTTAGTCCTGATTATCGCCGCCATTGTTGTCCTGATAGGCCTCTGGCTTCTCTTTACCCGTACCCGGTGGGGAATTCTCGTCCGCGCGGCCACGGAAGACCGGGAAATGCTGGCCGCCCTTGGGGTAAACCAGAAATGGCTTTTTACCAGTGTATTTTTCCTCGGCTCCTTTCTCGCGGGACTGGGTGGGGCCATCCAGCTTCCTAAAGGGGGCGCTGATCTCCTGATGGACATGAATATTATCGCTGCCGCCTTTGTTATTGTGGTCGTCGGGGGGATGGGAAGTATCCCTGGTTCGTTTCTGGCGGCGGTGATTATCGGCGAGTTGAGCTCCTTTGGCGTGTTATTTCTTCCCCAGAGCACCCTTGTTATGATGTTTGTTGTTATGGCCGTGGTCCTGGTTATCCGGCCCTACGGATTACTGGGGAAACCTGAAACCACCCCAGCCACTCCTGAAGTATCTTTCGAATCCATTCTGAGACCTGCGCCCAGGAAGATGAAGCTCATCGGTCTCTTGCTCCTCGTATTTTTTATCCTTTTCCCCGTGTTTTCGGGTGGCTATCAGTTGGTTCTGTTCGGAGAGATCGCCATCTTCGCGCTCGCCTGCATGAGCCTTTATTTCATGACCGGACCGGGGGGGCTGGTTTCTTTTGGGCATGCGGCCTTTTTCGGTGGCGGGGCATACGCGGGCGCCCTCCTGGTGCATTATGCCCATACCCCCATGGGGCTGGCTATCCTCCTGGCTCCCCTTTGCATGGGACTTCTCGCCCTTATCGTCGGGTGGTTTTGTGTCCGTCTCTCCGGTGTCTATTTCGCCATGTTAACCCTTGCCTTTGCCCAGATATGCTGGTCCATCGTTTTTCAATGGAGCGGTTTTACCGGCGGAGATGACGGTATCCTGGGCATCTGGCCGGCCAAATGGGCCAGTAACCCCGTGATCTTTTATTACCTGGCTTTACTGATTTCAGTTGGAGGCATTCTCGCCTTGCGATACTTCCTTTTTACCCCTTTTGGCTACACGATGCGTGCCTGCCGGGATTCCGAGCTTCGCGCCGAATCCATCGGCATCAACGTCAAGAGACATCAGTGGTTTTCCTTTGCCGTTGCGGGAATTTTCGCGGGACTTGCAGGGGGTATCTACGTGTTTTCCAAGGGAAGCATCTTCCCCGATGCCATGTCAATTCCGCGGAGTTTTGACATCCTGTTGAGCGTTTTGCTCGGAGGAATAGAGAGTATATCTGGACCGATTGTGGGCTCAAGTGTCTTCATCTGGCTGGAAGACAAGATCTCGCATATCGAGTTCTGGCGCCTCATCTTAGGCTGCATTTTCATTGTGCTGGTCCTGGCCTTCCCCCAGGGAATCGCGGGATATTTTAACAGTAAATTCGGGCGGTATTTTTCTTCAGAAAAAACGAGTCAAAACCAGGGGACACGATAAATGTCTGCGGTATTAGAGGTAAAAAATCTGTCTAAATCCTTCGGAGGGGTCAAGGCCGTTAATGGTGTAAGCTTTTCCCTCAACGCGGGAGAGGTCCTTGCCATGATCGGGCCGAATGGAGCGGGAAAATCGACCTGTTTTAACCTGATCAACGGGCAACTCAAGTGCGATAATGGGAGCATCAAGATCCTTGGACAGGAAACAACGGGAATGAAACCAAGGGAGATATGGGCCCTGGGGGTCGGCAGAACCTTTCAGGTCACATCGACCTTTCCTTCCATGACCGTTCTCGAAAACGTCCAGATGGTTCTCGTATCCCACTACAGGAAAACCCTTTCCCTCTTTACAAAGGTTTCAGGTCTTTACAGGGAAGAGGCCATGGAACTGCTTCGACTGGTCGGGATCGATGAGCAATACAACCGTCCCTGCGGGATCCTCGCTTACGGGGATCTCAAGAGGATTGAGCTTGCCATTGCCCTGGCCAATAAACCGAAACTGCTACTCATGGATGAACCCACGGCAGGCATGGGGACAAAGGAACGCCTGAAGCTTATGGAGTTGACCTCGACCATTACGCGAGACAAGTCCATCGGTGTCCTGTTTACGGAGCACGACATGGACGTCGTCTTCGGCCATGCCGACCGTATCATCGTGCTGAACCGGGGGAGATTGATCGCCGAGGGCGCACCCGGTGAAGTAAGGAACAACGAAGAGGTTCGCGAGATCTATTTCGGAACTTGCGCCGCCCCGGTTCATTGAGACCTGGAGGATTCTTACTGATGGCAGAAACAAACGTAACCAATGAGAACCTTAATGATAATATGCTTGTGGTCCGTTCCATAAATACCTTCTATGGAAAGGCCCATATCCTCATTGACCTCAGCCTTGAAATGAAGAAGGGCCAGGTCGGGGTTCTCCTCGGGCGGAACGGGGTTGGGAAAACAACGACCCTGAAAAGTATCATGGGGATTGTCGAGCCCAAGAGCGGAGAAATCTATTTCAAGGGACAGCCAATCCACGGCCTGCCTTCCTATAAGATATGTATCCTGGGACTGGGGTATGTTCCCGAGGACAGGCGAATCTTCACAGGACTCACCATTCTGGAAAACCTCGAGGTGGGAAGACGCCCTCCGCGGGAAGGCTTCGAGCCCTGGACCCCGGAACGCCTGTTTGAACTTTTCCCGAACCTTGGAGACATGAAGGACCGTCTGGGAGGGCAGATAAGTGGCGGGGAACAGCAGATGCTGGCCATCGCCCGGACCCTCATGGGAAACCCCGAGATGATTATCCTGGACGAACCATCAGAGGGGCTTGCCCCTGTCATCGTCGACCAGCTGGGAGAAACCATTAGAAAACTCAGGGAAGAAGGGGTTTCCATCCTCCTGGCGGAACAGAATCTGAACTTTGCCAGGACCGTTTGCGACCGGGCCTACATCGTGGACCACGGGCATATCTGCTTTGACGCAGATATTAGCGAGCTGACGGAAGACATGTGTGAAACTTACCTTGCGGTTTGATGAAAGCCGCCTGAATTTTCCTGGAGAATGTGGTTCCCTTAAAAAGGGGCCTGACTGATGCCTGATGGGATGAAAGTATAAACCCGTTACAGAATCCTTCGCAGGTTCCATGGGCTGATATGGGAGTCGAAGCGATCGAGAATCAAATCTTCGTCATTAAAGCGAAAAAGAAATTCTTCTTCCTACTCCTCTTTCTGGTAATTTTTTTCCCCTTTCAGGCCCTTTCGCACGCCCTGCCCGGCACCTATAACTATCTAACCATTCACGGCACATCCATCTCGTATAGATTGATCATTTCAGGTATCGATATGTGCCGGGTGACCCACTGGAGCTGTGACGACCTGACAGAGAACGACATTGAACGCCTACGAGATGCCCAGGGGGAAATCGAAAAAAAGCTGAATGAGGGCATAAAAATATTTAATGGAAAAC
This sequence comes from uncultured Thermodesulfobacteriota bacterium, assembly GCA_964589315.1. Classification (GTDB taxonomy): domain Bacteria; phylum Desulfobacterota; class S145-22; order S145-22; family S145-22; genus JAOZMY01. Next base: position 7,444 of record CAZPTH010000019.1, read on the forward strand.
ACCGCCTGTCTCTGAAGCTCGATAAAATAAATCCCCTCCCCTTCGGATTTGAATTAACCCTCGAAGCGCAATCTCCATCCCCCATCAAGAGTCTGACCGTTCATTATACCCTCCTCGAAAAAGAAAACCCCTCTTACCAGTCCTTTTTCAATATCGTGACTGGGAATTCATCAAACTATACCAACCTTTCGATCCTGGACAAGACCCATTCCATCCTCCAGTGGCGACTTGGTCACCCTGCGACTGTCCGCGCGGAAGAAGGACTCAGACAGCACCTCTTTGACCTGCAGTCTTTCGTTACACGAGAGCTTTCCGCTACCTGGCTGTTTATCGGTTTTGTCATGGCCTTTCTGTTGGGAATCGGGCACGCCTTTACACCGGGACACGGGAAATCCCTCATGGCGGCCTACCTGGTAGGCCAGCACGGTCACATCAAAGATGCCGTCGTCATGGGCCTGACCACGACCTTTACCCATACCTTCAGCGTGATCCTGCTGGGACTCATCATCATGTTCTTTTCACATATCATTCTTCCCTCGACCCTCTTCCCGTGGGTAGCACGAATCTCTGCCTTCCTTATCATCGCGACGGGAGTTTATGTCCTGTACGCGAGGATCAGGGACAAGCGGGTAAAAAATCATGAAGGCCATGGCCATTCCCACGAACATTCCCATCCGCATCCTCATACCCACACGCATTCCCATACGCATGGGCACACACACCATCATAACCACGATCACCCTTCAACATCCCGTTCTCATACATGGCAGGCCTTCTGGCTTTCCTTTTCGGGAGGCATCATCCCGTGCCCTTCCGCCATGGCTGTTCTGTTTGCTGCCATTTCCATTGGAAAGATCGGATACGGAATCCTGATGATTCTTGTGTTTTCCCTTGGGCTTGGGGCAACCCTTGTGGGGATTGGGATCGCCATTCTTACCTCACGAAACTTTTTAGCGCGGATGGAAAAGGCAAGCAGCCTGATGGGACACCTCGACCTGGTCGGCCCGGTGTTCATTATTATCATCGGGATCCTGTTTCTGTTTCACGGACCCTTCGGGTCCTTCAAAATCTAAAGGAAAGGAGGGAGGAAAAAGACGTTTTTAACAGAAAACCTAAACTTCTTAAAAAGGAGGCATCAATGAAGACAATAAGTATCGTTTTGGCCATTCTCATGCTGGGTATCATGGGAACCGTTAGCGTCGCGTCGGCGGGGAAGTGGGCCGTGGTCGTCGTGGACGTCCAGGGAGACTTTACGACCCTGAAAAAGGGCTCTCTTGCCGTCAAGGGAACGGACGCCGCCTATCTCAAGAAGGTTGTCGACGCGGTCAAGGCCTTGAAGGCAAAGGGATTAGACATCTATGCTACCCAGGACTGGCATCCGAAAGATCACCTCTCTTTCTTTACCAATCACCCGGGCAAAAAACCCTTTTCCGTCATCAAGCTGCACGGGAAAACCCAGGTCCTATGGCCCCCCCACTGCATCCAGGGAACTGAAAACGCGAAACTCCTCGTCGACAAATCCCTCTTTACCCTCGTGGCTCAGAAAGGGATGATGAAGGATTGGGACAGCTATTCCGGGTTCTATATCGGGGACAGCAAAAAAACCGTGCTCGAAAGTGCCCTGAAGAAAGCCGGCGTTGACAAACTCATCATGTTCGGGATCGCCACGGACTATTGCGTAAAAAGCACCGCCATCGATGGGGCGAAGCTGGGCTTTAAGGTGACCGTAATCGAAGACCTCTGCCGAGGCGTGGACCCGAAGACAAGCGCCGCCGCCGTTAAGGAAATGGAGAAAAACGGGGTCAAGGTTGTCAAGTCACTCGACATGTCGATGATCAAATAGGTTTCTTTTGTGAAATAAAAATGTGGGGCAGAGATCATAGACTCTGCCCCACGAAATTTCCTCAGCGCCTCGTTTTTTTCCTATCTTTTATATTTTCCCATCAAGTGTGTTTCCCCAATTACGTGCCCTTTCATGGCGTTCAGGAGCTGCTGTTTCGTGGCACCTGGCGAAAGTTCAAGTTTCGTATCGAGGGCGTAGAGCTTGAAAAAGTAGCGGTGGGCGGGACCCTTCGGGGGACAGGGACCCCCATACCCAATCCTTTGAAAATCATTGCGCCCCTGCCTTGTCCCGTCCGGCAGTTCCCTCGTGGCGGGTATCCCCGCGGGAAGGTCCGTCCGCTCTGCCGGGATGTTGTAGATGACCCAATGAACCCAGGTCCTGCCAGGGGCATCCGGATCGTCACAAATCAAGGCAAAACTCTTGACCTCTTTCGGCGCCCCGGACCATGTGAGGTCCGGAGAGATGTCCTTCCCATCGCAGGTAAACCTGGTGGGAATAGGGCTTCCCTCCTGAAAGGCCGAGCTTTTCATTGTAAACGCCATGGCTTGTCCTCCTGTTGTTAGGGTTAGAAACAACAGCAGAATCAAAAAGCTATGCCATATCCCGTGTCTTCCGTGACTCCCTTTCATTCCGAATCTCGCGACTCTTGCCTGTTTCTTCTTTACATCTTTCAGCTTTTCCCCTCTGCCTTTTTCTCTTTCAAGGCCTTGAGGACCTTCTCGGGCGTAATGGGCAGGTCGTTAATCCTCACGCCAACGGCATCATAAACGGCGTTGGCAATGGCCGGCGCGGTAGGCACCAGGCCCGGTTCCCCGATCCCCTTTGCCCCGAAGGGTCCATCCTCCTCATCCGTTTCGATAATCATGGGAACAACGGGAATCCTGTCCTTCGCCGTCAGCATCTTGTAGTCGAGAAAATTCGGGTTCATCACCCTGCCCTTTTCCAGTTTCATCTCTTCCGTCAATCCATACCCCACACCGATGTATCCGGCGCCGTAGATCTGTCCCTTGATCAGGGTAGGATTGATCGCCTTTCCCACATCGTGGGCGGCATAGAGTTGTAGAATCCTGACTTCCCCTGTCTGCTCGTCCACCTCCACTTCCACGCCTGTGGTTCCGAAGGCGTAGGTGCAGGAAAGGTTTCCCTTGAATTCCCGGTCCAGCATCTCTGTTGGGGGATCGTAAAAGGCCTCAGCGGCAACCACACGGCTCTTTCCCGTCCCCACGTGCAGGGCTTCCTGAAGTATCATCCGAACGTCTATCCTGAAGTAAGGATGTTCCGGCTCCTCCTTCGGGAAGACGAACCTGTTTCTTATATCCAGCTTATCAGGTGAATCGATAAGGGCAAAATCGAGCTCCGGCTCCTTGAAATCCGGGTCTTTGCGCTTTTTTCGTTTAATCTGATGCCTGACGATCTTTGGGATCTCTTCGACGGCGAGTTCAAGGATCTGACGTTTTACCTTTGCGCAGGCCTCCAGGGCCGCGTTCCCGGCGATGAAGGTATGACGGCTCGCGTGCGTCCCCGCGTCCCACAGTCCCAGGGCCGTGTCCCCAAAGATCAGGTTGACGTCATCCGGGTGAAACCCAAGGGCCTCGGCAATAATCTGTGCCAGCGCCGTCGGGGATCCCTGACCCTGGTCCGTTCCACCGGACATGACATCGATGTGGCCATGTTCGTCAACCTTGATTATCATCCCATGTCCGTCCGACTTGTAAACCCGGGCACCACCCGCCACGTGGATCAAGGAGGCCATTCCAACCCCCCGTCCATTACGTTTCCCGTGTTTCTTTTCCCATTCGAGCCTGTCTTTCACCCCCTGAATGCATTCTTCCAGTCCGCAGGAGGTAATCTTCAGACGCATGGGGGTTTCGTCACCGGAGTGATTGCAGTTGATCAGGCGCAGTTCGGCGGGGTCTATCCCCGCTTCCTCGGCCAGGTGATCCATGGAGGTCTCAACGGCAAAGGTCGCCTGCGGATTGCCATAACCCCGCATGGCCTGGCAATAGATATTGTTCGTATAAACGCATTTCGCCTCGAAATAGACGTTGGGAACCCGATAGAGGGAAGACATGGGCATCATCATGACGGAGGGGGTGGTGGCTCCCCAGGAGGTGTAGGCGCCGTTATCCAGAATGGCCTTTGACCAGCGAAAAGTCAGTTTCCCGTCCTTGTCGCACCCCTGTTCAATCTCGAAGATGGCCGGTTGCCGGGGAGGCAGGGCCCTGAATTCCTCTTCCCGGGTAAAGAGGATCTTGACAGGACGGTGTGTTTTCAGGGCAAGTTGTATGGCGATGAACTCGTAGATATCCGTGTCCAGCTTGGTTCCGAAGCTCCCACCTACCACGGGATTGACCACCCGGACCTTGCTGTCTTTCAGGCCGATTTGTGCAAAGTATTCCATGATACGCCGCTTGTCCCAGAAGATGACATTGGCCTGGTTATACAGGGTCAGGTTGTTATTCATATCGAATTCCGCGATACACCCACTGGTTCCCATGCAGCACTGGTTCACCCAGGTGGTCGTGACGGTATCCTTCACGACATACGCCGATGCCTGGCGACCCGCCTCGATATCTCCCGCCTGGAACTTCCACGGGAGAGGCAGGATGTTGGAACGGACAGGACGCCCACGCGCATCCACTTCGTGAATGAGTGGTGCGTCCTCCTTCAGGGCCTCGAAGGGGTCAAAAACGCCGGGCAGTTCTTCGTATTCCACCTCGATCAGGTCACAGGCCTCTTCGGCAATGTCTGGACTGATCGCCGCCACAGCCGCCACCTCATCCCTGAACTGGCGAACCTTGTCTTTCTTGAGAACCGTCTGGTCCTTCAGAAACCCCACACGCACATCGGGGATATCAAAACCGGTAATCACGGCACGGACTCCGGGAAGTTTTTTTGCCTTGGAGGTATCGATGTGTTTGATCCTCGCGTGGGCATACTCGCTGTATTTGATTTTCCCGTAAAGCATCCCGGGACGTTTCAGGTCGTTAATATAGATTGCCCGCCCCGTGACCTTGTCCACTTCGGCGGTTCGTGGAATATCTTTCCCCACATACAGGTGTTCTGACATTATCTCCTCCCTAAACCCTTAGGATTTGTTTTTCAGTATTTCTGAGGCCTTTTGAATCGACTCCACGATCTGGACATACCCGGTGCAGCGACAGAGGTTTCCCGAAATGCTCGTCCGTATCTCGTCCTCTGTTGGGTCGGGGTTTTCATCCAGGAGGGCCTTGGCCGACATAATCATACCAGAGGTACAGAATCCGCATTGGACCCCGTTGTTTTCCAGAAAGGACTTCTGGAGGGGATGAAGTGTCCCCTCTTCCTCGGCAATCCCCTCAATAGTCGTGACAGATTTTCCCTCGACTTCCGCCGTGGGGTAGATACAGGAATTGACCGCCTTACCATCTATGATAACAGTGCATGCGCCACACTCTCCGACACCGCATCCCTCTTTGGGTCCAGTCAGTTCAAAATATTCCCGCAAGGTCCGCAACAGGCTCCATGCCGCCGGGACCTCTGCCTCTACGTGATCCCCGTTTAAGATAAACGAGACCGTGATTTTTTTCATATTCTCCGCTCCTTTATGATTGCTTCTTCAGTCTTTCATAGGCCTTGACGGCCATTCTCGGCACAAAAATCTCGATAACCTCTCTCCGGTACCAGGCCTGTCCGCGAAGGCTGTCCCTTGGAGAGGCCTCCTGGGCCGCGATTTTTCCCGCCTCCTCCAGGACCTCGTCCTGGAAGGGCTTACCCCTCAGGTATTCCTCTGCCTTCATGGCCCGTATGGGTGTGGGGGCCGCCACGCTCAATCCAATACGCGCATCCTCGATGGTATCCCCCCCGACTTTCAGAGAAACCGCAACCCCCAGAATAGGCAGGTCCATGGCTTTTCGGCGGGAATGCTTATGATAGGCGCTCCCAAATTCACCCATGGCTGCCGGGATCTCAAATTCCACCAGGACCTCATCTTTCTCTCGAACCGTCTGAGAAGGCCCGGTAAAGAAATCCTTCAGGGAAACCTTCCTCGTTCCCTTCGGGCCTTTCAAGACCGCGGTCGCATCCAGGGAGAGCAGAGGTGCCGCGGTATCCGCCGAAGGGGCGGCATTGCAGATATTGCCGCCAACGGTTGCCACATTTCTTATCTGGACAGACCCCACCTGGGAGGCGCCATCGTAAAGGGCCGAAAGCTCTTCCCTGATCAGCGGGCTTGTCTCCAACATCCGGTGGGTCGTCAGGGCGCCAATGTGGTATCCGTCATCCTTTTTGATGTAAGCGAGATCCGTAAGGTTTCTGATAGAAACGAGGGCCTCAGGGGCCAGTTTCTTATTTCGGATATTAACCATAACATCCGTACCCCCGGCGATCAGTATCGCCCTGTCCCCGTAACTTTCGAGGAGAGACAGAACCTCGTCGAGGGTTTTTGGTTTTAGATATTCGTAATCAATCATTTGAACTCCTTTCAGTTGTTGTAACGGTTGTCAAAGACGCGCTTGCTCTTTCTCTCCGTCCTGGGCAGGGTTCCGTAGTCGACGATTTCCACGGCCGTACTCACCAGGATCTCCTTTTTGACACGATCCCTTATCCTCTTCGAGAGTTCCCCGTCCCTGTCGGGCGATCCATCGGGATCCCGTTCTACCCGGATGGTCATGTAATCCTTCCCGTCCTCCCGGCGGTCGAGGATAACCTGGTATTCACTTCCAACCCCTTCGGTATAAGAGAGGATATGATCAATCTGCCCCGGATAGATGTTTACCGCGCGGAAAATGAACATATCGTCGCTTCGTCCCATGATCCTGTCGTGCATGGGAAAGACGTTTCCACAGGAACAGGGCTGGGGAATCAGGCGTGTCAAATCACGGGTCCGATACCTGACGAGCGGGGCGGCCTCTTTCTTCAGGGTGGTTACCACCATCTCTCCAACCTCACCTTCCGGAACCGGTTTTAAGGTCTCCGGATCGATGATTTCCAGGATGTAATAGTCCGCCCAGTAGTGGATTCCTTCGTGTTTCGGGCAGTCCAGACCCGTCCCCGGGCCGTAGAGTTCCGTTAGCCCCGGGATATCAAAGGTATGTTCCACCCCAAGCATCTTGCGAATCCGTTTGCGCATGGCATCGCTGCTGCGCTCCGCGCCAAAGATAACCTTCTGGAGGGCAATTTCGTTCTGCAATTTCCGCTTTTCGATCTCCTCAGCGAGCAGCAGGGCCATGGAAGCCGTGCAACACAAAACGGTCGTCTTCAGGTCCACCAGCATCTGGATCTGGATATCGATGTTCCCTGGCCCAACCGGAACGGCCATCGCCCCAAACCGCTCCACGCCGGCCTGAAACCCCGCACCCGCCGTCCACAGGCCGTAGCCCACGGCAATCTGGACGCGGTCCTCTTTCGTGCAGCCGGCGATTTCAAAACACCGGGCAAACATGTTCGCCCAGTCATCGATATCTTTTTGGGTATAACTCAAGACCTTCCGCTTCCCTGTCGTGCCGGAAGAGGCATGGATTCGGACAATCTGCTCGAAGGGAACCGACCGCAAGGGGAAGGGATATCCCGCCCGCAGGTCATCCGTCACCGTGAAGGGAAGCTTTGTGATATCATCCAGTGACTGGATATCGGAGGGCTTGACACCTTGTTCATCAAACCGCATCCTGTAGAACTCCGAATTTTCATACACATGCTGAACCGTCCATTTAAGCCCTTCAAGCTGCACCTGACGAATTTCTTCAAGCGACTTATAAGGCGGGAAAAATGATTGTCCCATCGTTTCCTCCTAAGCTGTGATTATATTATCTTTCGCTAAAGCCATCATCCCGTCCCTTCGTTAAACCCTTGGCACGCAGGAACGGATCTTCTCGTCAGCATGCTCCCTGAACTTCTCGAAATTCTCTTTGAACCTGACGGCAAGTTCCCTCGCCTTTTCGTCGTAAGCCGCTGGGTCTTTCCATGTCTTTTTCGGATCCAGGATTTCATCCGGAACCCCTTCACACCTCACGGGGACATCTAACTGAAAAACAGGATCACGTCGTGTTTCGACATTCAGGAGTGACCCGTTGAGGGCCGCCTTGACCATGGCACGCGTATAGGGGAGATGGATCCGTTTGCCAACGCCATAAGGACCTCCGCTCCACCCCGTGTTGATCAGCCAGCAACTAACCTGGTGCCTTTCGATCTTCTCACCCAAGAGACGCGCATACACGGTTGGATGGAGGGCCATGAAGGGGGCGCCGAAACAGGCGCTGAAGGTCGCCTGGGGTTCCGTAACACCACGCTCCGTCCCGGCTACCTTTGCCGTGTATCCCGACAGGAAATGGAACATGGCCTGTTCGGGAGTCAGTTTTGATATGGGCGGCAATACCCCAAAGGCATCCGCCGTCAGCATGATGATATTTCTGGGGTGCCCCCCTACCCCTTCGCGTATGGCGTTGGGGATATGAGGAATGGGATAGGCTGCCCGGGTGTTTTCCGTCAAACTCGCATCATCCAGGTCGATACGGCGTGTGTTGATATCGAAGGCCACATTTTCAAGGATTGTTCCGAATTTACGGGTGCATTCATAGATCTCGGGCTCATGTTCCTTTGAAAGCCGTATGACCTTAGCGTAGCATCCCCCTTCGAAATTGAAGACACCATCCTCGCCCCATCCGTGCTCATCATCCCCGATGAGCCGACGCTCCGGATCAGCGGAAAGGGTGGTCTTCCCGGTTCCGGAGAGCCCAAAAAAGATCGCCACGTCTTTTTCAGGTCCAACGTTGGCGGAACAGTGCATGGAAAGAACCCTCTCCTGGGGAAGCAGGAAATTCAGGATGGTAAAAACCGACTTCTTGATTTCACCCGCGTAGCTTGTTCCTCCCACAAGGATTAACTTTTGTCCGAAATTCACCAGAACGAATGCCTCGGAATGGGTCCCGTCCAGTTCCGGCACCGCGCGGAAATTCGGGACGTTTACCACCAGGAACTCGGGATTATGTTCCATCAACTTGGACCTGTCCTTGATCTGGATAAACATGTTCCGGGAAAAAAGGTTATGCCATGCCGTCTCCGTAATCACACGAATGGGAACATGATGCTGCGGATGCGCCCCGGCGTAGCAGTCCTGGACGAAGATATCTTTGCCCTGCAGGTATGCCTGGAGCCGATAGTAGAGCAGTTCGAATTTACGGGGATCGAATGGACGGTTGACATCTCCCCACCAGATCTTGTTTTCACTGCTCGGCTCTTTGACGATAAACTTGTCATCGGGGGAACGTCCGGTATAGTGCCCCGTTCGGACGCAAACGGGCCCGAGATGAACAATCATCCCCTCCCGCCGCCGGACAATTTCTTCGTAAAGGGCTGGCGTAGAAAGGTTCCAGTGGATGTGGCTGACGTTCTTAAACCCGTAGGATTCGAGGTCCCTTCTTATCTTGGATTCCATAAAATTCTCCCCATCAAGGATTAAAAAAACCATTATATTTTTATCAATCCACACGAAAAGTGTCAAGAAATTCGAATTCAGGAAAAACCGTCTATTCCTTCAAAAATGAGTTTCGCGACACAATGAAATAGAAAGAAAAAAAACAAATTATAGTACTGACGTAGGGTAACACACAAAACGAAAAACAAAAATCTTTTGAGCACCTCGGTAAGAGCGGAAGTCAGCTAAGAGCAATCCAACTCTTAGCTGACTTTTTTTATCTCCCGAAGTAGGCAATAAGAGACGCTTTCGCGATAAGGTGCATATTCAGGAAATATCCTACCATGGCCGGAGGTGAATTCTCGTTTAAATTTAATTTTGCAACATTGAGAGCAAACACTGTGAATATATAACGATGAGGTCTGTCACCCTTTGGAGGGCAGGGCCCTCCATACCCGGGTTTTCCAAAATCCGTTATACTCTGCACGCTACCTTTGGGTGCCAGATGTTTTTTCAGGTTTCCCGCATCTTTCTTAAGTTCGTGAATATTTGAAGGAATATTGAAAACAACCCAATGCCACCAACCACTTCCCGTCGGGGCATCCGGGTCATAGACTGTCACTGCAAAGCTTTTGGTGCCCTTGGGGGCATTGACCCATTTTAGTGGCGGAGAGATGTTCTTACCTGTACATCCAAAACCTGAAAAAACCTGACTCATTGCCATCTGCCCGCTTACATCGGGGGCTATCAGTGTAAAACCCTGCGCATGCACAGCCACAACACCAAGAAGCCCGAAAATCACCACACCCAAAATGATCTTTTTCATACTACCCCTCCTTTTTTAAGCTACTTTTTTAATCGGATTCCAGATATACATAATTTCCCAATACACCCATTCATTTAAAATGTCAAACACGATTATACAAATGATTTATTCAATAATTACAATATGATCCGACAAAATAATTAAAACAGTAAATTACATGATGCATTGTGCGTTATGGGTTAAGTGCTGAGTCAGGAGGGGAAACAAAACGTTCGCCTTTTGCCCCACACCTTCAATCCATTCCTTATCTGCCCCCGAGTTTATCCGTGCAAATCCATAGTCTGATCATTTTAAACCTTGGCATTATATAAAATCTTGCCCCCTTGAACGTCATAAATCCCGGAGATGGTAATCCTGAGACGCAGGATAGAGGTAAAGGAAAGGAATCCAAAGGTCCACAGGGGATCAGGAAGGGGACATCCCTTTTCATGAAGAATATCCCTGAGATCAATCAGTGCCCTGCCCACTTCTTCCATGGGCAGGGGACTCATCATGCCGCCCACTGTCAGGGGGAATCTGTAGGCCGTTTCGCCATGGGACCGAACCACAATACCCCCTCCCATGGCGACGACTTCGTTGGCCGCCTGAGCCATCTGTTCCTCATCGGATCCCACGACCAAAAGGTTGTGCGTCTCGTGGGCGACAGACGAGGCAATCTGGGTCTCCCCATCCAGCCCAAACCCATGAACGAAACCGATCCCCATACCCGATCCGGGTCCCTCCCGGTGTATCATGGCAATCTTCAGCACATCTTTGGCGGGTTCAGCCTGTCCGTCATTTTCTCCGGATGGGCTCCAGCGATAAACTCCTGTCACCGTATGATTCACAATGTCGATGACAGGAATTTCCCCCGCGAATCCCTCAGGATAGCGGGCGGAGAAATCTGCCGCCGTTAAACGGGGAATTCTGAAGGGCCTTTCGGATGGGATTTCCCCCACGGAGACAGGCCCGGGAGTTATTCCCTTGTCGGGATGGCTCACAAGGGTCCCCCCGATCCAGACCTGGAGAGGTCTTGGTTCCCCTATCTCTTCAAGGACGTTAAAATCGGCCAGGCGGCCCGGGGCGATTCCCCCCAGGTGGGCCTCCAGGCCGAAATAAACGGCAGGGTTGAGGGTGGCCATACGTATCAGGGAAACCGGGTCTCCTCCATGACGGAGGGCCTCTGTCAACACGTAGTCCATGTACCCTTTATCGGCAATCTCATCGGCAAAGAGGCCGTCGGGCGTGAGCATGAGACGTGGGTGATACCGTTTCAAAAGAGGGGAAAGTTCTGTAAATTCCTTACGGATAGATCCCTGTCGCAGCATGACATAGAGCCCAAGCCTCAATCTCTCTTCCACGTCTTCCAGTGACATGGATTCGTGACACGAGGTTATTCCCGCGGAGACAAGGGCCGCCAGTTTTTCCCCCTTGGCGCCGACCGTGTGACCTTCGATTCTGCCGGTTGTTCTCCTGACGAGAAAGAGTTTTTCCATCAATACCTCGTCCTGCCTGATGACCTTGACCCACGGGGTCAGTTCGCTGCCACTGGCGATGACATTCTTATAGGTCAGCAGCCTCCGGACCTTTTCACGGTCATAAAGGTCCTCCCCTTCCACGGGATAAGGGGGCGAGGCAAGCGGAACTCCGCTGAGAAACCTCAGGGGAAATTTCTTTGCCTTTGACAGGATCTCAGTAAACCCGGCCATGCCCAACCCGTTCGCCATGTCATGGGAATCCGAAAAGATCGCCGTCGTCCCGCTGGATGCAACGGCCCGGGCAAACTCCCAGGGGGTATAGTAAAGGTCCGTGTGGGCATGGGGATCGAAGTATCCCGGGACCACGATCTTTTCCTTGAGGTCGATAACCTCCGTGTCTTTGCCGATATTGTGACGGCCGGGTGTCCCGAGATAGGCAATCCTTTCACCGACAATCCCAAAGTCCTGTTCGAGAATTTCTCCGGTAAAGACGTTCAGAACGCGGCATCCCGTGAAGACTTTATCGGGTGGTCTTTGGCCAAGGGCCGCCGCGACGCGCCTCCTGTATTGTGAAAAGCTTTCCCTAAACCACTCTTGCATCCATGACCTCCACCTTTTCCCCTGGACGGACCAGGCCTCCTTCTTTCACGAAGAGGTAACAGATAACCCCCACCAGGGAAGCAACGAAACAAAGCCTGAATCCCCAGTAAAATGAAGCCGCGCTCAGAACAGAAGAGCCGGAAATCCGTTTAATAAACGCCCCAATCCCGTGCTGAAACGTGGCTGCGCCAATCATGGTAAAGAAATTGACCCCCGCCATGGCAAGCCCCGATATCTTTTCCGGGAGAAGCTCCTTGATGTTGGCGTACATGACGGCGCCCGAGGAGGTGAAAAATCCCATCCCCGCGAAAGAGGCCAACAGGAGCCAGTCGGGAAGAACCCGGGCCTTGAGGCAAAGCGGAATCATCATCAGGGAGTATCCCGCCATTCCCAAGACTACGACACGCTTGCGATTTTTCATGATCCGATCGGAGACAAACCCGATGATGGGGCCTCCCAGGATAAATCCAAGGGGAAAGGCCATGAGGTAATCCCCGGATTTGACCAGGGAAAACTGGTAAATCTTCCTTAAAAAGGGTCCCGCCCAAAGCCCCGAAATCGCCACATAGGTTCCGTAACGGACAAACGTGGTGGCCGATATCAGCCAGAAACTCGGGTGCTTAAAGACAAGAACAAAATCTCTTACGCTGGCTCTGGTCTTCTCTTCGTTCTCGGGAGGCGCACCTTTGGCCTCTTCTTTCCCCTCCGGTGTTTCCCGAACCTTCATGACAATCCAGATGACGATACCCAGGTGACAGGCCGCCATGCCATAGAAGGCTGCCCGCCAGCCCAGCCGGGCCACCACCTCTGCCAGGGGGGCAGTCGCGGCGATGACGCCGAGGGTTCCCACGGACAGGATCAGGCCAGAAGCCGTTCCAAAGGTGTTTCTGGGATACCAGTTAATAAGAAGCTTTAAGGTTCCCATGAGGGCACAGGCCATTCCAACCCCGATGAGGGCCCTTCC
>CAZPTH010000020.1:0-14624 GCA_964589315.1 uncultured Thermodesulfobacteriota bacterium
ACTTTCTCCTGTTTCTGCTCTTGTTCGTGGTTTCTTGCTCCACGGCCTATAATCCCCCCTCTTTTGAGAAGGCGTCTAAAGCGACAGCGAAAGACTTAAACGCCTACTGGGGAGGAAATGAGGAATTCAACAAAAAACTGGTCCTGTCCGTCGGAAGGATCAAGATACCTCCGTATCGTCTCATGCCGGGGGATGCTGTGAAGGTCTCCGTGTTTGGCGTGGAAGAGCTCGAGGATTTGACGGGAAAGATCGATGCGGCGGGCAAGGTCTCTTTTCCCCTGGTCGGGAGCGTCAAGATTGGAGGGCTGACGCTTGCGGAGGCTCGGAAGGTTGTAAAGAAGGCCCTGGAAACCTATGTCATGAATCCCAAAGTCAACCTCGAAGTGACGGAGTACAAGGGGTTTCGCGTTTCAGTCCTTGGGGAGGTCAATAAGCCGGACGTGTATTCCCTGACGGGGACGCGAACCGTGCTGGATGTCCTGGCCATGGCGGGTGGATTGACGGACAAGGCCTCCAAGACCGTTATCTTGACTCATATTGGCCCGGAGAAGAACACGGTCCTCTATCTGAACCTGGACAAGCTTGTGGACAACATGAAATTCTTCGATGAGTTGATGTTGAAACCCGGAGACATCCTGTATATCCCTAAGGCGGAAAATATCTACGTGGATGGTTTTGTGAGGAGGCCCGGTTCGTTTTCCCTGACCCAGCCGACTTCCGTGACGGCGGCCATTACAGAGGCGGGAGGGATGAAGATCGACGCGGATCCAACGCAGGTTGCCATTTACAGGACCCTGAAAACGGGTGAAAAAAAGATGATTAAGGTCAACATAGATAATATACGGAATGGCGAAGAAAAGAATATCATGTTACAGCCCAATGACGTTGTGATTGTCCCCTCGAATGGCCTCAAGGTTTTCGTGTATCATTTCTTCGGGTTTGGATGGGGTCCATCCGGACCAACCGCGAGAGCGGGACGTTAAAAGGATTTAAGAAGGAAGATCTATGGCTGACAATAATTCTATGGTTCCCATTCCAGGAGAAAATGGGATCGGTCCAAGAACCGGAAAAGGCGACCTGCCTGCCGAGCCTATTGCGGGTTATGGCCCCGCACAATACCTGGAAGAAGAGTCGATTGATCTCAGGAAGTACCTGGATGTTCTCCTGAGACATAAATGGGTCATTATTGCCATTTGTCTTGCCGTGCTGATTACAACGGGTTTGCGTGTCTTTACAACGCGCCCCGTTTACAAGGCGCAAGCCACGGTGGAGATAAATCTTCAGCCTTCCCTCGTCCCTTTCAATAATTCACAGCGATACGTGGGCTGGTATGAGCAGCGTCGCTATATGGAGACCCAGGCAGACATCCTCCAGAGCAGGGCCCTGGCCAGAAGAGTCATTGAGGTTCTCGACCTGGAGAACAATCCCGAGTTTAAGGATGAAGAGGGCGGATTTTCCCTCCTTGGAACTGTCCTGGGCCTTGTGGGACGCGTGTTTGCCCTGTTTCAGGGCAAGTCGGAAAACAGTGGCCGCCAGATGAGCCCTGAGGAATTGGCGAACCTCAAGGATCAGGCGCTTGTGTCGGATTTCCTTGGAAGATTGACCGTCAAACCTCCCGTGAAGAGCAGGAACGGGGATGAAGGAAGCTCGATCCTCGAGGTCAGCTTTCAAGGTCATAACCCGGCCCTCTGCGCGAAGATTGTAAATACCCTGGTGGATGAATACATCAAGTTTGACCTCGAGAAGAGGATTCAGGCGACGAAACTGGGACACCGCTACCTGAAGAAGCAGATTGCCAGCGTGCAGGCCAAGCTGGAGGACGCGGAGGAAAGGCTGAACGAGTTCAGCAAGAAGCATGACATTATTTTCCTGAACCAGATAAACGGTATGGGGGAAGGCCAGAATATCGAAACGGTTCAGCTTGGGACCCTCAATGAAGAACTGAGCAAGGCCCGTTCCGAACGCATCGCTTTGGAGACCTATTATAATCAAAGCGTCAAGAATCCAAATAATCTCCCGCAGGTCTTGAATGACCCCCTTATCCAGTCGTTGAAGGAGGAGCTTTCCAAGCTCGAGCAGAAATACGCCAATCTCTCCAGTGTCTTCAAGCCGGGTTATCCCAAGATGAAGCGGATAAAGTCCGAGCTGCGTTCAATCAAGCGGCAGATCGCCAGGCAGAAACAGCTCATCATCGCGACGATAAAGACCAAGTACCAGACCGCCCTGAAGAAAGAGAAGATGCTCGCGAAGGCCCTTAAGGTCCAGAAGACCAAGGTTACGAAACTCAAGCAATTGAGCATCGATTACAAGATCTTGAAACGTGAAGTGGATACCTACCAGCGGATTTATGAGCTCCTGCTGAATAAGGCCAAGGAAATGGACGTGGAGGTAGGGATCAAGTCCTCCGGGATCCATCCCATCGACAGGGCGGAGATCCCCCTGGCCCCCTTCATGCCCAGACCCATGCGGAGCATGTTTCTGGCGTTGATTGTCGGGTTGTTCCTCGGGGTGGCGGCCTCCTTTGTTCTCGAATACTTTGATAATACCTTCAAGAGTCCCGAAGAGGTGGAGGACTATCTGAGATTGCCGATTCTCGGGACTATCCCGAATATCATCACGAAGAGTAATGGTAAGGAACATGCGATCGAGCTGGAATCCCTCCGGGAGCCCCGCTCTTCTGTCTCGGAGGCAGTCCGAATGATCCGAACGTCGCTCATGCTGAGTGTCGCGGAAAATCCCCCGGAGGTTCTGCTCGTGACCTCGCCGCAGACAGGGGCTGGCAAGACCTTTTTGAGTTTTAATCTGGCCGTCGTTTACGCCCAGATGGATGCCAGGGTCCTCCTTTTGGACTGTGACTTGCGGAAGCCCCGCCTTCACAAGATTGTCGGCGTGGCGTCAAACCCTGGCTTGAGCAACTTTCTCGTGGGGAAGATAGATCTCAGGACTATTACCAAATCGATCGGCCCCAACCTTGGGGACGGGCTTGGGATAGATTTTATTGCCTCCGGCGCGATTCCTCCCAATCCCGTGGAGCTTTTGAATTCACGTCTCTTTTCCAGTTTCCTCGAAAACTGCCGGGATTCCTACGATATCATCATCATGGATTCTCCTCCCCTGCTTGGATTTGCGGATTCCCTGGTTCTCGGTCGTCTGGCGGATGGGACGTTGACCGTGATCAGGAATGAAAAGACCGAGCGACCTGCTGCCAAACACGGGTGTGATCTCCTGTTCAAGGTGGGGGCCAATCTGCTCGGCGTGGTCGTGAATGACGTGAAGGTGCGAAAAGGCTCCTACTATTACGGCAAATACTACTCCTATTATCACTACCACTACGGGAACTATGCCTCGAAGGAAGAGAGACTTGAATTGACGAAATAAATCGTCGTCTTTGCCTCGTTTCCCGTTAAAGAATTCTGCGATCTGTGCTAATCTGCGGTAAACCACAAGCGCCGAGAGATTTGTCATATGAGTCGTGTTGAGCAACAAGTGCCCCGTTCAGTTTCCAGATTGACTGTGGTAGGTCTGGTCATCGGGATCCTGCTTTTCCTCTGGTCTGTGACGGGCCTTTTTTTTACTGGCGCGTGTTTCAAGGCAATCATGGGCAGGAGCGTGGAGGGGGTTCGCCGCTCCGTGGAGATCAGCCCGTGGGACGCGGATGCCTGGGCTTCCCTTGCGAGAATCGATTCCTTCCTGGGTAATTACAAGGGTGCGTTTACAGCCTATGAAAGGGTTGTTTCCCTTAATCCGTTGTCCTATCAGGCCTGGGTGGGGCTTTTGTGGCTTTCCCTGAAAAATGGTCAGGACGGCATTGATGAGGCCGATCTTATCCAAATTATCGATACCCTGAACCCCACGGATTTCAATGTCCACTGGAATTTGCTCTTATACACCATGTCGCTTGACAAACCGTGGGCGAGAGAGGTTGCCTTGAGAGAGATTCGAATCTTACTCCCCCTTTACCCGGAAAAGGGGATGCAGTTTTTTGCCATGGCGGCGCTTCTCCTGGGAAGCGACAAAGCCCTGCTTGGTTTCGTCCCGGAGGAGAAGACGTTACGTAGAAAGCTACTTGATTATCTTCTCTTTAAGGCCCGTCGGCCCGGTGTGGCCCTTTCCCTGTGGAGTGAACTGGAAGGTGAGGGCTGGACGGATGACAAACTCTTCCGGGGGATGATTTCGGGGCTGATGGGGGCAAGGTATCAGGAAGATGCCTGGCGCCTGTGGCGGAAACATTTCAAGAAGGCCTACCAGGATAACCTCATTTTCAACGGGAGTTTTGAAAACAACCTCTTGAATTACGGCTTTTCATGGCGGGCTTACAGAAGATGCAAGGGACTGAAATGGGCACGAGTCATTCATTATTACAAGACCGACGGTGACTGTTCCTTTTCCCTTGCCTTTGATGGCGAGCAGAATCCCGACGTGTGGATGCCTTTTCAGTATGTGTATCTCGAACCGGGTTCCTACGTTTTGCAGGCCCATATGGCGTCGAAGGCGCTAACGAGCGCCAGTGGTTTTTCCCTCGAGGTATCCGGTCCCGGTGTGCATGTATCTTCTCCTCAAGTCAAGGGAGATACGGAGTGGACGAAGATGGAATTGGGTTTCCACGTGAGCCAACCCGGGATCTACCGGGTAGGGTTCCACAGGAGGTCGACGCAGAAACTGAATCGGTTTCTGGGGGGAAAGGTCTTCTTTGATGAGGTTACGCTTGTGAGGGGGAATGGGCAATAAAGCCTTAAAAGAAGCGCTTGAAAGTATTTCTTCAGGGAAGGACCTCCCCGCCATCTTTATTGAGTCGGGCTTTTCCCCATCAGACATTTATTTTTCACTGCGTGATTTTCTTCAAAACCCGGACAAACGGTTGCTGAAGAAGGTCGCGGCAAGGCACGGGTTCAGTCAGCAATACCTTATCGATAGGATCGAACAGCTTTTGACCCAAATCGACGAGTTTCGTGAAACGAATCCCTACGCTCACCTGGGCCTGACATACCAGGCAACTTCCTCGGAAATTCGCGAGAGCTGGAAGCGCCTGATCTCGTTGTGGCATCCCGATAAGATGGGAGATAAAGGCCAGGCCCTGGATATGAGCCAAAAGGTCAACGAGGCCTACAGGTTCTTGAGATCTCGAACCTTGAGGAGGGATTACGACAAGGAAAATGCCGTTCTCCTGGCCATCGTGAAGGACATTGAAGAATCAGTCCGCGGATCCGATGTGCGGAAAAAGCGAGGATTTCCCCTTCGCGCCATCGGGGCAGGTATCACCCTTGCCCTTAGTGTGACGCTGGTGCTTTATATCGGCAGGGGAAAAGAGGAAACCAGGAAGGCAGTACCGAAACATCCTCCCTCCTCGAAAGGGGTGGCCGAAAAGGTAAAGGCAGGACTTCCCGAAAAGGCTTCAAAGTCTCAGAAAAAGAGGGAGGTTTCGCGGCCAGAGAAAAAAGGGAAGGAAGTAGAGCGCCTTGTCGCATCGGCCCGGTCCACCCAATCTAAACGGCATGAATCTCGATCCAGCAGGCTGGCTGGAGAGCATGAAATCAAAGAGAGGGTCTCCTTAGGATACCAGGACAAAAAGGGGAGCCCGGGATTGGTTGCGGTGGTCACAAAAGAGACCGTGAAAACCCCGGAGCCGGAAAAAGAGGAGAAACGAAAGACGAAACAGGCCACAGCGGGGCATGCCGTGAAACTGGTTAGGCAGTCTCCTGCCCCCGCAAAAGCAGGCACCCCCGTCAAAGAAACAAAAAAGGAGTCCAATCCTGTCAGCCAGAGAACCGGAAAAAAGGGAGAATCCCCCCTCCCTCACCCATCGAAGGTCATGGCAAAAGGTTTCCCGGGAGTTGAGGACCTTTCCCTGGCAGGCATCCAGGGCACAAAAGGCCCCGGCCGAATCGTCTTGGGAAATGGGGGTCAAACTTTCGGGGCGAGGTCCGAGTCCCAGACCACGGGAAATGGAGGCATGCTTACGGGCAGGCTTATCCTTACCCATCCTCCAGCCATGACTGGTTTTCACGACAAGGCTAACGCAAACATCCAAGCGCCGGCCCGTGTCGAGCATCAGGCACCAGACGAGGTGATCGATACCTTTATCCGTTATTACCGGGACGGGGACAGTTCGTCGCTTTTTTCCCTCTTTGAAGAAAACGCGGTACAAAACGGGGTACCAGTTCGCCTCGCCATAAAGAACTACGACGTGCTTTTCAAATCCCTGAAGGTCCTTCGGTTTGATTTTGTAAAGGAAAAGGTGGAGAGGCATCAGGGACGATGTGAGATAAGCGGCAGGTATGACTCGGAATACAGAAAAGTCCGTGGGAAGGAGATCTTCAGAGACAAGGGGAGGCTCCTGTTCGTGCTTGCAAGGTCGGACGGAAGGAAATGGAGGATCAAGAAACTCGATTTTGAAAGGGGAAAAGAATAGGGTGGTGACACGTTATTTCAGGAGCTCCCAGGGTGGAGGAGAAAGTGAAAGTTGAAGGAGATGAAGTTGAGAAGACAACTTGACGCGCCCCGTCATTCTGGACGAATTCATAAAAGGGGGCCGGGGTTTTTTGAAATTGCCACGATTTTTATCCTACTATCCTCTGTCTTTCTCTTTGGAGCGGTGCAACCTGTGGTTCTCTACGGGGAAGAATTCCTGATTTTTTCTCTCTTTATCATCCTGATGGTCACCCGCCTGACGCGCCAGCGTCCCATTAAAACCTCTCCTCTGTTTATCCCCTTTCTGGTTTTTATTGCCTCAATTTTGATTCAGCTCATTCCGTTGCCCTTTCCGCTGCTCAAACTGATTTCTCCCCAGGCGGCCTACCTGAAGGAAGTGCTGGGTCAAGATTCCGCTTTAGCCACCCTTTCTCTGATCCCCATACGGACGGTCTCCCAGTTCCTTCGATGGACGAGTGTCTTTCTCCTCTATCTCCTGATTATCAATGTCTTTGACCACCGATCCCTTTCAAGGCTCTTGAACGCCCTCTTTGTCCTGACCCTGTTCGAGGCCCTTTATGGCCTTTTCCTCTCCTTTACGGGGAGTAAGTGGCTCCTCTGGTATCATAAGCAGGAATATGGTAATTTCGGCCACCGGGTCCACGGAACCTACAGAAACCCGGACCACCTGGCTGGGTACCTGGAAATGGTCATTCCCGTTCACATAGTCCAGGTCATCAGCCGCAGGTTTCCCACGCCCTTTCATTTCGAGGAGAAGGCGAGGAAGATGGTCGGAATTCTCCTCGTCATGGTTTTCAGCCTCGCGTTCTTCTTTACCATCTCGCGTGCCGGGATCACCGCCTTTCTTGTCGGGATGACCTACCTCTATTTCAGCGGAAAAAAGGACGATGCCACAAAATTCACCCGCTACATGAAGGTCTTTGTCGCCCTGATTTTCATCTATCTCCTTTGGGTGGGGATGGGACCCATCATTGAGCGTTTCATGACCTCCCAGGCGAGCCTAAGACATGGGAGGATCCTCGTGTGGCAGGACACGTTGAAGCTTGTGAGGGATTTCCCCGTGTTTGGGGCCGGGTATGGGACCTTTCAGTTCATTTTCACGAAATACCAGCATTTTCCAAGCCGTGTTGTCTGGGATTACGCCCACAATGACTATCTCCAGTTCCTCGCAGAGGGAGGGATTTTGGGGTTGCTGTCTTTTCTCTGGATCGTGGTGCGAGGCCTCCTTTCTCTTCACAGGAAACGAGACATCCCCCTGGCCCGCGGGGTGACGGCTGGGATCATCGCGATCCTGATTCACAGTTTCTTCGATTTTAACCTGCAAATTCCTGCCAATGCGTGGATATTTGTGACCCTGCTTGCGATTGGCTGGGTGTGTAAAGGAGAACATGGCGATCATGATCGACATCCACTGCCATCTGCTGCCCGGGATTGACGACGGCCCGACGAGCTGGGAAGAGGCCCTGTCACTTGCGAGGTTATTCGCGGAGGCGGGAGTTCGGAGGATTGTCATAACCCCGCATTTTATCCCCGGAGTTTATTATTGGACTCGCGAGAAGGGGGAGGCCCTTCAAAGGGAATTAAAGGAGAGGATGCGGCAGGAAGGCGTGGAAATAGAGACATACCTGGCGGCAGAGGTGGGTATCTTCCCCGAGCTTCTGGAATGGATTGGAGAGGGGAAGGTTCCCCTGATGCCCACGGGGCGACATCTTCTGCTCGAAGCCCCCATGTATGGAAGTGAGACCATCGTCAGGGATATGGCCTTCGCAACCTTGTCAGTGGATATAACACCTATTTATGCGCATCCGGAGAGGAGTCCGTTTTTTGCGGAACCGGCGCTTGGAAGGGACATCGTTGCCTCCGAGGGGGAACTTCAGGTTGATGCGGGGAGCCTTGTAGGAACGTGGGGATCGGAAATTAAGAGGGTCTCCATGGATCTGATTGACAGGGGTCTGGTCAGGTACGTGGCTTCGGACAGCCATGGGCCTTCTCGCAGAGACCCGGGGGAATTTGTTCTGGCGGCGGAGATGGTGGAAGAAACGTGGGGTATTGAAGCACGCGAGGTCCTGTTTCACGAGAATCCCCTGGCTCTATTGCCCCCTTTTCATGCCGTGGAAAGGGGTAACGGCCGGGACAGGAGATAAAGGTTGCAGGCAAAAAAGCGGGAGATGCCATAAGAATAGCTTATATTTAACCTCTCTTTTCTTGTAAAAAGGAAAATTTGTTGGCTATATGTTGGAAAGAAAGGAATAAGGGGTTAAGCTAAACCACCTAACCCCTTGAAATCATTGGCACGCCTGAAGGGATTCGAACCCCTGACCTGCGGATTAGAAGTCCGCTGCTCTATCCAGCTGAGCTACAGGCGCCTGTTTTGTCACGTATATATCACCTGTTCCGCATAGACGTCAATTCCTGTCCTGGCTGGAAATGTAATCGTGTGATGGGAACAGGTTGACACTTTGCTGGATTTTATATATTAATACTTATTATTGTGTAAATTTGCTTTTGAAAGGAGGGGAGTCTTTAACGGGGGGAATTGAGAAATTCCTTAACAAACATATTCAAGGAGGGTTGTATGAAGTCATTTGGGAAGACATTGGTTGTTATGAGTGTCATTTTAAGTTTCGTTATGGTTGCCGGTTTTGTTCCGGCGGCCCATGCCGCCAAGGAGATCAAGATCGGGGTTATCTATCCCCTGACTGGCCCGGCGGCGGCGGCGGGTCGTGAACTCCGTGCCGGCGCGGAATTGGCGGCGAAAATCTGTAATAACGTGATGCCAAACATCGATATGCCCATGGCCAAGAAGGCGGGAATCAAGGCCCTGGGTGGCGCAAAGATCAAGCTGATCTTCAAGGATCACCAGGGGAATCCCCAGTTGGGCGCCGACCTGGCCAAAAAGCTGATTAAGGACGATCACGTGGTTGGAATCCTCGGGTGCTACTACAGCTCCGTGACGAAGACCGTGTCCGCGGTTTGCGAACGGTATGGCGTTCCCATGATCAATGGGTCTTCCACCAGTCCGGCATTGACCGAGCGAGGTTTTAAGTGGTTCTGGCGAACGACGCCTCACGACAAGTATTTCACGAAGGACCTTTTCGAGTTTCTGAAGGGGTTGACGGAAGGGAAGGCCAAGGGTGTCAAGGCCGTACCAAAGAAGGACCTGGAACCCATCGTGTCCGCCTGCGAGAAGACGGAGTGGGGATCCCATGTGGACGAGCTTATCAAAACCTTCGCAAAGCAGTATAACTTCAAGCTTGCCAAATCGATCCTCTACGCGGCCAAGGCCCCGGACCTGAGTTCTGAGGTCCAGTCCCTGCTGGCTCCGAAACCTGGAACCATGCTTTTCGCGTCCTACACGTCCGATGCCATCCTGATGGTCAAGACCCTGAAATCCATGAAAGCGAAACCCAAGGTTATGTGGGGCCAGGATGCCGGTTTTGAGAAACCTGAGTTTCGTAAGACCTTGAAAGACGATATCATTGGCGTTTTGACTCGAACCGTGTTTATCCCCTCGATTGCCAAAGTAAAGAAGGTGGCAGGAGAAGTCAACGCCCTCTACAAGAAAAAGACGGGTAACGACCTGGGGGGTGCCTCGGCGCGTGCCTTCACCGGTCTCCAGGCGTGGGTCAATGTTCTGGAGAAGGCAGGATCCACGGATCCTAAGGCCATTCAGAAGGCGGCCAACAGCATCGACATTCCCGGAAAGTACCTGGTGGTGCCCTGGAAGGGAATCAAGTTCGCCGCTTCTGGCAAAGAGGTCGGACAGAATATCCTGGGATCCGGCATGATCGGTCAGTACCAGAAAGACAAGGCGGGCAACATCGTGCTTCAGGTTGTCTATCCCTTTGATCTGGCGACAGCCAACATGATCTATCCGCTCAAGGGATTCTAAAAAACATTCAATATGCGGCGCAGGTCTCCTTTTGAGGGATCTGCGCCGCTTTCTTTACCTGGAAACGGAATGGCTCATTTCGGCGTAGAGATTTTCCAGTCTGTCATTTCAGCCCTTTTGATGGGGATGGTTTTTGCCCTGGTGGCTTTGGGGCTGACGATCATCTTCGGGGTGATGGACATTGTCAATTTCGCCCATGGCGAGTTCCTCATGGTGGGCATGTATGCCGGCCTTCTCTTCGCGAACTTTTCAGGCCTGGATACCCTCTTTTCGTTACCTATCGCGGCAGTGGTGGGGTTTATTCTCGGAGTCATTTGCTATTACGGGCTCGTTAAATATCTCTTGCGGGGGCCCGTGGTAGCCCAGTTGTTCGGGACGTTTGGGCTGATGCTCCTTTTGAGGAACCTGGCGCTTCTCATCTTCGGTTCCGAGCCCCAGATCGCTCACCACGGGATCCTGGTGGGCCGGAGCTTTGAGCTGGGACCTGGGATTATTTTCGAGGCGACGAAACTGACCGCCGCCGTCCTGTCGATTATTCTCTTTCTGGCAGTCTCCTGGTTTCTGGGGCATACGAAAACAGGGAAGGCCTTGACGGCCACGGCCCTCAATCCCGAGGCGGCCCGTTACATGGGAATTCCCACGGAACGGATGAACGCCCTGGCCTGGGGAGTCGGGGGGGCCACGGTGACCATCTGTGGCGCCCTGCTGGTCAATTTCTGGCCCGTGGATCCCAATATCGGTCTCTTGTTCACCATGATCGCCTTTGCGACGGTGGCCCTTGGGGGGTTTGGAAACATCAAAGGGGCCTTTTACGCCGGGATCATCATTGGCTTCATCATCTATATTCCCCCCATGTGGGACGCCTTTGCCAACCTTACGGGGAATAAGGGGATGCAGGCGATCCAACTCCATTCCTTCAAGTACACCTTCGTCTATCTCGCCTATTTCATTATCATGGTCGTGAAACCCACCGGCCTGTTTGGGAAGAGGGGTTAGCCGTGGCGGAGATAATTCGCAATGTTTTCGATTTCTCCGATTTTCCCAAAAAGGACATGGTTATCTTCGGGGTATTCTGCATTTTCCTCCTGACCTTTCCGCTCATTCCCCACTCCAGTTTTTCCATGGCCACGATGATTCAGTTCCTCATCTTCTCTCTCTACGGGATGGGATGGAACACTATCGGGGGATACGGGGGGCAGGTGGATCTGGGAAAGGCCCAGTATGTGGGGATTGGGGCCTATACGACGGCTATCATGCTGATAAGGTGGAATATCCCGTTCTGGGTTTCCGCCCCCATTGGAATGATCTTTGCCATTATCTATTCGTTTATCATCGGGTATCCCCTTTTTCGCATGAAGGGGCACTACTTCGCCATTGCCACCATTGCTACCTCGCTCGTGCTCCTGGATGTTTTTCAGAGTTGGGACTTCGTCGGGGGGGCAAGAGGCCTGGAGCTGCCCTTAAAACAGATGCCGAGCTTTCTCTATCTCCAGTTCCGGAATGACAGCTACTACTATTACATCATTCTTGGGATGTTTTTCGTGGGGTTTTTCTACATCAACTGGTTCCGGAAGTCCCGCCTGGGATTTCAGCTCCGTGCCATCAAGGACAATGAAGAGGTCGCCCGCTCGCTTGGCATCAACGCGCACTGGTGCAAGATTAAGGCCTACGCCATTGCCACCTCCTTCGTCGCCGTCGTGGGATCTTTCCACGCCTGCTACAATTTCAATATCGAGCCCGAAGACGTCATGTCTCTCGACCTTTCCATTCTCATTGCCATGATGGCCATGGTGGGTGGCGCCGGGTCCCTTTGGGGTCCCATCATCGGGGCTGCCGTCCTGATACCATTAAAGAACTACCTTGGAAGCTGGCTGGGAGGAAGGGCTGGTCTCGCGGGGCTGGACCTGGTTATCTACGCCCTGATTATCATGATCATCGCCGCGTTCGAGCCCCGGGGCATCTGGGGGATCGTGGAAAAGGCGAGGAGGCGTAAGAAGACATGAGCGTCATCCTCGATATTCAGCATGTTACGAAGGATTTCGGCGGGCTCCGGGCCAACAACGATATTACCTTTTCGGTGGAAAAGGGGGAACTCCTGGGGCTGATTGGCCCCAACGGGGCGGGGAAGTCGACCTTGTTTAACTGTATTGCCGGGGTCTACAACGTCACGGCGGGCAGGATCTTTTTCGACGGGAAGGAGATTACGAATTTCAAGCCCTACGACGTGGCACGCCTCGGTCTGGCGAGGACATTTCAGATCTTTGTGGCCTCGGGGGATCTTTCTGTCATTGAGAACATCATGGTGGGAAGTTTCCTCCGAACCCATTCCCGGAGCGTGGCGAAGAAATGGGCTGATGAGATCCTTGAATTTATGAGTCTTCAAGACTACGCGGACCAGTGGGTAAGCGCGCTCCCCGTGGCGGCTCAGAAACGGGTGGCCATGGCAACGGCCCTGGCGACCCAACCCAAGATGCTCCTGCTGGACGAGGTGGCCGCGGGGCTGAACCCCACGGAGATCGATGAAATGATCGGTCTCATCAAGGAAATCCATTACGACAGGGGCGTCACGGTTATGCTGATCGAACACGTCATGGAACTGGTTATGAACCTGAGTCACCGCGTCATCGTTCTGGACAGTGGAAACCTGATCGCGGAGGGAAAGCCGGAGGAGATCAAGCAGAATCCTGAGGTCATCAAGGCCTATCTTGGGGAGCGTTTCGTCAAACAACAACAGGAAGGGGCTTGAGGGGGAGGTGATGGAGCCGATCCTGAAAATCGAGGACCTCTGGGTCCGTTATTCGGGGCTTCCCGTCATTCAGGGGGTTTCCTTTGGGGTCAACAGGGGGGAGACGGTCTGCATCGTGGGGTCGAACGGGGCGGGGAAGACGACCATCCTGCGGGCCATTATGGGATCCCAGCGGGCCTATAAGGGGCGAATTCTATTTGAAGGACGGGATATCCGGCTCTTGCATACAGAAGAGATTGTGCATCTTGGAATTACCTATGTTCCCGAGGAAAAGATGCTCTTCGGCCCCATGACCGTGGAGGAAAATCTCCTGATCGGGGCCTACATTATCGATGATGAGAAAAGGAAGCAGGAGAATCTGGAATATGTTTATTCCCTCTTCCCGAAGTTAAAGGAACGGAAGACCCAGCTGGCCAATACCCTTTCCGGAGGGGAGCAGCAGATGGTGGCCATCGGACGCGGCCTCATGTCCAATCCCAAGATCCTTATGCTGGATGAACCTTCCCTGGGGCTTGCCCCTGTCCTGGTGGATGAGGTCCTGGACACGGTCAAAAAGCTCAAGGAAGAGAAGATGACGATCCTCCTCGTGGAACAGAACGTCCGGGAGACCCTCGAGATTTCCGATAAGGGATATGTCATACAGACGGGAAGGGTGGTAACAGAGGGTAAGGCCAGTGATCTCCTCCAGTCCCCGGAGGTGCAAAAGGCCTTTCTGGGGATGTAGGGGAGACGTCTGAAGACTGATGACTGAAGGTTGAGGTCCGAAGTTCAAAGGGGGGATTCAAATGAAAAATCCGGACGAAATCAGGCGGGAAATCCGGGAGGGGCGCTACACAAAGCCGACGGCCGGCCTGGCGCCGGGCTATGTCCAGGCGAATCTCGTCATTTTAAAAAAGGCCTATGCCTTTGATTTCCTGCTCTTCTGCCAGCGAAACCCCAAGCCCTGCCCTGTTCTGGAAGTCCTTGAGCCGGGCGTTTTTCTCACCCAGTTCATGGCCCACGGGGCGGATATCCGGACTGACATTCCCAAATACAGGGTCTACAGGGACGGATGCCTGGAGGGGGAAGTGGAGACGATTGCATCCCTCTGGCAGGACGATTTCGTGACATTTCTTCTGGGGTGCAGTTTTTCCTTTGAAGAGGCCCTGCTGAAAAACGATATCCCCGTGCGTCACATTGAAGAAAATCGGAATGTCCCCATGTTCAAGACCTCCATCCCTGTTCAACCCGCGGGAATTTTCAGGGGAAACCTCGTCGTCACGATGCGTCCCATCCCTGAAGATCTGGTAGTGAGGGCCGTGCAGATCACCACCCGGTACGCCATGGTGCATGGTGCCCCGGTTCACATAGGCCGGCCCGAGGCCATCGGGATCACGGATCTGAAACGACCGGACTATGGGGATCCCGTCACGATTCGGGAGGGAGAGATCCCCGTTTTCTGGGCCTGCGGTGTGACTCCCCAGGCAGTCATTCAGAAAGCGAAGCCTGACCTGGTCATTACCCACGCCCCGGGACACATGCTGATCGGGGACATCAAAAATGAATCCCTCGCGATAC
>CAZPTH010000020.1:14724-20310 GCA_964589315.1 uncultured Thermodesulfobacteriota bacterium
CCTTCGCCAAAGGCTACGGCGCGGCCATCCGCCTGCCGTGAAGGGCGACATCACGCCGAAGCGGGTGACGATAGTATTCCTTCCCGCATAAATACGGGGTCTCCTGCGAAGGCGGATGATGACTGCTTTCCTGCGCAGGAACTAATTCGGTTCTGGTCCTTTTCATACCTGCTTGATTGACACGAGAGTTGTCGGTAGTGTATAGCTTATGTAGAGTTTATCTGCATAAATGGGCATGATGGGATATGTTGCTTTGCAACGGATTTAATGTCCTCGACCCGGAAAATCTTGGGGGGATCATGACGAAAAGGATTGTCCGGATTTCGGTTTTGTGCCTTACAGGTCTCCTTTTGGTTCTGGGAGGGCAGGGTCTCGCGGCCCCTAAAAAGATCTTCCTCGTCTTCAGTTATCACCCCGGACTTTTCTGGCACGTGAACGCGGAAAAGGGGCTTCGTGATGCCTTGAAAGGCATTCCATGTGAATACCGTTCGTTTTACATGGATACCAAACACCACCAGGATGCCACCTGGATCTATCATATTTCCCAGGAAGCCATTCGGCGTATCAAGGATTACCAGCCGGATGTCCTTGTGGGGTTTGACGACAATGCGGCCCAATACGTGCTGGCCCATTTCCTTGGAACCCCTCTTCCCTTGGTTTTTCTCGGTGTTAACCGTGAGCCTGAGGAGTATGGCTTTGTCAAAGGTTCCAGGAAACATCCGGGTTTGAATGTGACGGGAGTTCTTGAACGTCACTATTTTCTCCAGTCAATCCAGTTGTTTTCCAGCCTGTTGGGAAAACCGGTCAAGCGGATCGGCCTGCTCAGTGACTCGAGTGCCACATCTCACACGATGATAAGTAATTTCATGAAAATAGCAAAAAGGCATCAACTGCCCGTAGTCTTTTTCAAGTTTGCCTATTCCTTTTCTGGGTGGGAGAAGATTATCAGGGAGGCACAGGGGAAAACGGACCTTTTGGTGATCTATAATTGCGAAGGGCTCAAGGGAAAAGGGGACAGGGATATCAACTCGGATGATGTTATTGCCTGGACGATCGCACATAACCGGGTGCCAGAAATCACCTTTTTCAGCCGCTACATCAAGAAAGGGTTCGCTGGGGGAATTTTCCTGACCGGGTATTATCAGGGGTTCTATGCCGGCAAGAAGGTGGCGGAGATCTTGAGAGGTGTCTCGCCGGGGAATATCCCCATCGATGTGCCTCCCAAGGGGACGGTGGCCTTCAATATGGGGAGGATTAGAGAACTGGGGCTGAAAATACCTCTCGGGGTTCTCCACTCCGCGGTCTTGTTCGGAAAGTAGGATGAAACGAACGATTTTCATCGCCGTGATTGCGGCTGTCCTCTTGTCACTCATCATCCTTGTCTCAGGTTCCGTTGTGGAGAAGAGACGGGAGGATATGATAAAGAGCACAACCGTAGAGGCCAATCTGAAGGTTGCTCATACCACCCGCCTCGTGTCCACTTTCATAAAGGAAAGGCTGAATGTCCTTGGGATTGTTTCTTCATGGATGAACCCTAACTGGATCCTGTTGCCCGGGGTTTACAGGCAGGATATTCAGGAAAACATTGCCCTTGTCATCAAGCGCTATCCAGGGTTTGATTCCATCCATTTTGTGGATCGCCAGGGAACGGTGACCTGGGGATTCCCGAAAAAGAAGTCCATGGAGGGGGTGAATTTCTCCAAGGATATTTCTGATGCAAAGCAGTACTTAGCCCTCTTCGAAAAGGCGCGCCTCGAGAGGAAAGCCGTGATCGCTCCCCTGAAAGTCATGCGATTTGATCCTGTCGCGGGGAAATTGGTCCAGACGGATGTCCTTTTGCTGGCTTCTCCCGTGTTCAGAAGTGAAACGTATATGGGTGTTCTTTTTACGATCCTGCTTCCAGATACCATTGGGCATCACTTTTTTCCAGCCTCGACTCTTGGAGCCCCCAAAGGCACGTTCTGGGCCCTGGTAGATAGGGACGGGAAAATACTTTTCTGTGACACCAACTTACCCGTTTCGCTACGGAAAAGGATACCCGGGCTTGTCAAGGCCCCAAAGGCTGAAACCGCACAGAGGGAAATTTTGAGTTCAACGATTTCTCCCAGCGGAAAGGCGAAGAAACGAAGCGAACATGTGTTGGTAAGTTATGTTCCTTTATCTATCGATCACGGGAGAGTGTGGTATGTTATGAGGTTCCAGTCGCTCAGGCCTATCGAGACGGCCTTACATCGCTGGCTCTTGCAGACGAGGGCGATTGCCTTTACGGCGATTGTTATTCTGGTCTTCACGGCGATTTTCCTCATGATCTCCTTTAAACGGGCGGAAGAGAAGCTGGATTCTCATAACCGTAAATACCGGGATCTCCTGGATAACCTGCTGGTCGGTGCCTTTTCCTTCGATGCAACGGGCAAGATAGACTATGTCAACAAAAGGGCGTGCGAGATCCTCGGTTATCCCCCTGAAGAGATTATCGGGAGGGATCGCCTTTTCTTCGCCTGGGACAAGGAAAGGGGGAAAATAGAGAAGATAAGCCGCCAGCGGATTGAGGGGAAGCGAGAGCCCGAGACCTACCGCACCCATATGGTTCACCGGTCAGGAAAAATCATCGATGTGGAGATTTATGCCTCTCCCGTTCTGGATACACACGGGAAAGTTCAGGGTGTCCAGGTGATGTTTACAGACATCACACGCCGAGTGGAAATGGAGAAGGAAATAGAGAACTATACCCGGCGTCTCGAAGAACAGGTTGAGCGGAGAACGGAGGCCTTGAGGGAGTCTGAAAGCCTTTACCGGAGCATCTTTGAGACCTCCCTCGCTATTATCTATATTCATCAGGACGACAAGTTCAGGATTATGAACAAGACGGGAATGGAATTTTTCGGTTTCAAGAGCAAGGAAGAGATGCTGAACGCGAATGTCTGGGATACTGTCCCGGAAATGGAGAGGCAGAGACGGCGGGACAATGCGGCCAGGCGGATGCTTGGGGATGATGTCCCTTCCAGCTATGAGAGCCTGGTGCTTAACAAGGATGGGGAGATAAGGGTTGTGGAATGCAACTTTCAGCGAATCCTTTACTGGGACGGCCCTGCCATCCTTGCGATTCTTTTCGATATAACGGAAAGGAAACGCCTGGAGGCGGAAATCGCCCATTCTGAAAAGCTCAAGTCGATGGGGCAGCTTGCCACAGGCGTGGCGCACGATTTCAATAATATCCTGGCCGCCATTATGGGGCGCATCCAGCTCCTTGAGATGCACCCGGCGGATCCGAACATGGTGCGATCCTGCGTCAATCTCACGAAAAAGGCGGTTGAACAGGGGATCACCGCCGTGAAGAGGATCCAGGAATATACCCGGGTCCGGCAGGACCGGGTAGCCCTGGAACTGATTCCTCTGCACAAGATTATTGAAGACGCCATTGAGATTACCCAATTTTCCTGGAAGGATCAGGCACAGAAGCGTGGGATTACCATTCATATTGAGCGTGATTTCCGAGATGAGAATCTTTTCCTTTCCTCGGAGCTTCGAGAGGCCTTCATGAATATTATCCTTAACGCTGTCGACGCCATGCCGGATGGGGGAACCCTGAAGATCAGTACAAGGTCAGCGGTTCTTGAGGAAGGGACGAAAGGGGTTCGGATCACCTTTGAGGATACGGGGGTGGGAATGCCCAAGGAGGTCTTGGACCATGCCCTCCAACCGTTCTTTACGACCAAGGGGACCAGGGGGAGTGGCCTCGGGCTTTCCATCGTTTCGGGGGTCATTGAGAGGCTGGGTGGGAAAATAGACATAGTAAGCAAAGAGGGAGAAGGAACGGTTATCACCATAGAACTGCCGTGGAGATCCGAGCAGCAGGATTCCATAAAGATCAGGCGGATGGTGACCGGTGAACTCCATCTGGAAAGGCGGAAAGGTTCTCTCCTGGTCGTAGATGACGAGCCTGCCTTGCCGGAAATCTTCAGCGAACTCCTTTCATCCCAGGGATACGACGTCGTTGTCGCCACGTCGGGAGAGGAAGCCCTTGCCCTCTACATGGAAAATCCCGATCGTTTCGCCATCATCTTTACAGACCTGGGGATGCCCGGAATCAATGGCTGGGAGCTCGCGCGAAAAATAAGGGAAAAGTCTGAGGATATTCCCATCATCCTTATGACAGGCTGGGGATTAGAGATTTCGGAAAAAGATATCAAGAAGCTGAAGATTACGGAACTGGTGAGTAAACCCGTCACCCTCGAAACGATTACCCATATTGTTTCCCGTTACATCGATCCCTTCTGAGGGGAAGGAATTTCCCTTTTTTACCTCTTGCGGTTCAGGGTTGAATGGGTTAAATCTTCACCGTGTGGGTTGATATCACATTTCTCGGGTCGGTCCCCTCGTCCTATACCTACCAGGTCCCCTCATCTCTAAGAGAGAGGATCAGCGAAGGGAACCTTGTGGTGGCTCCCCTCAGGAGACGCCGGCTGGCGGGTATCGTCACGAAGGTCTGGCGTGAATCTCCGAAGACCGCATCGGTCAAGGCGTTCAAACCTGTCCTTTTTGTCCCGTTTGAGAAACCTCTTTTCATGCCGGGTCTTATTCGGTTTTATCTCTGGTGCGCCGATTATTACCGGGTGCCCCTGGGCGCAATCCTAAAAACGGCCCTCCCGCTTCCCCGAAAGGTCTTAAAGGGAGAATCTCTGATGGTTACCTCTGAAGGGACGCGCGCGCTTTCTCAAGAAACAGGAGAGGAGGCGTCTCATGCCCGTATCGTTCTCCAGTATGTGCGGGAAGGGAAAGAGCTTCTTCCCCTCATCGCCCGGAAGGGGATGTGGGAATTCCTCCTCGACTGGACGGCAAGGGATTGGGTCCGCTGGGACTACCCCGGCTTTGTAAGGAGTTTCAATCCCGAGGTCACCTTTTTTTACCTTGGACCGGAAAACCCTGAAGTGGCGCGACTGGGATCCAGGGAACGGAAAATTGTTGCCTTCGTCGCGCGGCAGGGGATGGTATCTGACCAGGAATTGAAAAGGGCGTTTCCCCGGTCCCGGCGATCGATTCGCCGTCTTGTGGAAAAGGGGAGGCTCCAGGTAAAATCCAGGCCCATACCTCTGGAGGTTTCCCCGCGTTTGACAGCGGAGGGAAAGGCCTCTTTGTCCCTGTCCCACGAACAGCAGGTCGCCCTAACCGCGATTGAAGAAGAGATAAATTCCCCTGACCCCCGCCCGATTCTCTTGCATGGTGTGACGGGAAGCGGAAAGACGGAACTCTATATCCAGGCAATACAGGCGACCCTTCGTAAAGGGAAATCCTCCCTGGTCCTTGTTCCGGAGATCGTTTTGACTCCTCAGCTTGTTTCGAGGATTCAATCCCGGTGCCAGCTCCCCGTCGTGACCTGGCACAGTCACCTCACGGAAAGGGAGCGATGGAGTCAATGGCTCCAGCTTCACAGCCTCGCGCCCATTGTCGTTATCGGGGCCCGTTCCGCCATCTTTACGCCGGTCAAGGACCTGGGGCTCATCGTCATCGACGAAGAGCACGATCCCTCCTTTAAACAGGAAGAAGGGCTTCTTTACAACGCGAGGGATGTGGCGGTGGTCCGTAGCC
>CAZPTH010000021.1:0-19928 GCA_964589315.1 uncultured Thermodesulfobacteriota bacterium
AACGTCATCAGCAAGAAGATCGACGAGGATGAAATCCTTACGACGATCGAAACCATCTTCAGGGCGGGGTGGCACCTTGTCAAGCTCTATTTTATGATCGGGTTACCTACCGAGCGACAGGAAGACATCGACGGATTGGTTGAGCTGGTTACAAAGGCGTGGCGTATGGCCCGAAAGATCAGCCGCAAGAACGAGGTGACGGCCAGCGTTTCCACTTTCATTCCCAAGCCTCATACCCCCTTTCAGTGGTGCGGCATGATTTCCCTTGAGGAGATTCGTGAAAGGCAGAACTATATCAGGCGAAAACTGAGGCGCAGGGGATTGAAGGTCAAGTGGCATGATGCCCGGCTGAGTTACTGGGAAGGGGTCCTTTCCCGGGGAGGGCGTCCTTTAGGGGAATTCCTCTATCGCCTTTCAGAAGAAGGGGCCTACCTGGACGGGTGGACGGACCAGTTCTCAGGAGATTTGTGGGAGAGAGTCTCCAACGAATTCGATTCTTCCGTCATAACCTCCGGGTTGAGACCCTGGGATCCCGAGGCGGTTTTCCCCTGGGATGTGATCGATGTGGGAATCGAGAGGGATTATCTCTGGCGGGAGTACCAGAGTGCCCTTGAGGCTGCCGTAAGCCCCCCCTGCCCGGAAGGCCCTTGCCGGCGCTGTGGGGTTTGTGATGCCTCCTCCGGTGTGACGGTCAGGCGAAGCGCCTCCAAGGTCATTTCACGGGAAGTTAAACTTCCTGACGCGCGTCAGTTACGGGATGGGACACCTCCCCAAACCCTGGAAGTCGTCTTCATGAAGATTGGAGATGCCCGCTACGTGGGACACCTGGATATGGTCCGGGCTTTCCTGATGGCGGCGAGGCGCGCGAGACTTCCCATGGCCTATTCGCAGGGATTTCATCCCGCCCCCAAGGTCCGTTTCTCTTCTCCCATTCCCCTGGGGATGGAGAGCTTGCGGGAGGTGGTAGTGTTTACCCTGACGGATCCTGTCGATCCCGTGCAAATGAAGAAGGCGCTTAATCTTTTTCTCCCGAAAGGTCTGCGTATCTTGAAGGCGAAGGCCGGTTTCTTGAAAAGATCCGAAGGATTTGATACATTCAAGGTGTCCAAATATATGTGTTTATTTAGGGTCTTTGATGCTCGGGAGGCTGCATTGGTGATGAGTGCCGCCCGCAGGATTCTTTCGGGAGGATTCGAAGAGGTTTTATTCCCCTTAAAGGGGGAAGAAATACCTGTTTCTCTGGGGAATGTTCTGAAGATTGAAGAGATAAATTCATACCCCCGATGGGTTAAACTGATTGTCCAGATAGGCCCTCTTCCCAAGGGCGTGCGTCCCATGCCGCTGATGAAAATGCTTTTCGAGAGGGAAAAGCTGAGGGCGGATTCAATGAGAATGATCAAGATTGGAGGAATTTCCCAGACACCCGGGGAACCGGGGCGGGGAACAGGACATGAGTGAGATTATCATAAATTCAACTCCACAGGAGACGCGGATCGCCCTGGTAGAAAACGGCGAGGTGGTGGAGCTTTTTTTTGAACGCAAAAAGGAACGGGGAATTCTCGGGAACATTTACAAAGGAAAGGTGGTCAGGGTCCTGCCCGGGATGGAATCGGCCTTTGTGGATATCGGCATGGAGAAGGCGGCCTTTCTCTATGTCTCTGATGTCTTTCATCCAATGGACGAGTACCAGGAACTGTTCCTTCAAGGGGAAGAGGAACCGGCGAATTCCCCGGCCTCGAGGGAAACGAATGAGCCCCGCCACATCGAAGATCTCCTGACGGAAGGGCAGGAAATCCTTGTTCAGGTATCGAAGGAGCCCATCGGGACCAAGGGGTGCAGTGTCACGTCCCTCATATCGATTCCGGGTCGTTATCTGGTTCTAATGCCGTTTGCCGATCATATCGGGATTTCCCGGAGGATCGAGGATGACCAGGAAAGGGATCGCCTGCGGAGTATCGCGGAAGAGATTCGCTCCCAGCGGATGGGACTGATTGTCCGAACCGCCGCGGAAGGTGTCGCGCGGGCGGATATCGCCGCAGACCTGGAATATTTGTTGAAGGTATGGAAGACAATTCTTAAGGCAAAGAACGGGACCTCCGCGCCGTTTCTGATCCATGAAGAACCCGATATCTGCGTGCGAGCCGTTCGGGATCTCCTTTCCGGAGACGTGCGGCGCATTATCGTGGACAGCGATGAGACCTATGGAAAGATCAGGGAATTTCTCGATTTCTACCTGCCGGATCCCTCCTTCAGCCTCGAACACTACCAGGGGTTTCAGCCTATTTTCGATTACTACAACATCGAGCTGGAAATTCACCGGGCCATGGGCAAGAAGGTCTGGCTCAAATCCGGGGGGTATATCGTCATTGAGCAGACCGAGGCCCTGGTGGCCATCGATGTGAACACGGGGCGATTCGTGGGGAAACGGAACCTGGAGGAAACGATCCTGCAGACAAATCTGGAGGCGGCGAAGGAAATCGCCTATCAGCTCCGCCTGCGAAATATTGGCGGCATCATCATTATCGACTTCATCGACATGGAAAAGATTGAAAACCGTGAGAAGGTCTTTAACGCCTTGAAGGAGCACCTCAAAAAGGACAAGGCGAAGACAAACGTGTTGAAGATTTCTGAGCTCGGGCTGGTTCAGATGACCCGTAAACGAACCCGGGAGAGCCTGTGCAAGACCATCTCGGAGGAATGCCCCTATTGTGAAGGAACGGGGAGGGTTCGGTCCCGGTATTCCATCTGTTACGATATCCTGAGGGAACTGAAACGGATTCGAAACCAGTCCAACGGGCACAACAAGGTCTTGATCCATGTGCACGAGGATGTGGCGGATATCCTCTTGAATGAAGAGGCCCAGATGGTAGACCTTCTCCAGATGGAGACGGGGAACGAGATTATCATTCGTTCCGCCAAAGACCTCCACGTTGAGCAGTACGAGATCATCTGCCTGTGACCGTGTGATGGATGCCACCCGCCACCTGCAGCTTATCCTGGAAGATCGCCGGCATCGATTGTGGATGAGGTTCCTCGCGCTGGGAATTTTTGCCATTGCCATGGCCTACCTTGAGTCGGCCGTCGTGGAGTACCTCCGGATGATCTATTACCCGGAGGGGTTCGAGGTTATCCTGAAGCCGATGCCCCTTTCTGTCTATCTTGTCGAGCTCGGCAGGGAGGCCGCGACCATGGTCATGCTTTTCGTGGTGGCGCGACTGGCCTTTCGCTCGTTCTGGTTGCGTTTTTCCTCCTTTCTTTACCTCTTTGCCATCTGGGATATATTCTACTATATCTGGCTTTTTGTCTTTATCCGGTGGCCGTCGTCCCTGACAACGTGGGATATCCTCTTTCTCATTCCCGTCGCGTGGATCGGGCCGGTCTGGTCTCCGCTTCTCGTTTCCCTGAATTTCATCCTGGCGAGCATAACCCTGAACCTCATGTTCAAAAACGGTATCGTCCTTACGTCGAGATGGTATCACTGGATCATCGCCATCGCGGGGGCCGCGATGATTTTTTATTCCTATGTGAACCGGGTCCCCGACCTTCTCAAGGGAATTCCCCCGACAGTCTACTCGTGGAAATGGCTGGTGGGAGGGCTGGCGCTGGGGTGGGTGGCGTTCGGGATCGCCCTGGCGGGAAAATCGTGGATCAGGGTTGACGAAAGGGCAGTGAAGGGGGCGAACTCCGCTACCCCTTGACGGGAAATTCAGGGAAATGCTATCTTTCTTTAAGGTGATATGCGAAGCCTGAAGCGTGATAACCTAAAACCTAACACCGAACTAAAAGGAGGGACAGAGAATGAAAGGAAAACGATTTGCTGGTAAAGGTTTGACATGGGGAATTGTTCTCGTCGTGGCGATGGTCCTTACCCTGGGCGGAGTCGCGCAGGCCAAGAAACCCATCAAGATCGGCTCGGTCTACATCATGTCGGGTTTCGCCGCGACCTATGGAAAGTTTGCCAAGAACGGCTTGAAACTTGCCGTCGAAGAGATCAATAAGGCCGGCGGTGTGCTGGGACGGCCCTTCAAGGTCACCTTCGAGGATTCCCGCGCGAAACCCCCCGTGGCGCTTCGTGCCTTCAGAAAACTCGTTTACGAAGAGAAGGTGGATGCCCTCATCGGGCTCGATTCCAGCGGCGTGGCCAAGAGTGTCGTACCCGTCCTGAAGGAATTGAAGACCCCCCTTATCATCACGCATGCCGCGACCCCGGACGTCACGGGGAAACAGTGTAACAAGTATGCCTTCCGTGTAAGCGCCAACCTGAGCCAGAATGTCCAGGTGGCGGCCCGGATCGCGGCCAAGACGGGCGCGAGGAAGTGGACGACCATCGGCCCCGACTACGCCTTCGGGCACCAGACGTGGGAGTATTTCCAGAAGTACCTGAAGAAACTCAATCCCAACGCAACCTTCATGACCACGACGGCCTTTCCGAAGATCGCCACGGAGGATTACACCCCTTACATTACCACCATCATGAACGCGAAACCGGACGGGGTCATTATCTCCCTCTGGTCAGGTGACCTGATCAATTTTGTCCGCCAGGCCCAGAAGCTCGGGTTTTTCAAGGCCAAGTTCAAGGTCCTGATGACCCTGGGCGCCGCGACAGAGGTCCTTTACGCCCTGAAAGACCAGATGCCGACGGGGATCTGGGTGGGGACCCGCTATTGGTTCCTGGCAAACAATTCTCCCGTCAACAAGAAGTTTATCAAGGCGTATAAGAGGAAATACCATGCCTATCCCAGTTATAACGCCCAGAACGCCTATGCCGCGGCCTATGTCCTGAAGGCCGCCATCGAGAAGGCCGGCAAGGTGGACAAGGAAGCCATTGTGAAGGCCCTGGAAGGTCTGGAGATCGAGGTGCCTGTGGGGAAGATAAAGATTCGCGCGGGCGACCACCAGGCCCTGCTGGATGTAAGCTGGGGAAAGACCGCTTCCGATCCCAAGTATCCTATCCGTATCTTGAAGCCCATCGTGACCTTCAAGGGGTCGGAGATTACGCCACCCGTTTCCGAAACGGGGTGTAAAAAGTAAGGCAATGTGATTCAAGTGAGGGGGGATGTGTGAGATCCCCCCTCTTTTTTACCTCCCGTCGCAGGTTGGTGAGTGGCGCGAAAAGGGGAGGCCATATCTAAGGGGATCCGCTCGCGGGGGAAGGATGGACATGAGTCTCTTCTTCATGAATTTTCTCAACGGGATTTCGCTGGGGATGCTGCTGTTTCTCATCTCCATCGGACTGACCATTATCTTTGGAGTCCTGGGGGTGTTAAATTTCGCCCACGGCTCTCTCTACATGCTGGGTGCCTATTTCTGTTTTCAGATCGTTTCTTTATCCCATAATTTCTGGGGAGCGCTCCTTCTCGCCCCTATTGTTGTGGCGATCGTGGGTGGATTGATCGAGAGGAGTTTGCTCCGCCCTGTTTATGGCCGGGATGTCTCCTTTCAACTTCTTCTCACCTTCGGGGTTTTGTTGGTTTTAGATGACGCGGTTCGCCTGATTTGGGGGAGCGGTTACCATATCGTGAATCCGCCCGCCCTCCTCAACGGGGTGGTTCACGTGTCCGGCTTCACCTATCCTGTCTACAGTATTTTTATCCTTGTCATCGGGCCCCTGATAGGGTTTGCGCTCTGGGCCTTTTTCCGCTTGACCTTGTGGGGCAAAAAGATTCGCGCCGCCTCCATGGACCGGGAGATGGCGGCGGGCATCGGAATCAACGTGAATCTCCTCTTTACCGGTGTCTTCATGTTTGGGGCCTGGCTTGCCGGGATCGGAGGGAGCCTGGCGGCGCCGCTCCGTGCCATCGGGCCCTCCATGGGAGAAAAGATTATCATTGAATCGTTTATCGTGGTGGTCATCGGTGGGTTGGGAAGTTTCCCCGGGGCCTTCCTCGGCGCCATGATACTGGGACTTATCAATGCGTACGGGGCCCAGTATCTCCCGAAGGCAACCATGGCCCTGCCCTATATCCTCCTGGCGGTCATCCTGGTGACCAAGCCACGTGGGCTCCTTGCAAGAGAGGCGTGAGCGCAATGTACTCTGGCAAGAAATTTCTGTGGCTGTCCCTGCTCGGGTTGGTTCTTCTCGTCGGCTTGCCCTTCATCGTGGGGACCTACATCACCATGCTGATTACGGAGATTATGATCATGGGGATCTTCGCCCTGAGTTTTAACCTCCTTTTCGGTTACACGGGACTTCTCTCTTTCGGCCACGCGGCGTTCTTTGGAATCGGGGGATACGTCACCGCCTTCCTGCTGATACACGAGTTTCCCTCGATCCCCCTGGCCCTCCTGCTGGGAACCGTCGCGGCGGCCCTTGCGGCGATCGTGGTGGGCTATTTTTCCGTGAGGCTCGACGAGATCTACTTCGCAATCCTGACCCTTGGCTTCGGGATGATGTTTTTCAGCCTCGCGCACCAGTGGCGTTCCGTGACGGGGGGAAGTGACGGACTTACGGGCCTGGTGCTGCCTCCCCTCGGGTGGGGTCGGTTTCAGATCAACATCGGCTCCCCGCGAATATTTTATTTTGCCGTGGCCTTCTTTTTCCTCTTGACCCTCTTTGTCCTGTTCAGGGTTGTCCGGTCCTCTTTCGGCCTCATCCTCATGTCCATAAGGGAGAACAAGGAGCGTACCGCCTTCACGGGCATCAATATCCGGGCCTACCGGCTGGCAAGTTTCGTGATTTCCGGGCTCTTCGCCGGGGTCGCGGGCGGGTTATTTGCCGTCTTCGACCGGATGGCCTCTCCGTCCATGCTCCACTGGACGACCTCCGCGGAGCCCGTCCTCATGACGGTTCTGGGGGGCGCCCATGTCTTTTTCGGTCCCGTTGTGGGAGCCATCCTCTTTTTCTTCATCGAACACGTCATCACGAAGTTTACGGATATCTGGATGATTTTCCTGGGCGCCATCCTGATCCCCCTTGTCATCTTCTTTCCCGATGGGGTTCTGGGGACCCTTCTTTCGAGGCGTAAACGGGAAAAGACGGAAGGGGAAGGCGCGTGAGTATCATCCTGGAAGTGAGAGACCTGACAAAGAATTTCGGCAGTTTCCAGGCCGTGTCCGGGGTGTCCCTGAAGGTGGAGAAGGGGGAACTGACGTCTCTCATCGGGCCAAACGGCGCGGGAAAGACAACCTTTTACAACATGCTCTCGGGAAAGTTCCCCCCCTCCTCGGGTCAGATTCTCTTCGAGGGGCGTGATATTACGGGACTCCCGCCCCACCGGGTCGCCCGGATCGGGATCGGGCGATCATTTCAAATCACGAACATCTTCAGTCGGATGACCGTCCTCCAGAACATCCTTTCCGCCCTGATTGCCCATTATGGGAAGGGGACTTCATTCTTTTCGCCCTATTGGAAGGACAAGAAACTCGTTTCGGAGGCGGAACAGATCCTTGATTCTCTGGGGCTCCTCCCCTTTTCCGATGTCCCCACGTCCCAGCTGGCCTATGGGGACAAGCGGCTGGTCGAGATCGGAATCGTCTTGGCCAATTCCCCCCGCCTGGTGCTTCTCGACGAGCCCACGGCGGGGATGACGCCGGAGGAGACCGATCGGATGATTGCCCTGATCCATCGCCTGGCCAGCGAGACGGAGACCACCTTTTTTCTCACGGAACATGACATGAAGGTTGTCTTCTCGGTTTCCCAGAAGATCTATGTTCTGCACCAGGGAAGCCTCCTGGCATCGGGGACACCGGAAGAAATTCGGGGGGATCCCCGGGTTCAGGAAGCCTACCTGGGAGGTAGTGCCCGTGCTTGAGGTCAGGGAAATTCACAGTTTCTACGTGGACAGCCATGTCCTGCAGGGGGTTTCCCTGTTTGTGGGGGAACATGAAAGCGTCTGTCTTCTCGGCCGGAACGGGGCGGGGAAGAGTACGACGATGAAGAGTATCGTGGGGTTCGTCCCCCCGCGGGAGGGAGAAGTCCGGTTCAAGGGGGAGAGGATTGATGGGCTTGCCCCCTTCGAGATCGTCCGGAAGGGGATCGGGTATGTCCCGGAGGACCGCCGTATTTTTCCGGAACTGACGGTGATGGAAAACCTGGAGGTGGCCTTCCGGAAGGGGAAAGGAGGGCCTCAAAAGTGGGATATGGAGGCAATCCTCGGGATGTTTCCCCTCCTTCGGAAGTTACTGGATCGAGAGGGGGGGAAACTCAGCGGGGGGGAACAGCAGCTTCTCGCCATCGCCCGGGCCCTTATCGGGAACCCCTCGCTTCTCCTGCTGGATGAACCCTGCGAAGGGCTCGCGCCCGTCATCGTGGATCATCTCGAAGAGGTTATCTTAACCCTGAAGAAGGAGATTCCCATCCTCATCGCGGAACAGAACGCCCACTTTGCCCTGGCGGTCTCCGACCGGGGCTACGTCATCGAAAAGGGACAGATCAAATACGAGGGCCCAACGGCCGACCTGAAGACCAACGAGGAGATCCAGAAACGCTACCTCTCCGTCTGAATCCCCTTATAACCTCGTGAAAGCCACCCCCCCAAAAAAGGTTGAGAAGGAAAAAGGAGGAAATTCCTTTGCCCTTTATATCCACCTCCCTTTTTGCAGAAGGCGGTGCGCTTACTGCGATTTTGTCTCCTACGCGGGCAGGGAGGGTGAGATCTCCCCTTATATCGAGGGGCTTTTGAGGGAGTGGGAGGCGATCAAGGCGATATTGCTTTCTGACGGCCCCGTTGAGATAACGAGCTGTTATTTCGGGGGTGGAACTCCCTCACTTCTCAACGAAGACCAGGTCGAGGTCCTGGTTTCGGGGCTGTTTCCTGAAGGCGTATCCCCTGGCATGGAGTTTTCTCTCGAGGCGAATCCCGAGTCCCTGACTCCTTCAAAGCTGGGGTTCTATCGACGCCTGGGAATCAACCGGATTAGCCTCGGGGTTCAGAGTTTTTCGGATGAATTCCTCCGGTGTCTCGGGCGGGTCCACACGACCCGGCAGGCCGCTGAGGCCATCGAGATGGTCCGGAAGGGGGGGTGGGAGAACTGGAGCCTTGACCTGATGTATGGCCTTCCCGGGCAGTCCCCCGCGGCCTTTGAGCGGGACCTGGCACGTGTCCTGGACTCCGGCGCCCCGCATTTCTCCGCATACTGCCTGACCATCGCGCCCGAGACCCCTTTTGGGGTGCAGGCCGCGCAAGGGAGGCTCCAGTTACCACCGGAAAGGTCCATTCTTGAGATGATGGATCTCCTGGAGAAAAGGGCGTCCCAGGCCGGGTTTTTACACTATGAAACCTCCAACTTTTCCAGGCCGGGGTTCGCCTGCGTTCACAACCTGGCCTACTGGCATCTGGAACCTTATATTGGTCTCGGCCTGGGAGCCGTGTCCTACTTCCGTGACGGTTCCGCGCCCTGGGGAGCACACTGGGAGAATCCGACAGATTTTGAGGGATACGCGAAAATGGCCAGGGAAGACGCCTGGGCCTTTTTGGAAAGAACCCCGCTCACGCGTGAAGAGGCCCTTACAGAGGCCTTTCTGACGGGCCTGCGCCTGATCCACGGCATTGAAATCGGGCCTCTGGTGGCGAGGTTTGGCGGTGAAATGGTGCAAGATGTTCTTCGGAAGATTCATCCCCTGATCGAAGGCGGGTGGCTTGAGATGCAAAACGGGTTTCTGAGAACGACTTCAAGGGGAAGTCGTGTTCTGGACGCCCTTCTGCTCGAGATTATTTCTGATCTGAGTTAGCCTTATCGGATGTCGTCTGATCTGGAGTCGTCTGATCTGGGGTAGTCTGATCCGGGACAGGGGGCTGACGCTGGTAAAGCAGGACCGCGATATTGTGCTGATCGAGTGTCTCAGAAAAGACGTGGGTCCCGTCGTTTCTCGCCACGAAGTAGAGGTAGTTGGTCTTTGCCGGATAGAGAGCGGCTAAAATAGCGGTCTTTCCGGGATTACAGATGGGATCGGGAGGAAGGCCCTTGAATCGATAGGTATTGTGGGGTGTGGGCCGTTTCAGGTCTTCCTTTTTCAGCTTTCCCGTAAAGTAAGGGATGTCGTATATAACGGTGGGATCGCTTTGAAGGCGCATGCCTTTCTTGAGCCGGTTGTGGAAAACAGAGGAGATTATTGGCATTTCCCGCTTGAGGAGGGCCTCTTTTTCGATGATGGAGGCGAGCGTAATAACCTCCCTGTCCGTCATCCCGATTTCCTTCGCCCGTTTCCGCATGGCGGGGGTATAGATCTTGCAAAAACGCTTGAGCATCTTCTTGATGACCAGGGCGGGAGGATAGTTCCTGGGAAAGAGGTAGGTATCCGGGAACAGGGCTCCTTCAAGGTTCCTGAATTCCTCATTGAGACAACCGATCCTGTGAGGCCTCATGGCAAGATTGTAGAAACGGTATGAGGAGCAGATACTCTTGCTCTCCAGGAGATTGGCCATCTCTCTCACCGTCATTCCCTCCGGAAAGGTGACGGAGTGGAGGATGACTCTCCCCGCGGAAAGGATAGACATGAGCTCCAGGGGGGTGGTTTGGGGTGGGATGAGGTATTCCCCGCTCTGCATTCTGGACGTAACCTTTTTGTATTTTCCGAGGGCCAGGAAGAAATAGGGGCTCGAGATAAGGTTTTTGCTCTTGAGGATGCTCGTGATTTTACGGAAGGAGGCTGCGCGC
Organism: uncultured Thermodesulfobacteriota bacterium; assembly: GCA_964589315.1. Classification (GTDB taxonomy): domain Bacteria; phylum Desulfobacterota; class S145-22; order S145-22; family S145-22; genus JAOZMY01. The sequence goes on from CAZPTH010000021.1 coordinate 10,597, forward strand.
GGGATCTGGAGGTAAACGGGATGAATGGGAGAGGAGGGGGTGTAGAGAAAGATAAGAAAGTTGAAGCCGATGGCGAAAAGGGCGCACAGAAAGAGGACGACGACCGTAAAGGCGAGATTTTTCAGGAATTTCATCGAATCGAAAGGCTCTGGTAGTCGAGATAGTTCTGAAGGATAATGACGGCGGCGACCTGGTCAATGACCTTTCTCCGTTTTTTTCGCCTCACGTCTCCTTTGATCAGGAGCTTTTCCGCCGAGATACTGCTCAGGCGTTCATCCCATGTCTCAACAGGGATGTCGACAAGGGACTCAAGCCCGGACACGAAGGCCTCAACCTTCTGGGCCGTGGCGCCCGAGGATCCATCCATATTTCTCGGATATCCCACGACGACCTTTTGAATTCCCTCTTTCTCGATGATTGATTTCAACCTTTCCAGGTCGTTTTTCAATCCCTTGCTGTCGATCGTTCCGTATTTTCCGGCGATGGTCCCTGTCTCGTCGCTGATGGCTACGCCCAGGCGTTTCGTGCCGAAATCTATCCCCAGATATCTCATGTCCCTTAAACCATAATCATCATTGGAGAATGTGTCAAGGAACGGGACGGGGTCCCCCGCCGTTCGCTGTCCTTGGTTTTCCACCCCGGTTTCCGTGCCACGCGTCTCCTGCCTTTTTTATTTCTTGATATTCTTTTTTTATTTTGATAAATTACAAGTCAATAAATTTCTCGAAAAGGAAACGTTGACATGCTGAATGCCTTGATTGGTTTATTTTCCAATGACCTGGCGATCGATTTAGGGACAGCCAACACATTGGTTTACGTAAAGGGAAAGGGAATCGTCAGCTCGGAGCCCTCCGTCGTGGCGGTTAAAAAGGACGAAAAGGGGAACAAAAAGGTCCTGGCCGTGGGGGCGGAAGCCAAGAAGATGCTCGGGAGAACCCCCGGGAATATCGAGGCGATCCGACCCATGAAGAACGGGGTCATCGCGGATTTCGAAGTTACCGAGGAGATGCTGTATCATTTCATCATTAAGGCCCATAACCGAAAATCCTTTGTGCGTCCCCGAATCGTTATCTGTGTCCCCTCGGGGATTACGCCGGTAGAAAGGCGGGCCGTCCGGGAATCTGCCATTTCGGCAGGGGCCAGAGAGGTGTACCTGATCGAGGAACCCATGGCGGCCGCCATCGGTGCGAACCTCCCCATCACCGAGGCCTCCGGAAACATGATCGTGGACATCGGGGGCGGGACGACCGAGGTCGCGGTTATTTCCCTTTCCGGGATCGTCTATTCCAGCTCCGTTCGCGTGGCGGGGGACAAGATGGATGAGGCCATCGTTCAGTATGTAAAGCGTCACTACAATCTCCTCATCGGGGAGCGTTCCGCCGAGTTGATCAAGATCATGATCGGTTCCGCGTATCCCAGCAAGGAGGCCAAGGTGGTCGAGGTCAAGGGGAGAGACCTTGTCACGGGAATTCCCAAGACGATCGAGATAAACTCTGAAGAAATCAGGGAGTCCATCTCCGAACCGATCAACGCCATTATTGAGACCATCCGAATCGCCCTGGAGAAGACGCCGCCCGAACTGGCCGCGGACATCGTGGACAAGGGGATTATGCTGAGCGGAGGTGGCGCCTTGTTGAAAGACCTGGATCTCCTGGTCAGGGAGGTGACGAACCTGCCTGTAACAGTCGCGGAGGACCCCTTGACAACGGTTGTGATAGGGTCGGGGAAGGTCCTGGACGACATCAACCTGCTGAGGCTGACTGCCTCAAGTGTGTAGGAAGGATGATACATCGTCCTCAGAACACATATCGTAAAAGATTTTACAAGTTTGTAGGCTTTATCGTCCTGATTTTGCTTGTCGGCCTCTGGTTTCTCTCGAAACGAGGACCGCAGACCCTGTTTGTCGACCACGTCCTGATGAACATCGCCTTTCCGTTTCAAAAGGTTGTTACCGTGACCACGGATAAGGCAGACGAGATATTCACCCATTACTTTAATCTCGTTAACACGAAGAAGGAAAACGAATCCCTGAAGAAGATGGTGTGTGAACTCAAGGCCCAGACCGTTCGTCTCCAGGAACTGGAGAGGGAAAACAGGAGGCTTCGGGAGCTTCTTAATTTCAAGCAGGATATTTCGTCTCCCATGCTTCCTGCCGAAATTATCGCCGCGTCTCCCACCCCCTGGATGGACACGGTTGTGGTAGATAAGGGGACCAAGGACGGGATTCAGCAGGGCATGCCGGTTGTCAGTGAAAAGGGCGTCGTGGGATATGTCATAAAGGCGACAAGGTTTGCTTCAACGGTGATGTTCATTACACACTATAACTGCCGGGTTGACGCGATTGTCCAGAGGTCGCGGAGTCACGGCGTTGTAGGGGGGTTGCTGGAAGGGCGCTGCCGTCTCTTCAATGTCCTGAGGACGGAAAATATCGCAGTGGGCGACCTGGTTGTGACGTCGGGTTTTGGGAATCGGTTCCCCCGGGGGCTTTTGATCGGGGTGGTAAGGAAAATCAAGAAGAAGCGCTTCGGGCTGTTCCAGGAGGCGGAAATTACTCCCAGCGTGGATTTCAGCAAGCTTGAGGAGGTCTTCATCCTTCTCAAACCCCAGGCACCTATTGCCCAGCTGGGTGAGTCTCATCATGATTAAGGAGAGACATCCCCGGGTTCCCAGGAAGTCTGTTTTCCTTATTGGGATTCTTTTTGTGTTCCTTTCCGTGATCGTTGCCAGGTTGATCCCGAGGGCGCGGTTTGAGCCGGATATGGCCCTTATTCTCACGATCTATTGCGCCCTTTATCTCCAGGAACGGGGGGGGGTGATTCTTCCCCTTTTTGCCGGCGCGTATGTGGGATCTTTTACTGCCTTTCCGATTGAGTACATGGTCCTTTATCCCCTTCTCTATTTCAGTATCCGATTTGTTACCTCTTTTTTCCAGCTCAGGTTTGTCGGATATCCCATGTTCCTGGCCTTTATCCTGGAATATATCGTGGGGGGCGTTTATGCCTTGGGGATCTACCTGAATCAGCCAGAACTGTTTTCCATGGGGGTTGTATCCCGGATCATCATGACCCAGGCCTTGATCACTTCCCTCTTTTTACCCCTGATCTTTTTTGTTTTTGAACGGTTTTCACAGAAGCCCTCTCTCCCGCTTAGACTCACCTTGAAATGACTTCGTCCCGGGAAGGTCGTCCCAGGTTTCTGCGGTTATTTATCCCAATCCTGTTCGTCGTATTGGCCTTTGTCGGGATCGTGTTACGCCTGTGGTATCTCCAGGTTTTTCAGTATGAAAAGTACCGCCAGTTGGCCATCAGTAACAGGATTCGTTTGAAGACGATTCCCGCAATGAGAGGGATGATTTTCGACAGGGATGGGAATTTGCTCGTGGACAATCGCCCCTCCTTCTGCGCCGCGATCGTTCCGGAGGATGTCCGGGATTCCAAGGCACTCTACACGTTTTTGGGATATGTCCTGAAAATGGACGTAAAAGAGATCAAGAAGCGCCTCAAGAAAAGGGCCTATTACGCCTCGTTCCAGCCAAGAATCATCAAAGAGAACTGCAATACCGTGGAAGTCGCCCGTTTGCAGGCCCACCTGTCTGATTTTCCCGGGCTTGAGATACTGATTCGGTCACGGCGCCACTATATCTATGGCACCCTTGCCTCGCACCTCCTTGGTTATATCGGGGAGATTAGTGAGAGGGAACTGAAGAAGAGAAAGAAAGAGGGATATCAGCCGGGAGATTATATCGGGAAATACGGAATAGAGAAAACCTTTGAGAAGCAGTTGCGGGGGACGAAGGGTGGATATCAGGTCGAGGTAGACGCGAACGGGAGGGAGATCAAGGTTCTCAGGAAGGTGGAGCCGATTCCGGGGCATAATATCTACCTGACCATTTCCCTCTCCCTTCAGCAGGAACTGGAAAAACTGATGGAAGGAAAGACCGGGGGATCCGTGGTTGTTGATCCAAACACGGGAGAGATCCTCGCCATGGTGAGCCATCCGAACTTTGATCCCAATCTTATGACCACGCATATGACGGCGAAGCAATGGAAGATCTTCATTGCAAACCCGGAGCATCCGCTCCTGGACCGGACCATCCAGGGGACCTATCCCCCGGGGTCCACGTTCAAGATCGTCACGGCATCGGCGGGATTGCAGGAAGGGGTGATTCAGCCAACCACGCTTCTTTACTGTCCCGGTTACCTGAGATTCGGGAGGCGGAGTTACCGGTGCTGGAAGAAATCGGGCCACGGCTGGATCCCAATTCACCAGGCGATCGTTGGTTCCTGTGATGTTTTTTTCTATCAGGTGGGCCTGAAACTTGGGATCAACCGCCTCGCCTTTTATGCCAAGGCCTTTGGCCTGGGCCACAAAACCGGAATCGCGCTTCCCAATGAAAAACCCGGCCTGATTCCTGATACGCTGTGGAAGAGGAAGAGATTTCATGAACCCTGGTTTGAGGGAGAAACCCTGTCTGTCGCCATTGGCCAGGGGTATGTCCTTACGACGCCTCTCCAGATGGCCATGCTGGTTGGGGCGGTTGCGAATGATGGGGCCCTGATGCTCCCCCTGATTGTGAAGGAGATCAGGGATATCAATGGAAAGGTTATCTTCTCCGAAAAACCGAAGATCGTTTCACGGTTACCCGTTTCCAGAAAGGTCCTTGAAATGGTAAAATCGGGGCTGTGGGGTGTTGTGAATGAACAGCACGGCACGGCACACCGGGCGAAGCTGAAGGGAATCAACGTGAGCGGGAAGACGGGGACGGCCCAGGTCGTGAGAATTGAACGGAAGCCAGGTTCCCGTAAGAGTGTCGCGATTCATCTAAAGGACCACGCCTGGTTCGTGGCGTATGCCCCGAGTGAGGCCCCGAAGGTGGCTATGAGTGTCCTTGTTGAACATGGGGGGCACGGGGGACATACTGCGGCACCCATAGCGGGAAAGTTCCTGCGGTTCTATTTTGACGGGCCGGAGATTTACTGATGTTCAAACTCGATCGGAAACTGATAAAAAATTTCGATTGGGGGCTGGCGGGCCTGGTCCTCACGATCCTGGTTCTGGGCCTGTTCAATCTCTACAGCGCCACGCTGGAAAAGGGTGGCAATGCCCACGCTTACTTTTATCACCAGGCCGTCTGGATTGGGGCGGGGCTCGTCTGCATGCTCATCGCCATTGCCATCAGCGATGAGTTTTACCTGGAGAACGCCATTATCTTCTATATCATTTCCATCGTTTTGCTTGTCCTCGTCGACGTCTATGGAATGATTACCTCGGGGGCACAGCGGTGGATACGCCTGGGGCCCGTTTCCCTTCAGCCCTCGGAACTGGCCAAGATTTCGCTTATTCTCATCCTGGGTTATTACTATGAGTCCAGAAAATCGATGGAAGTTCTTCCTCTGCGCCATATTATCGTTCCAGCGGCTCTGGCTCTCATTCCAACGGCATTGATTGTGAAGCAGCCGGACCTTGGAACGGCCCTGCTTCTCCTCTTTATCTTTGTTTCGGTTCTTCTTTACGAGGGAATTCCCCTCAAGACCTTTTTTGGGCTATTCATGGCGGGACTGGCGGTGTTACCGGTCATGTGGAGGTTTCTCAAGCCGTATCAGAAGGCCCGGCTTTTGACCTTCATCAATCCGGACAGGGATCCCCTGGGGGCGGGATACCACATCATTCAGTCCAAGATTGCCGTGGGGTCGGGCGGTCTGTGGGGGAAGGGTTTCCTGCACGGAACCCAGTGTAAGCTGGAGTTTCTCCCGGAGCATCACACCGATTTCGTTTTTTCCGTCTTGGCGGAGGAGTGGGGATTCGTGGGCTCCGTGGTGGTTATCGCCCTTCTTTTTATTCTGATCCTGTGGGGACTCGAGGTGGCACGAACCGCGCGGAACCGGTTCGGTGAGGTCGTCGCCGTGGGGATTACCGCCATGTTCTTCTGGCAGATCGTTATCAATATCGGCATGGTCATCGGGATCATGCCGGTCGTCGGGATCCCCCTTCCCTTTTTCAGCTATGGGGGGTCGGGGACCCTGACCAACCTCTTCGCCATGGGAATCCTTCTGAGCATTCGGATGAGGCAGCGCTCCTACGCGGCCTCCTTTTAAACGGCTTTAAATTCCTTAGAAGGGGATATCGTCGTCAAGAGGGGTTTCGTCTACCAGATCTTCCTGGGCGGCAGGCGCCTCTTCCGGGACATCCATGACATCACCGGCTTTACCCAGCATCTGGATATTTTCTGCGACGATTTCCGTGGTCCAGCGTTTGTTCCCATCCCTGTCTTCCCAGGAACGGGTCTGAAGCCTGCCTTCCACGTAGACCTGTTTCCCCTTGGAAAGGTATTGCGCGCAGATTTCTCCCAACCTCCTCCAGGCAACGATGCGATGCCATTCCGTCTGGTCAACGCGCTCGCCGTTCTTGTTGGTCCATCGACGGGTCGTGGCGAGCCTGAAGTTTGCGACGGCTGTCCCGTCGGCGGTGTAACGGATCTCCGGATCCGCCCCAAGATATCCGATCAAAATAACCTTGTTTACGCCAGCCATGTTTTCTCCTTGTAGTGGTTGTTTCTTTTTAAGTGGTCCCCTTCCCGGCGGAGCCTAATAGCTCTATCCTTTGCCTTACGACGGCCTTCATTGCCTCTCTCGCGGGACCCAGAATCTTCCTGGGGTCGATTTCTTCGGGATGTTCCGCAAGGACCTCACGGATTGCCCCAAGGGTGGCAATTCTCAGATCCGTATCGGTGTTGACCTTGTTGATCCCGCAGGCTACGGCCTCCGCGAGGACCTCGTTACTGACTCCCTTGGCTCCCGACAGCTTCGCGCCAAACCTCTCGGCCTTTTCCACGAGGTCCGGAGGAACGCCTGAAGCCCCGTGCAGGACGAGCGGCATGTCGGTCAGGCGTTTGACCTCCTTCAATCTCTCATAGTCAATCTTCGATTCCCCCTTGTACTTGAACGCGCCGTGGGAGGTGCCGACGGCAGGGGCGAGATAATCGATGCCCGTTGCCTCCACGAACGCCACGGCCTGTTGGGGGTTGATGAGAGTTGCATCCCTTTCATCCACGGAGACGTTATCCTCGATTCCCTTCAGGGTCCCCAGCTCCGCTTCCACGGAGACTCCCATGGCATGGGCAATCTCCACAATCCTCTGGGTCTGGGCCACGTTTTCCTCGTAGGGTAACGAGGAGGCGTCGATCATGACGGAGGTATACCCTGCCCGCAAGGCAGACATGATAACGTTGAAATCCTTTCCATGGTCCAGGTGAATAACCACGGGAATGGAGACCTCTCGGGCGAGGACATCCACCATCTTGTACAGCATGGGGGCACTGGCGTATTTGATGGCTCCCTCCGACGTTTCCACGATGACGGGGGCGTTAAGCTCTTCCGCGGCCTCGAGAATGGCCTGAAGGGTTTCCATGTTGTTGAAATTGAAGGCACCTACGGCGTAGTTGCCTTCATGGGCCTTTTTAAGGACGTCAATTCCTGCGGAGAGGGGCATGATAAACTCCTTTATCTATGAGTTGGAGGGTTAAAAGTTCTTCAAAGGTGTCGATGTGAAAATCGGCGTCGAGTTCGGGACACCTGTAAGCGGCGAATGGGATATCAGCCTGGCGAGAGGCCTCTTCGTCGATGGTGGAATCCCCAATATAGAGGCATTCACTGGGGGTAAGATGCAGTCTTTCAAGAACGAGGAATAATCCCTCGGGATCCGGCTTGGGATTCACAACGTCAAGGGCAGTTACGACGCAATCAAAGAGAGATTTTAGGTCAAACTGCTCGAGAATGGCCTCCATGCTTGTACTGCGGTTGGTGCAAATCGCCAGTTTTTTCCCTTGGGTTTTCAGAGTCTGCAAGACTTCTCTCGCCCCTGGTGCCAGCTTCATGAAAGGGATGAATGTGTGGTAATCGGTATTGAGGCGGAGCTGCTGGGCCTCTTCCCTGCGAGGATCATCCATGAAAAGGTAATCGACAGATTCTTCGGCGGTGGCCATATGGATGTATTGAATCTGTTCCGGCGTCATAAGGGGTTTCCCAAAGGCCCTGAGGAGGGCGTTGTAGAACTCTATGTTGGCCTCAAGAGAATCGAAGAGGACCCCGTCGCAGTCAAAGATGTAACAGCTAAACATTAAAGAATACCTGTCAGGTAAGGAGTTAGTAACGCAGGACGGTCCGCAGGGTTAATGTTGCATAAACTGTTCAATGGGAACCTTTTTGAAACCTTCCGGGACCTTAAAAATATGTTCAGGAATCTCTTTTATTTCTACTTTGAATATACGTTCGATCTGCTCTGTCCCACTGATGTAGCTGATCGTCATCATGGAGACCTTTCCGCCTTTGAAAAGGTTCTTGTATTCAGGGGTAGCTTCAATATCCCTGGAACCGGAAAGGGCTACGAAGATATCTTCGATCTCAAATCTTTTCTCGAGGGCCTTGTTTACGTTGATCTCCTTCTGCAACGGGAGTTTGTCAGTGAGCCACAATTCGCGAACCTTCTTGCCATTTGAATAGAGAAAGACCTGTTCTGCCTGGTATCCAAAAAAGTTTTTCACCTTTCCAGTCTTTTTGACCGTGACCTTCTGGGAAGGCGTGTTTTCTTCTGCCTGGCCTTGGGACTGCTGCGCCTTGATCTGCTCGGCGATTTTCTCGATCTTTTTTACGAACTCATCGATATCATTCACGGCATAGATCCTCCTTACGGGGAGGATATTGATCAGGGTATTTGTGCTGATGTCCGTGATGAATATGGCATTATTCTGGTAGACCGCAACCTTGTTGCCCTGGTAATACTCAACCCACGTCTGGAGAAGTTGTGTTCTCCCCTTTCCTGGGATGACCCTGTAAGTCTGCTTGTGAAGGGTCACGCCGCAAAGTCCATTGGCAGGGAGAAGAGAGAGGAAGATTATTCCTGCTAAAACAGACAAAATCGTGATCAGTTTTGACTTCATAATGGGGACCTCGATAATTTATTTCTATATGATATTCTACACGAAATCCGTCAAAGTTTCAAGTTTTACGGCTTCGTAAAAAGTTCGACCTCCTTGCCCTGCGCCTGATGGGGCCTGTTTTTGTCTTTTATTCCATCGTGTTTTAATCTTGCGAAACAAGGTGGCGAAGCCAATTTCATCCCTGTACCATCTTTCAGTGCCACGGGACAGGCAGGGTGAATCGCGGTGTATCCAGCCTTCGCCTCTTCGACTTTTTCGAGGGCACAGGTTTACATTTTAAAAAATGGGGGTTAAAGGCAAGAAAACCGGGGAAAACCCCCGGTTTTCTTGCTGGAGGGAGGGATGTTTACGCGGCATCCAGTTCTCTACGTTTTTCCATATCGTAGAGGATGCGCTC
>CAZPTH010000022.1:0-19701 GCA_964589315.1 uncultured Thermodesulfobacteriota bacterium
AAACCGTCTTGACGTAGGTAAAGGTGGTAAACCGGTCACCCGGGCGGATGGTTTCCCCTTCCTTGGCATAGAAGCAGAGGTTCTTCTGCTCGGAAAAGAGGGGGGTGTCGTCCTCGTTGACCAGAACCCTGCCCACTTCGTCAAGCCTCGATTTTGAGATAAACCCTTCCGCGTGGATATTTTCATGGGTAAAAATAGGTGGCTTGGGAGCCGGCTTAGTGGGAGCTGCTTCCCGCTTCTGGGCAATCTCCGGGGCCTTCTTGGCGGGCAACGGGGGTTGCGAGGTTTTCAGTTTTATCTTGTCCCCCGGGTAGATCCAATGGGGATTGGGAATGTAGGGGTTCAAGGCCCAAACCTTGGGCCAGAGGAAGGGGTTTTGCAGAAATTTCCCCGAGATATCCCAGAGCGTGTCACCCTTGGTGACCTGGTAGGCCATTAAAGGTGCCGCGATCATGGTGCCGAGGAGTAAGGCGAGAAGAAAACCCAATACAATCTTTTTCCTCATCGAGGAAGAACCTTTTCTTAACCTTTCCGTCTTCATCGTTCCTGCCCCCTTTTTATGTGACAGACAGTTATCTTATTTTCTTCCCTATTATACTGGCATATAAACAAAATTTGTTAGGTTGTCAAGTCAATGTTATTTATTATTCTTGTAAGGAGAGGAGACTTCGGCAAGGGGATGTCTTCATAAAGTCAGGAAACGACCCGTGAGGGTGGTCTCAAGTTTGTTTCTCAGATGTCAGGTGACCCTCTGTAATGCCGTTGAAACCCGAGAGGGGACACTGGTCGCAACGTGGTTTTCTCCTGCAGAAGGTTTTCCCCGTTTCAACGATGAGGGCATGATACTCATTGTAGAGTTGGGAATCTTCTGGAAGGTTTTTCATGAAGAGACGCTGGATTTCCTCATAGGTGGCCTTTGCGTCGATTACCTGGTGCCGGCTGAAGATCCGATGGGTATAAGCATCTACGACAAAAATGGGTTTTTCAAGGGCATAGAGGAGGATGCTGTCCGCCGTCTCGTTTCCAACCCCGTAAACCCCAAGGAGTTGTTCCCGGAGGATTGGGAGCGGTGTTTTTGCCATTTCCCCGAGATTTCCATGGTAGGTATCCCGGATGAAACGGATCATAGCCTTCAGACGTTTCGTTTTGATGTTGAAGTATCCGGAAGGGCGGATCCATTCCGAGAGGGTTTCATCGGGAATCTCATAGAGCTTTTCAATGGAAAGTGCGCGGGCAGACTTGATGTTTTTTATGGCTTTTTCCACGTTTGCCCAAGCCGTGTTCTGGGTCAGGATCGCACCGATGATGACCTCGAGGGGGCTGTCGCCAGGCCACCAGTGTCGGGGGCCGAAGTAATCGAACATCCGGGAATAAGCATCCATCAGGAGATTTTTCCGCCGGTCATGAAGATTCGCTTTCATCGAGGATGAAACCCTATCCCTGAAAGATTGATTTGTCAATCTCCTTCCGTTCTCCCGTTTTTTGTGCTATGAGATTTATTTAGCAATCCCCACCAAATGGAACCACAGAAGAGGAGTCAAACATGGAGAAATTCGAGAATTTCCATATTATCGATCACGCCCTTATTCAGCACAAACTGACTTACCTGAGAGACATAAATACCTCGAAAAAGAAGTTTCGTGAGCTCGTGGAAGAGCTTTCCATGCTCATGGCCTACGAGGTTACGAAGGATCTGCCCCTTGAGGATAAAGAGATAGAGACGCCGCTGGAAAAGATGAAAGGAAAGGTTATTCGGGGGAAGAAGCTGACGGTGGTACCCATCCTGAGGGCGGGCCTCGGGATGGTGGATGGGATTATCAACCTGATTCCCTCCGCACGGGTCGGACATATCGGTCTTTACCGGGACCATGATACCTTCAAGCCCGTGGAATATTACTTCAAGGTTCCCCAGCACCCGGAAGACAGGGACTTTCTCCTGGTGGACCCCATGCTCGCGACCGGCGGCTCGGCCGTGGCGGCAACTACCTATCTCAAGAATATCGGGGCCAAGTCTATCAAGTTTCTTTGCCTTGTCGCGGCACCCGAAGGGGTCAGGGCCATGACCGAGGCCCACCCAGATATCCCCATCTACGCGGCGGCGCTGGACAGGGAATTGAATGAACATGCCTATATTCTCCCCGGTCTTGGGGATGCGGGAGATCGCCTCTTCGGAACGAAGTGAAACTCAAGTCTGAAAACAAGTGTTTCGTATGCGGGTGGGACAATCCCGGGGGATTGCGTCTCTCTTTCGACATCGATAAGAAAAATCAGTCCCTTCGGACACGGTTCGTTCCTCCCGAGATTTACCAGGGTTGGGACGGGATTGTCCACGGGGGAATTCTCTCCACCCTGCTGGACGAGGCAGTCGCAAAGCTGGCCTACGAATTGGGATATGACGCCGTGACGGCCAAGCTCATGGTTACCTTCCGGAAACCGGCAAAGGTCAATCAGCCCTTGGAGGTTTTCGGAAAATTGGATCGGATAACAACGCGGATTATTGAGGGCAGTTCACGGATTGAAGACGGTGAGGGAAATATAATCGCGGAAGGAAAGGCGCGCCTCATCCGTGTTTCCCGCGTTAAGGGATAGTTACTTCTTAATCGTCCTGACCGGCAGGGCACGGAAATTCCGTTTATGGACCATGCGGTCCGTGTATCGATATCCCCGGGTGAAATTGTAGGCATAGGCGGTGATCGTCAGGGCGTCCTTCGCCCAGACCCAACCGCAACTCAACTGTATCGCGGGATCTACCTTTACCCAGTTTCCACAAACCGTTTTGTAGCCCTTAACCGTTGGGTCATAGAGTGTTTCAAGTTCTTTGATGGTGGGCATTCGCCAATCTTCATACTTGCTTAAAATGATATGCTCGCAGTACTTTTTGGCATCGTGCCACGTGATATCCCCCTGGTTGTCGTACTTGGCCCACATCAGGTTCGTTTTCGTGTCCGTGACCGTTCCGTCCTTGTTATCGATAAATCTCCCCTGGGCCATGAGGCTGCCCAATCCGATACAAAAAACAAGGACCCCAGCGATTAAAAGGATAAAATAACCATTTCTTTTCATACCCTCTCCTCCCGTGGGAATGTTTAAAGGGTATCATCCTCCCTGAAAGAGAGTTCAAAGGAACCCCTGGGAATGGGAACGACCAGGACAGGTTTTCGGATATGTCGCAGAACCCGCTGTGTAACCCTCCCGAGGAAGGTGTAATTGAGGACTTCCTTGCTGTGGGCGCCCATAATGACCATGTCAACGTCTTCACTTTCGGCGGCCTTGAGGATTTCGACGGAGGGGTCTCCCTCCTTGACCTCGATGGTGATTTTCTCCATCATCTTTTTCCTCTCGTCGTCCGAAAGCTCCTTCTTCCCGTAATTTTCCAGGCGTATCTTGAGTCTTTCAATGACATTTCTGAGGGTCTCTTCCCTGGCCTTTTTGAATGTGCCTTCCCCCATCTGGACAACGACGGGAACTTCATCCACCGGGCTAAAACCCTTGACCACCGTCAGGATAACGATCTCGGCATTGAAGGCTCTCATAAATCGAACGGCATACCTGAAGGCATAGGCGGCATTTCTGCTCAGGTCCGTGACATAAAGAATCTTTTTAATTTCTGGTACCATCGATTCCCTCCCCGTTTCCGTTTACACGCTCACAGTTTCCGCGGCCCGTGCTCTCGGTTTTTGCATCATGTAGATCAACACATATACGATGATCCCGGCCAGGCCAATGGCAAACGGCCCCCATCCCTTGCCCAGGTCCAGCAGGCTGGCGACATATTTCGGGCGCAGCAGGGCGAAGGTAACCACCCCGAGGAGAATGAACTCGTAGATCCTGTTTTTGACGAGGAAGAAGTTCAGGGTCAGGTTGGCGAAGGCGAACATGGCCACCGTGCTCGTAAAGAAGATCCAGGCCGCGTGCCAGATGGAGTGAATGTTGATCAGCAGGAGGTCCGTATTGTACATGAACATGAACGGTAGAATTGCCGTTCGAATATCATAGGAAAAGCCCTTGACCCCCGTCTTGATGGGGTCCGATCCGGCGATGGCGGCGGCCGCGTAAGCGGCCAGCCCTACTGGCGGGGTATCGTCCGCGATAATCCCGAAGAAGAAGACGAAGAGATGCGCCGCGACCAGGGGGAAGACCACGCCGGCACGGCCACCGAGGGTAACGATCACATTTGCGGTCAGAGAGGCCAGCACGATGTAAGTGGCCGTTGTAGGCAGTCCCATCCCCAGGATCAGGCTCGCGATGGCCGTGATAACCAGGATAGCCACAAAGTTTCCCTGGGCGATGGTATCGATGACTTCCGTGATGATGCCTCCCAGGCCCATGGTTACGACGCCCACGATGATTCCAGCGGCAGCCACGGCCACACCGATTCCCATCATGCTCTTGCCCCCTGATACAAGGGCGTTCCAGATAATTTCACCGGCATCTCTCAGGGCCAGACCATAGGAGATGTCATGTTTCTTTGCCAGTATCAGGTTCTGAATAATGATCAGCGCCATAAGCACGATGATAGCGTAAAAGGCGGCCAGGGCCGGGGAATGTCTCAGGACAACCAGTTCGTAAACCAGGAAGATGAGCGGAATGATATAGTGAAGACCTTTAAAAAACGTGGACCAGAAGGGAGGGATTTCTTCCTTTTTCATCCCCCTCAGGCCTAATCTCGTGGCTTCCACATGGGTGATATACATGAGGGCGATATACGAGATGATGGCCGGGATAAAGGCCACCTTGACGACCTCGATGTAAGGCATGTTGCAGTATTCCGCAATGATGAAAGCCGCCGCCCCCATGATCGGCGGCATCAACTGGCCGTTGGTACTGCAGGCCACCTCGACGGAGGCCGCGATATAATCGGGATATCCCGTTCGTTTCATCAAAGGGATTGTGAAGGTTCCTGTTGTAACCACGTTGGCGATACTGGATCCGGAAACCAACCCCGTCAATCCGCTGGCGAGGACGGCGGCCTTGGCAGGACCACCCCTGAAACGGCCCAAAAGGCTAAAAGCCAGATGGACGAAGTATTCGCCGGCCCCGGCCTTCTCAAGCATGGCCCCAAACAGGACAAAAAGAAAGACAATGGTGGCCGACACGTCCAACGGGATTCCGTAAATGCCTTCCGTGGACATGGTGATCTGGCCGATGAACCTGTTCAAGGAAACCCCTTTGAAAGCAAGAAGATCGGGCATGTACGGACCATAAAAAGCGTAAAGAATAAAGGCGATGGCTACAATGGGCAGGGCGGGTCCCAAGGAGCGCCGCGCCGCTTCAAGAAGCAGGACAAGGAGCATGACCCCCATCACGATATCCGTGGTATTAGGAGATCCCATCCGACCGCTGATGCCTGTGTAATCGTAGGCGATATACAGCGCGGAAGCGGCTGCCAGGATAACTACGATGTAATCAAAAAGGGTAAAGCGGTCCCTCACGGAGAGATAGGAAAATATCTTTCCCTTTCGAATCTTCCGGAACATGGGATAGCTTAAGAAAACGAGAACGATCGCGAAGGCCAGATGGATGGCCCGGATATAAACGGCATTTAAAATGATGACTGATGGAAGGGCTAACTGGAACAGAGACCACGCCGCCGCAATGACCGGAACGAGCCAGCGGGTGGGCCCCTTTACGGATTTCAGCCCTTCTTCAGAGGCTTTGACCAGTTCCTGGGCCTTGGCTATTCCCTCTTCAGGAACCTCCGTCTTCAACTCTTTTTCTGCCACGGTGACACCTCCATGACAAGGGGGTTGAAAAAAGAAAGGTGGGGAGGAATTGCCTCCCCACCCTATGAGTCGAACCCTACTTAATCAGAGACTTGGGGATGTACTTGATCAACCCGCTCTCCTTGTAATATTTCAAGGCGCCCGGATGGATCGGGGCAGTCAGACCCGTCAGCATGTTCTGTTTTGTCAGAACGCCGAAGGCGGGATGGAGTTTCTTGAAGGTTTCGAGATTATCGAAGATCTCTTTTGTGATGTCATAGACGATCCACGCCGGAACCTTTTTGTTGGTGCAGAAGGTGGCCTTCACCGCGATGGTGGGGACATCTTTCTTGTTGCTGGCGCCGGGATAGAACTTGATAGGAATAAACGCCTTTGCAAAGTAGGAGTGTTTTTTGATCAGCGGCATGATGATGTCATCGGGAATAGGTACAAAGTGAACCTTGCGTTTTCCGGACGTGGCCTCTTTGATGGAGCCGTTGGGATGCCCGACGGTATAGAAGAAGGCGTCGATGCGGCCGTCCTGGAGCATCTGCGCGGATTCCACGGCTTTCATCCCTTCCGCCTTGATGTCTTTTTTCCAGTCGATTCCTGCCTGCGTTAGGAGGTCGATAGCCTCACCGCGCTGACCGGAACCCGGATTCCCGATATTGACATGTTTTCCCTTCAGATCTCTGAAGGTGTTGATACCGGTGTCATCTCCCGCCACGATGGTCACGGATTCAGGGTGGAAGCTGCAGATGGAACGGAGATCCTTCTGGGGTCCCTTTTTGGCCCATTCCTTTTCCCCGTGCCACGCCTGATACTGACGGCTTGATTCTACGATTCCGAATTCCAGGTCACCAGCCATAATGGCATTGACGTTGAACACGGAGCCACCGGTGGATTCCACCGTGACCTTCAGGTGGTACTGCTTGGATTTCTTGTTGACGATCTTACTGATGGCGCCACCCGTCGGGTAGTAGACACCCGTAACCCCACCTGTTCCAATTGTAACGAACGTAATCTTTGCCGATACGGCGTTTGGTGCCATCATTCCAATGGCGAGAAAACAAACAGACACAATTCCTACTAAAATTCCCATTCTGAACTTTTTCATAAGTTCCCCTCCTTTTGCTTCTCACAAGTGAATTTAAAGGTTATAATTTTGCCAACTTTCCTCTGTCGGCCACCCGTATGTCCCTCACCTCCTTTCCAGCAAAATTCAAACCAAGAGTTGATTGAAATAATTCATAACTATTTTCTGTTACCAAAACCCGCCTTCGTTGTCAAGCGTGAACCTGACCTGATTGTTATTGACAAACATGGTTTGATTATCTATATAATGTATATACTGCAAAATCTTCATTTATTGCAGGATATTATACAGCATTCTGGAGACACCCATGAAGGAATTGTTAAAAGGAAAATCGGCCAATTTAACACCAGCACAGAAGAAGGTTCTCAAATATATCTTCCATAATCTCGAAGATTCCATTTTTCTCACGGCCTCCGCCATGGGGAGAAAAACAGGGGTCAGCGAGGCAACCATTATTCGACTCGCACAGAGCCTGGGCTTCAACGGTTTCCCTGATTTTCAGAGAAACCTCAGGCAACTTCACCAGGAGCGCCTGACGACCGTGAACCGCCTCGAAAAAACCCTGGAACATCCCGAGGCGTCAGAGTCCCTGATTGAAATCCTCAAGATGGATATCAGGAATATTTCGCTCATGGCGGAATCCGTTTCTGAGAAGACATTTCAAACAATCGTGACGCATCTTTGGAAGGCCAGGAGAATATACCTCGTTGGTTTGCGAAGTGCCTACAGCCTTGCCGTCTACATGAAATTTGGGCTGCGGTTCCTCGGGAAGGATGTCACACTTCTTGATCCCGCCCAGTGGGATTTATGGGATCAGCTCATTCCCCTGGGGAAGGAGAACCTGATTGTTGGAATCAGCTTTCCTCGATATGCCAGGATGACCATTGAGGCGGTTGCCTACGCACGGGAAAAACAATGCCGGATCCTCGCCATTACGGACAGCCTTGTTTCACCCCTGGTTCCCTATAGCGACTGGGTCCTGGTAGCTCCCTGCCAGTCCCATTCCTATATGGATTCGTTCACGGCCCCCATGGCCCTCATCCATACCCTGTTGACGGCCATGAGCCTGAAAAAGCCGGACAAGGCCCTTCAGGCTTTCAAAAAATTCGAAGAGGTTTGGGATAGGCAGGGCGTCTATTACAGCCCCTCAAGCGAAAACCTTCCGCGTTCTTGAAGGAAGAGTTTCAGCCCGGGAATGACCTGAGAGGCCTTTTCCCGCGAGGGACAAGGCGATTTTTCCATCGCCTTCGAGCTTCCTGGTTCGATGGAAAACTCCCGTTGACCCATGAGCATGGGAACCCTGACAGCACCATTGCACCGGGGAGTATTATGCCGCAGTTGAGATAAGGAGTCGTGTTAATTGGTCTTTCTCCCTTGTTAACAGGGATGTGGCTAAATTCATTTGATTGACAAGAATTGGAAAAGGGAGTAAAAAGGGTTTCGGAAAGTGATATTTTGAACCATGATTATCTCGAAGGAAAAAAACGAACCCGTTGAAGTCAGGTGCCCCAAGTGCGGGCGTACCCAGATTATCTACCTGCCAAAAGAAGAAGTCCCTATATGCGAGACATGCCATGTCCGCATGGTGATTACTGAATTATTGGACGAGGGAAAATCCACATAGAAAGGAGGGAAGTGAATTAATTCATTCGTAAGAAGGTAAGAAAAACACAAAAGGAGGAATCGATGAAGAAAACAAAGTTTGTTGCCATTCTGATTGCTGTTTTTATGGTTGGATTTTTAGTCGCTCAACCCCTGCACGCCATTACCACGGAAGAAATCGCCAAGGCCTCGACCCTGGAGCAGATCCTGAAACGCGGGACCTTGCTTGTGGGGATGGAAGCCGGCTATCAGCCCTTCGAAATGACCGATGAAAAGGGAAACATCGTCGGGTTTGACGTGGACATGGCCAAGATCATGGCGAAGGCCCTCGGTGTCAAACTGAAACTCGTCAATACGGCGTGGGAGGGGATCATCCCGGCGCTTTTGACCCACAAGTTTGATATCATTATGTCCGGAATGACAATCCTCCAGAAAAGAAACCTGAAGGTCAATTTCTGTGAGCCGTATTATTACATCGGACAGTGCCTGCTCGTGAATAAGAAAAACAAGGGCAAGATCAAGAGCTGGAAGGACCTGAATAAGAAGGGTATCATCATCACGACCAAACTGGGTGTGACCGGATCGTTTACCGCGAAAAAACTGATGCCCAAAGCCACCTTGAAGGAGTTCAAGTCGGAGAATGAGGGGGCCCTCCAGGTTGCCAACGGTATGGCGGACGCCTTTATTTATGACGAACCTCAGGTACGCGTCTTCGCGGCCAAATACAAGGAGCAGTGCTTCGGCATTTTCAAGCCTATCACCTTTGAGCCCCTCGCATGGGCCATCCGCAAGGGAGACGTGGACTGGCTGAACTGGCTGAACAACTTTCTCCGCCAGGTCAGGGGAGACGGCACGTGGGCCAAGTTGAAAAAGAAATGGTTTGTCGACTATGTGAAAGAAGTCGCGAAGAAAAGCAAAAAGAAGTAAAGAACTGATGCCCGGGGAGGGTGTGAAACCCCTCCCCGGACGTTTTCGCGGAGCCCAAAGAAGGAGCAGGCCTTGAAGTTCACGCGTAGATCCGCCATAACGGTGGTTGTCTTATTCGTCGTTTCATACCTATTTTATTATTTTTTCATGAGAAAAGGGATCAGTTATAGCTGGCACTGGTATGACGTCCCCAAGTATCTCTTCTATTACGGGAAACGGTTTTCGGATGATCCCGCTCCCGCGTGGCACATGGGGGCCCTCATGATGGGGCTCGTCCTGACGCTGAAGATCTCGGTCGTCTCCATCATTTTCGCCATTATCATTGGCCTGATCGTGGGAATTGCCCGCCTTTCGAATGAACCTATTACAAAGTACCTCTCCTCGTGTTACGTGGAGCTCATTCGCGGGACCCCGCTGCTCGTTCAGATTTACATCATCTATTTTTTCATTGGAACCATGCTAAGGCTCTCCGCCTTTGCCGCGGGGGCGGCCGCGCTTTCGATTTTCGAAGGCGCCTATGTGGGCGAGATTGTCCGCGCGGGGATCCAGTCGATCCACAAGGGACAGATGGAGGCGGCCCGATCGCTCGGCATGTCATACAGCCAGGCGATGCGTCACATCATTTTGCCCCAGGCCATGAAACGAATCATCCCTCCCCTGGCGGGGCAGTTCATTTCACTTATCAAGGATTCATCCCTGGTTTCCGTGATCGCCCTGGCGGACTTGACGTTCAGGGCCCAGCAGGCCGTGGCGCAGAGCCTCAACGCCTTTGAGATCTACTTCACGGCGGCGGGTCTCTACCTGGTGATGACGTTTACTCTGTCCATGGTGACCCAATACATCGAGAGGAGGATGGCAGTCAGTGATTGACGCCCAGAACGTTTACAAGACATTCATTACCCCTGACAAGCGCGAGGTAAAGGCCCTGGTGGATTTTACCCTCCATATTGACAAGGGGGAGGTTGTGGTGATTATCGGCCCCAGCGGGTCTGGAAAGAGCACCTTCCTGCGGTGTATCAACCGACTGGAAGATATCGACAGCGGGAAAATCACCGTGGATGGGCAGGATCTGCACGAGCCCAAGGCCGACATCAACAAGATCCGCGAAGAGATCGGGATGGTTTTTCAGCATTTCAATCTCTTTCCTCACAAAACCGTGATGGAAAACGTGACCCTGGCCCAGGAGGTGGTCCGGAAACGAAGCAAGAAAGAGGCCGCGGAGATTGCCGAGGCCTTGCTCAAAAAAGTAGGCATCCTGGACAAAAAGGATGTCTATCCTTCCCAGCTCTCCGGGGGACAGCAACAACGGGTTGCCATTGCAAGGGCCCTGGCCATGCAGCCCAAGGTCATGCTCTTTGACGAGGCCACGTCTGCCCTGGACCCTGAAATGATCGGGGAAGTCCTGGATGTTATGAAAAACCTTGCCCGGGAAGGGATGACCATGGTGGTCGTGACCCACGAGATGGGATTTGCCCGGGAGGTCGCCGACCGCGTCATTTTCATGGATAGCGGCCGAATCGTTGAAACCGGGACCGCAGAGCACTTTTTTACCAATCCGGAAAACGAACGAACCAAACTCTTTCTCAGCCAAATCCTCTAACAACGGGGGAAACAGAATGTTCAAATTCGGTCTGGCCCTTGGCGGTGGCGCCGCGAAGGGCTTTGCGCACCTGGGTGTCTTGAAGGTCCTGGAAGAGGCGGGCCTTATTCCCGATCTCATCGTGGGCACGAGTATGGGGGCAGTGGTAGGGGCCGTCTATGCCTGGAAGGGGAACATCGCGGAGACCAGAGAACATTTCAAGCGGTTTCTGGAGAGCGAGTATTACGACCGTAAGACTTACCAGAAATTCAAGGAGATTGACCAGAAAGAGCCCGAAGGGATCTGGGTAGCCTTGAGGCACCTGATTACCAAGGGGGTCATCTACGGGAAAACCCTTACCGCCCAGTCCGTCCTCTCGCAGGAAGATTACGAGGAAGACCTGAAGATCCTCGTCCCGGTTACGAATTTTGATCAGCTCAAAATCCCTTTTGCGTGTATCGCCTCTGACCTGATTCAGGGGGAAGAGATCCTTATTACATCCGGAAACCTCCAGAAAGCCGTCATGGCCAGTGCCGCCATTCCCGGCGTCTATTCCCCCGTGGTTACGGAAGACAGATTCCTCGTGGACGGTGGCGCGACCAACAAACTGCCCATTAACCCCACCTTTCAACTGGGGGCCGACATGGTCCTTGGGGTCGATGTGTCTCGGCCCCTTGAGCAGGTGGCGGACCTCCATTCCGCCATGGACATCATCCTGAGATCCAATACCGTTTCTACCCACCGCCTTGATATGATCCAGTCCCTGAACGCAGATTATCTCCTCTGCCCCGACGTGGAAGATCTCCACTGGGCGGATTTTTCTCAGATGGAAATCGCCATGGAGAGGGGCGTCCAGGTTGCGGAAAGGAATATAGGGAAAATCCGGCGCCTAATTACAAGAAAGCGGATAAAAAAGGTCTTGTACCCCTTCGGGAAACGTCCCATCTACCAGCCGGCCCGGGAAATCAGCCTTCCCTGACGGAGTCGGTTTATGCGGTGGTCAGCATAGGCCGTTCCGTGAGCTCCCTCTTCTCGTGGTATTTCATGATGTCTTCGAGTGTCCCCACGACGAGGACCCGGTCTCCCGTCTGAAACCTGTATTCCGGCCGTGGCAAGACCTCTTTTTTACTCCTTGCTGAACGGATCATGATGATTTCGAGCCCGAAGTTTGCCCGAAAGTTTGTTTCTTTCAACGTCTTCCCCACCAGGGAGTCGAGAACGGGCAGCTCATCCAGGCGGAATCCACCGCCCACGTACAGGCCTTCCGTCAAATCATTAAATTTCTTTTTTGAAATCACAGCCATGGCCAGTTCCCGTTTGTGGAGCTCCATCTGGTAGATCTCGAGGATCTGTTTCGCAGCCACCAGTCCCGCGAGTTTCTTCCCGTCCACGACGGGGATTTCCTCCAGGCCGTTCCGGCTGAGGGTGTCCATGGCCTCGTGGACGTTGGCTTCCACCGGGACGGACTCAATTCCCTCGATGATATCTTCCGCGATGACGAGATTGGCCAGGTCCCCCTTGTCGAACAGAACCGACTTCAATTCTCCCATGCTGAAGAAACCTCGGTAGTTCATTTCCTCGTCCACGACGGGGAAGATGTGCTGGGGGCTCTTCAGTGCCACGTCGCAGATGGTTTCGAGATTGACCGTGTAGTTGAAATAGGTTACCGGGGAAGTCATGACGTGGGACACGGGAATTGCCTTCAGGATGCTTTCTTCGCGTCCTTCCGTGAGGTTGATTCCCTTGAACTTCAATTTCTGTGTGTAGATGGATTCCTTCTTGATATTGGTGGTGATCAGGGTGCTGATGATGCAGGAAAACATCAGGGGGATGATGATGTGATAGTTGTTCGTAAGTTCAAAGATGATGAGGATTGCCGTAATGGGGGCCTGGGTTGCCCCTGCCACCACCGCGCCCATTCCCACCAGGGCGTAGGCCCCGGGATCCGCCGTCATGGTGGGGAACAGGGAGTGAAAGATGATACCGATGACCCCTCCCGTGGAGGCCCCGAGAAAGAGCGAAGGGGCGAAGACTCCGCCGGACCCGCCGGAGCCAAGGGTGATGGAGGTAGCCAGGATCTTGGCGGGGATCAGGAGGAGGAGAAACCAGAGGGCAAGGCTTCCGTGCAGGGCCTCGTTGATGGTCTCGTAACCGACCCCGAAGAGGTTGGGAATCCAGAGGGCCATGACGCCGATGGAGAGTCCCCCGAGGGCCGGTTTCACCCACTCCGGGAATTCCCAGTTTTCAAAGGCGTTTTCACTGAAATATAAGACCCAGATGAATCCGAGGGCGACGAATCCCGCCAGGACCCCCAGGATCGTATAGGGCACCAGTTCAAAGGCGCTGACGAGCTTGTAAGGCGGAACCATGAAGGCGGCGAAATCCCCCTCGAAGTAGTGCGAGACGAGGGTCGCCATGACAGAAGAGATCACGATGGGGCTGAAGGCCGCCACGCCGAAATCCCCCAGGATGATTTCCACCGCGAAGAGGGAACCGGCGATGGGGGCGTTAAAGGCGGCGGCGATCCCGCTCGCGGCGCCGCAGGCCACGAGGGTGGAGACCTGTTTCTCCGTCAGCTTGAAAAGCTGGCCCAGGCTGGATCCCACGCTCGCGCCGATCTGGACCAGGGGGCCTTCACGTCCTACCGATCCCCCGGACCCGATACAGATGGCGGAGACGATGGCCTTGATAAAGGCGACCCGCGGGCGGATCTTGCCGCCCTGGAGGAGCGTTGCCAGCATGACCTCCGGGACCCCGTGCCCCTTGGCCTCCCGGGCGAAGTAATAGATGATGGGGCCGATGATGGCCCCTCCGATAGCGGGGGCGATGACCTTGTACCACCAGGGAAGGCTCATGAGGGGTTCCAGGAGGGCGATTCCGTTTCCGCCAAAAAAAAGTTCCTGAAACAGGCGTATCAGGAACCGAACCCCCACGGCACCCAGGCCAGAGAGAATCCCGATGACGATGGCAAGAAGGACGATAAAGAGATTTTCGTTTCTGATGAATTTGAAATACTTATAACGCATCGATTCGTCTATAGCATATTTTAGCGGCTCTCAAAAGGTGTTATGCATGGAGGAACGTTCGGGCCCGATTTTATGGGGATGGGCGCGGAAGATGGCTTCGGGGAATAGATTAATGCGCCTCGCGCCAGTTTTCTCCTGTCTGGATCCCCACCTTCAGCGGCACCCGGAGCTCGACGGCATGTTCCATCTCCTGTCGCACCAGGGGTTCGAGGAGGGGAATCTCATTCTTTTTCACCTCGAAGACCAGTTCGTCATGAACCTGGAGGACCATGGTGGCCGCGATCCCCTCCGATTTGAGGCGGCCCTGAATGGCGATCATGGCCTTCTTGATGATATCCGCCGCGCTCCCCTGGATGGGGGCGTTGATAGCGGTGCGGATGCCGAATTCCCGCTGCTGGTAGTTTTTGCTTTTCAGTTCCGGCAGGGGGCGGATCCTGCCAAAAATGGTGCGGACCAGGCCCTCTTCGCGTGCCCGATCGATCAGTTCTTCCTGGTACTGTTTGACCCGTTTCAACCGCGTGAAATACTGGTCGATATAGGCCTCCGCCTCCTCACGGGCGATCCCCAGCTCCCTCGCCAGTCCGAACCCGCTCATCCCGTAGATGATGCCAAAGTTGATGACCTTCGCCCGCCGCCGCAACTCGGGGGTCACCTCGTTAAGCGGTACTCCGAAGACCTCGGAGGCGGTGCGGGCATGGACGTCCTCGTCGTTCAGGAAGGCCTGAATGAGGATGGGATCTTCGGAGAGGTGCGCAAGGATTCTAAGTTCGATCTGCGAATAGTCCGCCGACAGAATCAGGTTTCCCTCCTCGGCAATGAAGGCTTCACGGATGCGCCGGCCTTCCTCAGTGCGAATCGGGATGTTCTGGAGATTGGGGTTACTGCTGCTCAATCGTCCCGTGGAGGCCACCGTCTGGTTGAAGGAGGTGTGGATCCGTCCCGTCTGGGCGTCCACCAGCTTCGGGAGGGCGTCCACAAATCCAGACTTCAGCTTGGAGAAGCTGCGGTATTCCAGAACCAGCGCCGGCAGTTCGTGCTCGAGAGAGAGGGCCGTCAGGACATCCACATTGGTGGACCGACCTGTCTTCGTTTTCTTGATGGATTTCAGCCCCAGCTTGTCGAAGAGGATGACGGAGAGCTGCTTGGGGGAATTGATGTTGAAGGGCTCCCCCGCCAGGCGGTGAATCTTCTCCTCCAGGCGGGTCATCTTGATCTCCAACTCCTTGGAGAGATCGCGAAGATGATTCAGGTCCACCTTGACGCCGTGGTGCTCCATCTCCGCCAGGACGGAGATGAGGGGGAGCTCGATGCTCTCGTAGAGGTTGCCCATTCCCTGCTCCCGAACCTTTGGTGACAGGTGATCGCACAGGCGGAGGGCCAGGTCGGCGTCCTCGGCGGCGTAGCGGGTCGCCTCCGCCACAGGCACCTGCCAAAATCCATCCTTCGCCCCGGCCTTGCCCGTGACTTCCTTGAAGGAGATGGGCTGGTGTCCCAGGTATTCGATGGACATGTTGTCCAGGTTGTGGGTGCGCTTGGTGGGGTTCAGGAGGTAGTCCGCCACCATGGCGTCACACGCGATGCCCCGCAGGTGGATTCCGTAATTCATCAGGACCCGGGTGTCGTACTTGAGATTCTGCCCGACCTTCCCGTAGGCTGGGTTTTCGAGATATGGCCGCAGATGTTTCAGCAGGGCCTCCCGGGCCAGTTGGGTTGCAGGGATGGTCGTCTCATGTCTCACGGGGATATAGCAGGCCTCCCCCGGTGTCAGCGCCAGGGAGATGCCGACGATCTCCGCGTGGAGAGGATCCTCCGAGGTGGTTTCCAGATCCACGGAAAAGGTCTTCTTTTTCTCAATGCCCGCGAGCCATTTTTTGAGGGCCGTCTCGCTGGTGACGGTCTCGTAATCCTCGTGTCGCACGGAATCGAGGGTCTTCTTCTGTTTCAGACCCTTCAGCATGGAGAAGAATTCCAGCTCCAGGTAGATTTTCTGGAGTCGCTTTTCGTCCGGTTCTCCGATGACAAAGACATCCTCGTCGATGTGGAGAGGGACGTCCCGCCGGATGAGGACCAGATCCCGACTCAGGTAGGCGGCGTCCCGATGAGTTTCGAGGAGGTTACGGATTCGTGGGGGCGTAACGGTGTCGAGGTGTTCGTAAAGGGCATCGAGGGAGCCGAATTGCCGGATCAGCTTCTGTGCCGTCTTTTGACCGATGCCGGGCACACCCGGCACGTTATCCACCTTGTCTCCCATCAGGGCGAGGAGGTCCACCACCTGCCTCGGCGTGACCCCCATTCGCTGCTCCACCGCCTCGGGGTCCCGGAGAATCTCGTTCTTGGGGTCGAAAACCCAGACGGCGTCGTTCACCAGCTGGAGCATATCCTTGTCCATGGTGACGATGAAGACCCGTTGCCCCCTTTCCGTAAGGAGTTCGGAGGCTGTCCCGATGATGTCGTCCGCTTCGTATCCTTCGACCTGAAGGGAGGGGATACCCAGGGCGTCCACGATCTCGAAGATGACGGGGATCTGCACCTTCAGGTCGTCCGGCATGGGGGGGCGCTGGGCCTTGTATTTTTCAAAGACCTTGTGTCGGAAGGTGGGGCCCTTGGCGTCAAAGGCGATCAAAAGGTGTTTGATGCGATAGTCGTGCAGGAGCTTCTGAAGGGTCTTGATGAAGCCGAAGATGGCGTTGGTGGGGAACCCCTTGGTGGTGGAGAGGCCGCGAATAGCATGGTAATTCCGGTGGATCATGGAATGACCGTCCACGATGAAGACGGCGTTGTCCAGCCCCGCAGTGACCTCCTTCAAGTCAAGTTTTTTTTCTTTTTCCATTTGACAAATCCCAAAACAGGGTTATAATGTAATTGAAAGGCCTTCATCAGGAAGAACAACGGAGAGGCCCCCTAAGGGGGCGGGGACCAAAATAAGGTGTCCACGGGTTGTGCTTACAGGATGAGGGCCTTTGGTTTGTCTCGTTAAGCGAGTAAAGTTATGGTTTTTTCCCAAAGGATGAAGGATATCGGCTAACGGCAAAAGGCAGGAGGCGAAAGGTTTAATTATTGCACTTGCCTTTAACCCTTTGCCTATTGCCATTCGCCCATCCTCTTACTTTCAGCTTTGAGCTTTTAGCTTCTCCCCTGTTCATACCTTGCGCTTTACGCCTTACACTTTACGGATCACGGCTTACGCTTCACGGTTTTTCTATCCACATTCCGAGTACCCACAGGCGTGGCAGACCATGCAGCCACCCTCATGTTCCACCGTGCCACCACATTCCGGGCACGCCCCGATCTTCCCGTTTGCATGTTTGTCTTCTTCCGTCAACTCCCCATAGACGTGGAGCTTGATGGCCTTGGCGATGGCGTCCGCGCAGGAGAGGATGCGGTTTTCTCCAAAACCGAAGGGTTTATGGCAACTGATACCGATGAGCTGCTTGATGACCGGATCGGCGGGAATTCCCGTCCGCCACGCGAGAGAGACGAGGCGTCCGATGGCCTCGGACTGGCTTGCGGCACAACCCCCTGCCTTACCCATGGTATTGAAGAGTTCGAAGAGACCCTTTTCATCTTCGTTGATAGTTACATATAATGCCCCGCAACCCGTGGTCATCTGGTAGGTTCGTCCCGTGAGGACTGGTGGACGTTCCCGCTTGATCCTTTCCTCGGATGGTCTTTCTTCCTTCCCCTTCTCCACGCCCCGGGTCAGCACCTGTCCCTCCCGGGAACCGTCGCGGTAAATGGTGACCCCTTTGCAACCCAGCTCGTAGGCGAGGAGATAGACCTGGCGGATGTCTTCCTCTGTGGCATCTGCGGGGAAGTTGACGGTCTTGGAGACGGCGTTGTCAGTGAAGCGCTGGAACGCCGCCTGAATGCGTATGTGATCTTCCGGCGTCACGTCGTGCGCCGTTACGAAGACCCGACGGAGGGCCTCCGGAATGGCGGGCATGGCCTGAATGGATCCCGTCTGGAGGATTTCCTGGTAGATCTCCTCCCCTGAGATTCCCTCTTTTTCCATTCTTTCCTTGAAAATGGGGTTGATTTCCATCAGGCGGTCGTTATCCAGGACATTTCTTGTGAAGCAGAGGGCAAACAGCGGTTCGATCCCGCTGGAGCACCCGGCGATGATGCTGATGGTTCCGGTGGGGGCGATGGTGGTACGGGTGGCGTTCCGGGGCGGATGCCCGTCGTCGGCGTATATGCTCTTTTTGACGTTCGGGAAGGGTCCCCGTTTTTTCGCAAGCTCCCGCGAGACCGCCAGGGCTTCCGTGTCGATGAATTCCATGATCTCTTCGGCCTTGTTCAGGGCCTCATCCGAGTTATAAGGGATTCCCAGCTTGATGAGGCAGTCGGCGAATCCCATCACGCCCAGGCCGATCTTTCGGTTTCCCTGGGTCATTTCCTCGATTTCTTTCAGGGGATAGAGGTTCCGGTCGATGACATTGTCGAGGAAGTGCACGCTCAGGCGCACCGTTTTGCGGAGTTTTTCCCAATCGATACTGTTTCCTTTGACCATCCGGCTGAGATTGATGGACCCCAGGTTGCACGATTCGTAGGGAAGCAAGGGTTGCTCGCCACAGTTGTGGGCAATAAATCCGTTGGCATCGAAGGCATGGATCCCCGGGATCTGGCAGTCGAAGACCTCCTCCCTGCCGATGGGGATGATCTCAGCAACCGTGGCAACGAATCGTTCCCGATTCAATTGGCGCTTGTAGCTTGCCAGGTGGCGTTTCAGGAGAGTCCCTTTCGTATGATGAGAAAAGCCTATGAGGGAAGAGAATCTTGCAAGGTTATCTTTTGAAATAATTAGTTCGTGCTGGGCCTTGGTTCGATAGAAAGACATGCCGCCCTTGCCGTCAGGCAACCGGGTGTCCCGAACTGGCCGACGGTTCTCATAGATACGGGAGAAAATTCCCAGGCGGAGGAGCATTCGCTGAACGACTCGGAGGGTTCCCATGTCCGACTGGGAAAGACGGACACTCACGCCCTTTTCCCGGGAGCCCTGAACCGATCCGTCGGCGTCGAAAATCCCCTGCAAAAATCCCTTGTAAAATTCACTCGAACCCAGTTCAATTCCGCGGGTGGGGACCTTGTGCCCAACCTCAAGGCCATACGCGAAGGCGAGGTCCCGTAAAGGCGCGCTCTGGAGGCGGTATTCGTTCCTTTCGGCAAGGTGCATCCACCCCTTAAAGTCAGAACGATGAGGGAGGGTTTTTGCATATTGGAATGCCTGATCTAAAATTGTACCGATTCCGTTGGACCCATTTCCCCACACGGAGAGGACGGCCTTTTCCTTCTTGAGCGTTCCGTCTCCGATGAGGAGGCCAAGGAGATACCCTTCCCCGAAGGTGCCGGAGCCCTCCCACTGGGGGTTGATGGAATGATCGTTGAGGACGATGCGATCTCCCGGGGCTATTTCCCCTGCGGCAACCCACGCGGTTTCCTTCGTGTAGCGGGTCATACGGGTGACCTTCAACAGGGGGTGGTTCCCGGTCAATCGCAGGCGGTATCCTTCCCGGGTCCGCAGCTCGAAAAGGGGGCGGTTTCCCGTTGAGAAGAATCCCCCGGCACAGGGGAAATCCTGTCCGTTTATCCGGGCTGTGAAAGGGCGTCCGACAAGATCCTTGACCTGCCGGGGACCCTCGGCGGTCATGATCCAGGTGTCTGCCGATATACAGGGATTCGTGCTTTCGATCTGTCCCAAAGCCGGAGTGGGGTTGTCGGCGTTCATCCGGTCCAGGAAGATGATACCCGGTTCTCCCCCCGCCCACGCCT
>CAZPTH010000023.1:0-19664 GCA_964589315.1 uncultured Thermodesulfobacteriota bacterium
TCTAAGGACATGCTCAAAGGGGTCCATCTCACCAAGTCTTTCGGCGGCCTCAAGGCTGTCTCTTCCCTCGATTTCGAGATTCATGAAGGAGAAATCGTTGGGCTGATCGGGCCCAACGGCTCCGGGAAGACCACCCTGTTCAACCTCATCTCGGGATTTTACCGTCCGGAAGAGGGGCACATCTATTTCAGGGGAACGGAGATTACGGGGAAACCCCCGTATGTTATTGCACGCCTCGGGATCGGACGCACCTTTCAGATTGTTCGTCCCTTGCCCGATTTTACCTTGCTTGAAAATGTCCGTATTGCCGTCTTGTATGGTCGCACGGGGATCCGGGCTGTTCGGGAAGCGACGGAAAAGGCCGGAGAGATCCTGGAAATCTCGGGCCTCTACGAAAAGAGGCATCGGTATCCCCTGAATCTGGCCCTGGAGGATAGAAAACGCCTGGAAATTGCCCGGGCCCTCGCCATCGACCCGGATCTTCTCCTCCTTGACGAGGTCTTCGCGGGCCTGAATGAAAAAGAGATAGAGAAGGCCGTGGCGTTCACTTTTGAGATCAAACGTCGGTTTGGCCTGACTATCTTCATGGTGGAGCATGTGATGAAGGCGATCATGGGGACCTGTGACCGGATCATCGTCTTGCATCACGGCGCGAAGATTGCCGAGGGGGTGCCAGAAGAGGTGGCGCACCATCCGGAAGTGGTCTCTGCCTACCTGGGGAAAGGGTATGCTGCGCGTCTCTAATCTGACGGTCTCACATGGGCATCTCATGGCCTTGCGGGAGCTGAATTTCCAAGTGAAGGAGGGGGAGCTCCTCGTTATTATCGGGTCGAACGGGGCTGGGAAGTCTACCTTGATCAATGCCATCTCGGGACTTATTTCGCCGGTTTCCGGGTCAATCCGGTTTGATGGGGAGGACATCCTGGGGATGTCTCCGGAAGAAATCTGTGGATTGGGGATCGTCCAGGTCCCGGAGGGGCGGAAGCTCTTTGCCAGGATGACCGTCTTGGAAAACCTGGAAATGGGGGCCTATCTCCCAGGGGCTCGACGCCAGTTTCGTCAGCAATTGGAAGTGGTATTTGAAAAATTTCCCCGGTTGAAGGAACGGCGGCATCAGGTGGCTGGAACCATGAGCGGCGGGGAACAACAGATGCTGGCCATTGCCCGTGCCATGGTGGCCCTGCCCAAGATATTGATGCTGGATGAACCCTCGTTGGGCCTGTCACCTCTGATGGCGGAGGAGATTTACGGGGTGATCCGGGATGTCAATGAGGATGGCATGACAATCCTTCTCGTCTCTCAGGAGGTTCATGTGGCCCTGTCCATGGCGGACAGGGCGTACGTGTTGGAAAACGGGCGAATCGTCCGGGAGGGAGAAGGAAAAGAATTGTTGGAAGACCCGGGTATCCGGGCGGCCTACCTGGGGATATAGGGAGTTCATTTCTCGGGGAGGGCGTTCCCTCTGGTCTTTCGACGAAAAAACGCAAGGAGGTTTTTATGAAGGTTTTGAAGGGAACAGGCATGATCATTCTGGGAGTGGCGATGCTGCTCATGAGCTCCGGCTGGGCCATGGCGGCCAAGCCTATCCTGATCGGCGGATCCCTGCCGTTGACGGGGAAGTTCGCCGAAACGGCAAAGTGGATCGAGCGGGGGTACCATTACTGGGCAGAGGAGGTCAACAAAAATGGGGGGCTTCTGGGACGCCCTGTGAAACTCATCATTTATGACGATGAGAGTAACGCCTCCAAGGCCGTGACCTACGCGGAGAAGGCCATCACGGTGGATAAGGTGGACCTCCTTCTCGGGGGCTATCCCGGGACGGCGGCCCGCGCGGTTATGCCGGTCGCCGAAAAATACAAGATGGTCTATGTCTCCATGGGCGGCCACATGAAAAGCTTCAGTCAGGGCTATACCTATTCCTTCGGGGGCCCTCCCCTCATGGGGGAGTGGTGGTACCTGGGATTTATTAACTGGATGAAGACCATTCCGCCCAAGGATCGCCCCAAACGGGCGGCGGTCTTTACGATGAACAATCCCATTGGGGTCTCCCTGCTCGATTCCATGAAGATCATCGAGAAGGATCTGGGAATCAAGGTTGTCATCAACGAAAAATACAATCTTCCCCTGCCGGATGCCACGCCGCTGATCATGAAGGCCAAGCAGATGAAGTGCGACATCCTCTTCTCCAACGGGTTCTTTGCCGATGGTGTCATGACCATGCGGGCGGCCAAGGCCCTGAATTACAATCCCAAGGCCATTGTTCAGGGGATAGGCAGTGTGATTCCTGCATGGACGAAGGAGTTGGGAAAGGACGGTGATTACGTCTTTTCAGGCACCGCACTCCACAACAAACTGAAATTCCCGGGGAATAAAAAGCTGAATGAGGTAGTCAAAAAGCGTTGGGGCTTACCGGCCTATCCCGTTTATTTCGGCTTCGGATATTGCTGGATGCAGACCCTCCAGCAGGGAGTCGAGGGGGCGAAATCCCTCGATCAGACCAAGATCCGGGACTGGTTGAAGAGCCACGAGGTCCACACCATCGCAGGGAATTTTCGGTTCGACAAGCGCGGCCTTCCCAAGCCCTATAACTACCTGACCCAGGTGATTAACGGGAAGGTGGAACTCATCTGGCCGCTCAGCGTCCGGACCCACGACCCGGTGTATCCCAAGCCACACTGGAAGTAACAGGGCCAGCGGCGCGGGTGAAACCGCCCGCGCCGCTCTATGATCTCCATCAGGAAGGGAAAAGAACGTCGTGACAGGAATCCTTGTTCTCCAGTCTCTGATCAGCGGATTGATGATAGGGGCCATCTACGGCCTCCTCGGTGTGGGGTTTTCCCTTGTCTGGGGGGCCATGAAGATCATCAATATTGCCCATGCGGCCTTCGCCGTGTTGGGGGCCTATCTGGCCTATGCCCTCCTGAAGATGTTTGGAATCGATCCCGTCTTGGGATTTTTCGTGATACTGCCCTTCCTTTTCTTCGGGGGGATGGTCATCTACCGTGTCCTGATCTTTCCTGTAACGCGGGCACGGGATATCGTGGTCAGCTCCATGGTTTTAACCTTCGGATGCGCCATCATCATCGAGAACCTCATTTCATTGATCGGGTCCCCCGATCCACGTGTCTTCACAACCCGCTATACGGGAAAGGCCCTTTTTGTCGGTCCCTTTGCCTTTCAACTTCCCCAGACCATCGGGGCGGTGATGGCCCTGTCCGGGATGTTTATCCTCTATATCTTTTTGAAGAAGACCCATACGGGCAAGGCTCTTCGTGCCTCCTGGCAACAGCCGGAGGCGGCCCGTCTGTATGGGATCAACCTCAAGCGTATCAGCATGATCGCCTTCGGCCTGGCCGTGGCGTCGGCGGGGTTGGGGGGAATCGCCATGGGATTCGTCTACTCCTTCGATCCCCATACCCACAATCTCTGGCTCATCTACATCTTCCTGGTGGTCATCCTGGGAGGGGTAGGCAATGTCCTGGGGACGGCCCTCGCGGGGCTCTTGATTGGGCTGCTCAACGGGTTGAGCCTGGCCTTTTTCCCCTATCAGTGGGTCAATGTCATTACCTTCGGATTTCTAATCCTCATCCTCCTGGTCCGCCCGTCGGGCCTGTTCACCTCAGAGGTGTAAGGGGAAAATGAAGCCTTTTTTCAAGATCTTTCTGCTTCTTTGTATCGTAGGGACCCTTGCGTTGCCCTGGCTGTCTCCGCCGGTCTATTTCGTTTCTCTCCTGTTTGTCGTCTTTATGTACGTGGTCCTGGCGGAAAGCTGGGTCCTGATCGGGGGGTTTGCCGGGTATCTTTCCTTCGGCCACGGGGCCTTTCTGGGCATCGGAGCCTACACGACGGCGCTCCTCATGAATCAATTCCACCTATCCCCTCTCTGGGTTCTGGTTTCCGCCCTGCCGGCCGGGGCCGTGGCGGCGTGCATCGCTGCGGTGATCGGTTACCCGGCCCTTCGCCTTCGAGGCCCTTACTTTGCCCTGATCACCCTCTGTTTCGCCTTCGTGATGGAATTGGTGGTCAAAAACCTCAATATCCTTGGAGGCCCCGAAGGACTCTGGCTGAAGGCCATGGGGATCAAGGTAGGGTTATCCAGGGGGATCTTTTTCGAAGTGATGTTTCTCCTGATGATTGTGACGATTTTGACGGTGCGGCGCGTTGAATCTTCCAGGTTCGGAGCTGGTCTCAAGGCCATCAAGGAAGACGAGGAAGTGGCACAGACCCTGTGCGTGAATACCCCGAGGGTTAAACTTTCCGCCTTTGTTCTCAGCGCCTTTTTCCCGGGAATCGCCGGAGGGCTTTACGCTTACTATCTCTCGTATATCCACCCGGATTCGGTTTTCAATATCGACATCTCCATCCTGATTGTCCTGATGGCCCTCTTCGGCGGCGGGGGATCCTACGTCGGGCCTGTCGTGGGAGCCATCTCCCTTTCGCTGATCAACGAGCTTTTGTCCGCATTTCTGAAAGCTGAATACGCCCGCGTCATCTACGGTCTTCTTTTTGTCGTTCTTATCCTGTATCTTCCAGAAGGGGTTGTTTCCTTTTTCCGGAAGGGGAAGCCCGGTGGCGAGGAGTGATATCCAGGCGTATTTCCTTGAAAAAGTGGCTATTGACAAAAGAAATTCATTGTAATAGTAAGACCAAACAGCCTTAAGGGGGAAATAAGACCAAATGAGAGTGAATCAGATTCCCGAAGGAGGGAAGGACTTTGTCCTTAAGGTGGACGCCAAAAAGGCGAACAGGTATTTTTCCCTCCTGAAGAACTCGGACTTTACCGCCGTTTCGGATGTGGAGGGAAGACTCAAGGTTTGGAGCAAGGATGGCATGGTGATTGTAGAGGGGGACGTAACAGTGGCGTTAGAGCTCACCTGCAGCCGCTGTCTCATACGTTTCAAATATCCTGTGTTCCACCGGTTCAGGTCCATTTATTCCCCGTTTCACGAGGTGTGCAAGGTGGAGGACCTGGAACTCAAGCCCTACGACATGGATGTCTCCATCTACAACGGGGTAGAGATTGACCTGGAAAATGTCCTCTACGAGCAGGTTTTTCTGGGTATGCCGGCCCAGGCCCTCTGTCGTCCGGATTGTAAGGGACTCTGCCCGACCTGTGGAACCAATTTGAATGAGGGGCCTTGCCATTGTGGTGAAAAAACCCATTTTTCCCCCTTTGATGCGTTGAAAAACTTGAAATTGAAAGGATAGAATTATGCCAGTACCAAAGAGAAGAACCTCGAAAGCGAGGAGAGATAAGCGCCGTTCACATCACGCGTGGAAGGGTGTCGCCCTCTCTGTTTGTCCCCAGTGTCTGGAACCCAAGCTACCCCATCACGTATGCCCGCATTGCGGATCTTACAAGGGCAAGGAGATTATGGAGGTCGAGGAAGGGTAGGCCAGGCCACCCCTTTCTTATTTCCTTGTTATGAAGGTCTGCGTTGACGCAATGGGGGGAGACCATGCCCCGGAATGGATTGTAAAGGGGGCATTGCAGGCTTCCTTCAGGGGTATTCCCGTCATCCTCGTCGGGGATGAGAAGCAGATAAAAAGAGAAGCTAAGCGGATGGGCGGAATCCCGTCCAACGTTGAGATTGTCCATGCCTCCGAGGCCATAGGGATGAGCGAGTCTCCGACCGTGGCGGTCCGAAAAAAGCGGGATTCGTCCCTGCGGGTGGGATTTAAGCTGATAAAAAAGGGTGAAGCCCATGCCATGGTCAGCGCGGGAAATTCAGGTGCCATCATGGCGGCAGCGATTATGACCCTGCGCCGTATCCCGGGGATTGATCGGCCGGCCATTGCCACCCTGATTCCCACCTTCAAAGGCCACATGGTGCTGTTGGATATCGGGGCGAACGTGGATTGCCGGGCGGACCATCTCAGGCAGTTTGCCGTTGTGGGGACGGTCTTTTGCCGAACGGTTCTTCACATTCCATTTCCCCGCGTGGCGATTCTCAGTAACGGGGAAGAGGCGTCGAAGGGAAATAACCTGACCCGCGAGGCGCACCAGCTTTTGTCCAATTCGTTTCTCAACTACATTGGATATGTGGAAGGTCGGGATATCTTCAGTGGCAATGTGGATGTGGTGGTCTGTGATGGTTTTGTGGGAAACGTGGTCCTGAAACTTACGGAGGGGTTAAGCCAGGCGATTTTTGGGTTCATGAAAAATTCCATGAAGGGAAGTTTTTCCGCGAAGGTTGGGTATCTCTTTATCCGGAGATCGTTGAGGAACCTTCTGAAGAGTTTTGACTATTCAGAGTATGGAGGCGCGCCCCTGCTTGGCGTGGATGGCGTTTGCCTTATCGCCCATGGGAGTTCTCCACCGAAGGCGATCAAAAACGCGGTCTATCACGCCCACGAACTGGCAACCCAGAATCTTGTGGGAAGGATGCGGTTAAACATTCAAAAACTCGATGTGAATGGAAAACCCGAGAAGGTATCAAATACCACGGGGAAGTAATCGTTGGATGCTAATCGCGGGTTCTGCAGAAACTGATTTTTAGAAAGGTCATTTCCCGTATGAAAACCTTTACCGTCCGTCTTAATTGTGATACTCCATATTAAATTAAATTAAGAAAAGAAAACGAAAAAAGGGAGGAAGGTGTGGCGCTCGATTATTTTTTGACAGAAGACCAGAAAATGATCAAGGACCTGGCTCGGAGGATTGCCGAGGAGAAAGTGGTACCTGCCCGGGCCGAACTGGATGAAAAAGAGGAATTCCCATGGGAACTCATGAAGGTTTGTGCGGATGCTGGGTTGTTTGGGGTCTGCCTCCCGGAGGAATATGGCGGGTTGGGGGGCGGCGTTTTCGAGCAATGCATCGCCGTGGAGGAATTGAGCTGGGCCTGTATCGGGGTTTCCGTCAGTTACGCGGGAAGCGGCCTTGGTGCCTACCCGATACTCCTCTATGGAAATGAGGAGCAGAAGAAGAAATATCTCCCCCAGATAGGCAGTGGGAAACGACTGGCTGCCTTTGCCGTTACGGAGCCGGGGGCGGGAAGTGATATCACAAACCTGAGTACAACTGCCACAAGGGATGGAGATGATTACATCCTGAACGGGACGAAGCAATGGATTACCAACGGGGGAGAGGCGGAGATTTATTCCGTTTTTGCCATGACTGACAAGTCCAAGGGCCCCCGGGGTTGTACCGGATTCATTGTCGAGAAGGGGATGGAGGGATTCAGTTTCGGGAAGAAGGAGAAGAAGCTCGGGATCCGTGCCTCCGCGACGCGGGAACTGATTTTTGACAATTGCCGGGTGCCGAAGGAAAATGTTATTGGACGCGAGGGACAGGGATTTTTCGTGATTTTGAAGACCTTCGACCATTCCCGTCCCGGAATCGGGGCTCAGGGGATCGGCCTGGCGCAGGGGGCCCTCGATTACGCCGTTTCTTATGCGCGGGAGAGGGAGCAGTTTGGCAGGCATATTACGTCATTTCAGGTCATTCAGCACATGATGGCAGACATGGCGATTCAGATCGAGGCGGCAAGAGCCCTGGTCTATGCCGTGGCGCGGCATATTGACAGTGGGGCGAAAAATTTCTCGCATTATTCTGCCATGGCCAAGACCTTTGCCAGCGATATGGCCATGCGCGTTACAACAGATGCCGTGCAGATCCTCGGCGGTTACGGGTATATGAAGGATTATCCCCTGGAGAAGATGATGCGGGATGCCAAGATCCTTCAGATCTATGAAGGGACCAACCAGATCCAGAGAAACGAGATCGCGGCCGCCCTGATCAAGGAGGCTGCGAGAAAGAAGAAAAAGAAAAGGGCGTAAGGAGACGCAATGACACGTTGGGCATTTGTCTTTCCGGGCCAGGGTGCCCAGAAGGTTGGAATGGGAAAGAGCCTGGTTGAAAACAGCCAGGCGGCCAGGGAGGTTTTTGAAGAGGCCAGTGACGCCCTTTCCATGGACATGCAGGCCCTCTGTTTCGATGGGCCAGAAGAGACTCTGCGGCTCACGGAGAATACCCAGCCAGCCATCCTGACCGTCAGTATTGCGGCATACCGCGCCTTTTCCGAGGAGGTGGGGCTCGCGCCGTCCTGCCTCGCGGGGCATAGCCTGGGGGAATATGCTGCGCTGGTGGCGGCGGGCGTCTTTTCCTTCAAGGATGCCGTCTATGCCGTGAAACAGCGAGGGAAGTTTATGCAGGAGGCCGTTCCCGTGGGGGTTGGAGCCATGGCGGCGGTTCTGGGACTTCCCAGAGAAAAGGTCGTGGAGATATGTGAGAAGGCCGCCGAGGGAGAAGTTGTTGATCCGGCCAACTTCAACAGCCCTGGACAGGTGGTGATTTCCGGCCACAAGGGTGCCGTGGAACGCGCCGGCGAACTTGCTCGGGAGGCAGGGGCGAAAAAGGTGGTTCCCCTGTCGGTCAGTGCCCCCTTCCACTCGACCCTGATGACCCGGGCCGGGGAACGGTTGAAAGAGGTCCTGGATACGTTCAACATTGGCAAGATGTCGATCCCGGTGGTTGCCAATGTCACGGGTAAACCCTATGAATCCGAGGATGAAGTTGTCCCTATGCTGGTCAAGCAGGTCAGTTCCCCCGTCTACTGGGATCAGACCATGGAGACAGTCCGTGACCTGGGTGTGGATAGGGTGATTGAGCTGGGACCGGGAAAGGTGCTTTCAGGCCTTTTCAAGCGTTTTGACAGGGCCTTTGCGCCGGTTTCGATTCAGACCTTCGAAGATGTCATCAAATTCAAGGAGTCTCTCGGGGGATGAAGGCAGACTTAAAGGGACAAGTGGCCCTCGTCACAGGGGGGAGCCGGGGAATCGGCCGGGGCATTGCGGAGGTTCTTGCCTTAAACGGCGCCACCTGCATCATTACGGGAAGGAACGCGGAGCGCCTGAAAGAGGCTGAAGCGGCGTTGTGTGCCATCGAGCCTACCTGCCGGGCCGCTGTTTTGCATGTGGAGAGGATAAAAGACGTTGAGACGTTTGTTAAGCAACTCTACGGCGAGCTGGGCCGGATCGATATTCTCGTCAACAATGCGGGAATTACGGATGACCAGCTCCTCCTGAGGATGAAAGAGGAACAGTGGGATCGTGTGATCGAGACGAACCTGAAAGGCGTTTTCAACTGTACAAAGGCGGTAGCCCGCTATATGTTGAAAAAGAAATACGGAAGAATCGTCAACATCTCTTCCGTGATTGCCCTCATGGGGAATCCAGGGCAGGCGAACTACGCGGCCTCGAAGGCGGGGATCATCGGGTTTACCAAGGCCGTGGCACGGGAACTGGCGCGCAAGCAGATTACGGTGAATGCCATCGCCCCGGGATATATCCAGACGGACATGACGGAGAAGATGGAGGAAAAGGCGAGAAACGAGCTCTTGTCGTTGATTCCCCAGGGGCGCCTTGGAAAGGTTGAGGACGTGGCGGATGCCGTCTTGTTCCTGGTGTCCGACGCGTCGTCCTACATTACGGGGCATGTATTGAATGTTAGTGGCGGTTTGTATATATAAAGATGAAACCGAGTGAGGAAGGGTTAAAAAAGTAAAAGGAGGATACTATGTCAGTTGAGGAAAGAGTCAAGGAAATCATTGTGGATCAGTTGGGTGTAGATGAGAGCGAGGTAACGCCGGAAGCAAAATTTATCGATGATCTTGGAGCGGATTCTCTGGATATCGTGGAATTGGTCATGGCCCTTGAAGAGGAATACGACATAGAAATTTCTGACGAAGAGGCGGAAAAGATCCAGACGGTCGGAGACGCCATAGAGTTTATCAAGTCCCATCAGTCTTAAGCGGGGGATCAGGCTCGGCTGTTGACGGTTTCATCTATGTGAGGCCGAAGGAGGAGTGGTTTGAAAAAGCGCGTTGTAATCACAGGATATGGACTGGTAACTCCCTTGGGGATTGGTCCCAGGGAGCCTTGGGAAAACCTCATCAACGGAAAATCCGGTATCGGATATATCACGCGTTTTGACGCCACGACTATGAAATCCAAGATAGCGGGGGAGGTAAAAGATTTCAAGCCGGCTGATTTCATCGATCCCAAAGATGCCAAGCGCATGGATCTCTTTACCAAGTTCGCCATGGCGGCGGCAAAAATGGCGCTTGAGATGTCCGGACTCGAAATTACCGATGAGAACGCCCCTCGTGTCGGTGTCCTGGTAGGCGCGGGGCTTGGTGGGTTGGAAACGTTCGAGCGGTTCCATAAACGCCTGATTCAAACGAATAATCCTCGAAAGGTCAGCCCCTTTTTCATTCCCATGCTCATTTCCAATATGGCTTCGGGACAGATTGCCATCCAGTCGGGCGCGAAGGGCCCGAGTATCAGTATCTCGACGGCCTGTGCCACAGGGGCCCATTCCATCGGGTATGCCCTCCGGACGATTCAGTACGGGGATGCGGATGTCATGATTACAGGGGGCTCAGAGGCCGCTATCTCTCCGGTTTCGGTCAGTGGTTTCGACGCCATGAGGGCCCTGGCGGAGCTGAAGGATGACCCTACGAAGGCGAGCCGGCCCTTCGACAAGGAGCGAACGGGATTTGTCATCGCGGAAGGATGCGGGGTTATCGTCCTGGAAACCCTTGAGCACGCGAAAAAGCGCGGGGCGAACATCTATGGTGAGATTGTGGGGTTTGGACAGAGCGCGGATGCCTATCACATCGCGGCTCCATCTCCCAACGGGGAAGGCCCCTCGCGTTGCATGGCTTCGGCGCTGAAGGACGCCGGGATAGGGCCGGAAGACATCGACTATATCAACGCGCATGGGACCTCGACACCCCTGAACGATATTGCGGAAACCAAGGCGATCAAGACCGTTTTCAAGGATTATGCCTACAAAGTTCCTATCAGTTCCAACAAGTCGATGATGGGGCATCTTCTCGGCGCAGCGGGTGCGGTGGAATCTATTTTTACCATCCTCACCATTAGAGAGGGGATTATTCCTCCAACCATCAACTACGAACATCCCGATCCCGAATGTGACCTGGATTATGTCCCCAACGAGGCACGGGAGGCAGACATAAGATATGCCATGAGCAATTCCTTTGGATTTGGAGGTACCAACGCCACGTTGGTCTTCAAGCGATTCGAGGATTGATTCCGCGCCCCAGGGATGGGGCGCTTTTTCGTTGATGACTGGCAGATTGGCCTTTTTTGAAAGGAGATAAAAGCTTGAAACATAAGGTAGCCATTGTGGGTGCAGCACAGGGGCGATTCGGGGTCCGCGAGGACGCTTCCCATCGGGAGCTTGCCTTCGAGGCGGTCAGCGGGGCCCTGAAGGACGCGGGGATTCGACTGGATGCCGTGGAGAGTATGGTTACGGCCGTGGCCGCGGACGAGTTTTCTTTTGCCTTACAGCCATCCGCCCAGATGCATGATTACATCGAATTTTCCCCAAAGGCAAACTTCAGGGTCGAAGGGGCCTGTGCCAGCGGGAGCATGGCCCTTCGGGTCGGATGGATGACGATCGCCTCCGGACTCGCGGACGTGGTTCTGGTACTGGGAGCCGAGAAAATGACGGAGGTATCCACGCCTCAGGCGACTGAGATTATGGGAAAAGGGGGAGATGCCATCTGGGAGTACCCATTCGGCATGAGCTTCCCCGGGTATTACGCCATGGTGGCCCGGGCCCACATGGCGGCATTCGGGACCACGGAGGAACAGTTGGCCATGGTGGCCGTTAAGAACCATTTTTACGGGGCCCAGAATCCCCTGGCCCATATGCCGAAGGAGATTACCCTGGAAAAGGCCCTCAATTC
The DNA here is from genome assembly GCA_964589315.1 of uncultured Thermodesulfobacteriota bacterium. Lineage (GTDB taxonomy): Bacteria > Desulfobacterota > S145-22 > S145-22 > S145-22 > JAOZMY01. The sequence goes on from CAZPTH010000023.1 coordinate 11,718, forward strand.
CTTCATGGTGGCCTATCCCTTGAAGCTGTACGATTGCAGCCTGATTACGGACGGGGCGGCCGCCGTGATTCTCGCGAGTGAAGAGCGGGCACGGGATTTTGCCAAACCTCCCGTCTGGATCGAGGGGATCGGAACGGCCACAGACACCATGCGGATCGCGGACAGGGAAAATATTCATACCTTGCGGGCCACGGTCGAGGCTGCCAAAGAGGCCTATCGATATGCGGGGGTCGGACCGGAAGACATCGACGTGGCCACGGTCCATGACTGTTTCACCATTGCCGAAATCTGCGCCTACGAGGACCTGGGATTTTGCCCCAAAGGCGAGGGAGGCGCCTTTATCGAGGCGCGTGAGACCTACATCGGGGGGAAGGTTCCGGTCAACGTGGACGGAGGCCTCAAGTCCAAGGGCCATCCGGTGGGGGCTACGGGCGTGGCCATGGCGGTGGAAATAACGAAACAGCTTCGCGGCGAATGTGGAACCCGCCAGGTCCCTGATGCGGAGGTGGGCTTGACCCACAACGTGGGCGGCAGCGGCCAGGTGGTAGGTGTAACCATTTACAGGAAAGACTGAGATGGAATTCAAGGATTTTTCTCTTTTTATCAAGCACACAAAGATTGGAACCCCGTTTGTTGAAGCGTTGGCCAGTGGAAAGGTCTTCGGGACCCGGTGCGAAACATGCGGTCGGACCTTTTACCCCCCGAGACCAGAATGCCCGAACTGCCTCGAGGAGAGTATGACCTTTGTTGAAATACCGACGAAGGGAAAGCTTCTCTCCTTTACGGCCATTTTTGTTCCCCCCGATCATTACGGGTTTCCCCAACCAAAGATGCCGTTTGCCAGGGCGACTCAGATTCCCTGCCCCGTGGGTGTCGTGGAGGTTGAAGAGGGGCTGAGAGTCATGGGCTGGATCCCCGACGTGGATCTGAAGGCGATCAAGGTGGGAGACTCGTTCGAGGTTCAGGCAAGAACCCTCAAGAATGGGCAGGTGACCATCGTCTTGTCACCCGCGTGAGGGGCGTGCCGAAACAGTAACCTGTCAAGCAAAAGGGGGTGTATTATGGATCGTCCCTGGTACAGGTTTTATCAAGAGAATGTCCCGCACACATTTGATTATCCCAGGATCCCGCTCTTTTCCCTTTTAGACCGGACGGCGGAGAATTATCCCGACGCCGTTGCCATGAGCTTCTATGGGAAGAAGATTCGTTACCGGGAGCTCCAGCAATTGACGCGGAAGATGGCGGACATCCTGCGACGCCTGGGCGTTAAGAAGGGGGATCGCGTCGCCATCATGTTGCCCAACTGTCCCCAGACCGTGATTACCTATTTCGGGGCGCTGAGAGTTGGGGCCATTGTCGTGAATACCAACCCCCTCTACGTGGAGAGGGAGATGATTCACCAGTTCAACGACGCGGGAGCGGAGACCCTCGTGACTCTCGATCTCTTTTACGAGAAATCGATGAACACGATGAAACAGACCCAACTGAAACGTATCATTTTCACGGGGATCCAGGATTTTCTCCCGTTCATTCTGAAGCTCCTCTACCCCATCAAGGCGAAAAAGCAGAAGCAATGGGTCGAAATTCCTACGCAGGAGGGGGTTTACAAGTGGAAAGACCTCATGAAGTCGGCGACCGACCAGGTTGTGGACGAGGATGTCGATACGGAGGAAGTCGCCCTTTTTCAGTATACCGGAGGGACCACAGGCGTGGCGAAAGGGGTCATGCTGACTCACCGAAACCTCGTGGCCAACGCCTACCAGGTCCGCCTCTGGATTCCCCAGTCCGTCGAGGGGCAGGAAAAGGCCCTGGCGGTTTTACCGTTTTTCCACGTTTACGGAATGACCACGGCCATGAACTTTCCCATTCTTGTTGCTGCGGAAATGATTCTCATTCCACGCTTCGAGGTCAAGCAGATTCTCCAGGTGATTCACAAGGAGCGTCCCACCATCTTCCCCGGTGTGCCCACCATGTATCAGGCCATCAATACCATGGAGGGAGTCCACAAGTTTGACCTCTCGTCGGTGAAATACTGTATCAGCGGGGCGGCTCCCCTTCCCCTGGAGGTGATGAAACGTTTCAAGGAGCTCACAGGCGCGAAGCTGGTGGAGGGGTATGGCCTGACGGAGGCGTCGCCGGTGACCCACGCCAACCCCCTGGAAGGTGTTATCAAGGAGGGGAGTATCGGGATTCCCTTTCCCGACACGGACAGCAAGGTGGTGGATTTGGAGACGGGAGAGGATCTTTCCCTGGGGCAGGCCGGGGAACTCTGTGTCAAGGGGCCCCAGGTCATGAAGGGCTACTGGAACATGGAGGAAGAGACGCGGAAGGTCCTGACGGAAGATGGCTGGCTGAAGACAGGGGACATCGCCCGAATGGACGAAGACGGCTATTTCTTCATTGTGGACCGGAAGAAGGACATGATTATCGCGGGAGGCTACAATATCTACCCGCGGGATATCGACGAGGTCCTTTTCACCCATCCAAAAATCCTGGATGCGGTGGCGGTCGGGGTTCCGGATCCCTATCGTGGGGAGACGGTCAAGGCCTTTGTGGTCCTGAAACCGGGAGAGACAGCCACGGAAGAGGAGATTATCGCCTATTGCCGGGAGAGACTTGCACGGTATAAGGTGCCTAAGCTGGTTGAGTTCCGGGATGAGCTTCCTAAAAGCCTGATCGGCAAGGTCTTGAGAAAGGTCTTGCGGGAAGAGGAGATAAAGAAATATCAACAACAGGAGAACTCAAAAGAGTCTCCCGAGAGTTAAAAGGTGTTGCAGCGGTAAAGTTACGGGAGGAAACCATGAAAAAGTTTGCGCGTGCGGTCGTATTGGGTGCCGGGGTGATGGGTAGTCAGATCGCGGCTCACATGATTAACGCGGGCCTGGATGTCACGTTGCTCGACATCGTGCCTCCGAAGCTGACCGAGGATGAGGAAAAGAAGGGCCTGGACCTCTCTTCCATGCAGGTCAGGAACCGGTTTGCCCTCGGGGCCATAGAGAGGCTAAAGAAATCAAAACCTTCCCCGTTATTTCGAACCGAGTGGGCGGACCGGATTGTCCCCGGAAACCTCGAGGATGACCTGGACCGGTTGAGGGAGGCGGATATCATCATCGAGGCGGTGGTAGAGTCTCTGCCGATCAAGCAGGGGCTCATGGAAAAGATTGCCTCCTTCATCCCGGAACACGCCATTGTTTCAACGAATACGTCCGGGATCCCGATTCACAAGATCGGGGAGCAGATGCCGGATGATTTCAGGAGGCGTTTCCTGGGGACCCATTTTTTTAATCCCCCGCGATATATGCGACTCCTGGAGATTATCCCAACCCGGTGGACGGCCCCGGAGGTTGTGACCGCAGTTCGGGAATTTGCCGAGAAGGACCTGGGCAAGGGGGTCGTTGTGGCCAAGGACACCCCGAATTTTATCGCCAACCGGATCGGGATCTTTGCCTTTCTCCTGACCTTTCAATTGATGGAGAAATGGGGGCTGACCATCGAAGAGGTGGATGCCCTGACGGGGAAATTGATCGGTCACCCCAAGACGGCCACCTATCGGACCGCCGACATGGTCGGCCTGGATATCATCGCGCACGTGGCGAAGAATGTGTATGAAATGGCGCGAGACGACCCGCAACGCGAGGTCTTCGCCCTGCCGGATAAATTATCGGAAGTCCTGGAAAAGGGATGGCTGGGGGCCAAGACAGGCCAGGGATTTTACAAGAAGACCCGGGAGGGAATCGAGGTTCTCGACCTGAAGGAGATGGACTACCGCCCCAAGAAAAAGGTTTCCCTTCCCATCCTGGACAAGCTCCAGCCTTATGAAGATCCCATCCGGCGAATGGAAATTATCTTGAAGGATGAAAGCCCGGCGGCCCGGTTCGTGTCAGAGATGCTTCTGGGGATGCTGGGTTACGTGGCATCACAGATTCCCGATATCAGTGATCGTATCGAGGACGTGGATAACGCCATGAAGTGGGGATTTGCCTGGAAGCATGGTCCCTTTGAACTGTGGGATGCCCTTGGGGTGGAAAAGGTCGCAGAGCGGATTGAAAGAGAGGGAGCCACGCTTCCCGACCTTGTGAAGAAGGTCCTGGATACTGATGTGAAGCGTTTTTACACCCTTAAGGAGAACGTGCCCTATATCTTCGATCCCGTAACGGGGGAGCATCGCCCCCTCGATCGCCCGTCCTGGGTGATTCTCCTGAAAGAAAAAGGGACCCCGTACCGAAAGATCAAGGAAAACCCGGGGGCAACCCTCTGGGATATCGGTGACGACGTGGCGTGCCTGGAATTTCATACCAAGATGAACGCCATCGGTGGGGATATTATTGCCATGATCGATGAGTCCATCGAAAAGATAGAGTCCGAGATGCGGGGCCTGGTCATCGCCAACCATGCCAGCAACTTCTCCGCCGGGGCGAATCTCATGCTCCTGCTGTTCGAAATCGAGGACGAGGAGTGGGAGGAAATAGATTTTGCCATCAGGCAGTTCCAGGACGCCTTCTTGAAACTCAAGTATGCCCGTGTCCCGGTCGTCGCGGCCCCCGCGGGAATGGCCCTGGGAGGGGGATGCGAGATCTGTTTGGCGGTTGACCGGATCGTGGCCCATGCCGAGACCTACATGGGCCTGGTAGAGGTCGGTGTCGGCCTCATCCCTGCAGGTGGGGGATGCAAAGAGTCCCTGATCAGGGCCTTCGAGGCCCTGCCGGAGGGATTCGACGGGGATTATTTTCCGTTTGTGCGGAAGGTCTTCGAGACTATTGGAATGGCCCGGGTCTCCACAAGCGCGGAAGAGGCGAGAAAATACCGCTACCTGCGCCGGGAAGATGGGGTCTGTATGAACCGGGATGCCTTGATTTACCAGGCGAAGGAGGTGGTCCTTACCATGGACAAGACGGGGTATCGACCTCCACGTCCCCCGGAAAACCTGGTCGGCATGGGAGACAGCGGGCGGGCCCTCCTGGAGTTGGGAATCTACTACATGGAAGAGGGCAGGCAGATTTCAGCCCATGACGCCCATATCGGAAGGAAGCTCGCGCATGTCCTGACGGGCGGAAACGTCCTGCCCGGTTCCCGGGTAACGGAGCAATATATTCTCGACCTTGAACGCGAGGCCTTCCTGAGTCTCTGTGGCGAAGAAAAGACCCAGGACCGGATTCGATACATGCTTCAAAAGGGAAAACCCCTGAGAAATTAGAGAGGATGGAAAGATGAAAGAGGCAGTCATTGTTTCAGCGGTAAGGACCGCGGTGGGAAAGGCCCCGAGAGGGACCTTGCGTTATACCCGGCCTGATGAGGTGGGCGCGGTAGTTCTGAAAGAGGTCGTGGATCGGACGCCAGGTCTCGATCCCGCCGAGATCGACGATGTGATTATCGGGTGTGCCTTTCCCGAGGTGGAGCAGGGAATGAACCTTGGGAGGATCCTTACGCAGCGGGCCGGATTTCCCGAGAGTGTCCCGGGGCAGACCGTCAACCGGTTTTGCGCCTCCGGATTGCAGTCTATCGCCATCGCAGCGGAGAAGATTATGTGCGGTTTTGCCGAGGTGGTTGTCGCAGGTGGCGTGGAATTCATGAGTTTTATCCCTATCGGGGGGCTTCGACCCGCACCGAACCCGGCGCTGATGGAGACCTATCCCCAGGCCTACATCTCCATGGGCCTGACCGCGGAGAATGTAGCGGAACGCTACGGGATCTCGCGGGAGGACCAGGATGCCTTTGGATACCAGAGCCAGATGCGGGCCGTCGAGGCGGTGACCTCAGGGCGGTTCAAGGAAGAGATTGTCCCCATCAAGGCCCGGGTCCCCAAAAGGGATGAAAACGGTGTAACTTTTTATGAGGAAAAGGTGTTTGACACGGATGAAGGGATTCGTCCCGATACGACCCTTGAGCGTTTGGCGAAACTCCGCCCCGTTTTCAAGGTGGGGGGATCCGTCACGGCGGGGAATTCCTCACAGACCAGCGACGGCGCGGCGGCCGTGGTGGTCATGAGCAGGGAACGGGCGAAGGCGATGGGTCTGACACCCCTTTTGACCTTCCGGGCCTTTGCGGCGGCGGGGGTTCCCCCGGACGTAATGGGGATCGGCCCTACCGCGGCCGTTCCCAAGGTTCTGAAACTTACGGGTCTCAAGGCGGAAGATCTTGACCTGATCGAGCTGAACGAGGCCTTTGCTTCACAGTCCCTCTACTGTATTCGGACCCTGGGCCTCGATCCTGATAAGGTAAACGTCAACGGCGGGGCCATTGCCCTGGGACACCCCCTGGGATGTACCGGGACAAAACTTACGGTTACCCTGTTGCACGAAATACGAAGGCGAAAGGGGCGTTGGGGCCTGGTAACCATGTGTATCGGCGGTGGGATGGGTGCCGCGGCGATTTTTGAGAATGAAAGTGTCTAAGGAGGGTATGACCATGGAAAAGAATGCGGGTGGCAGTTTTCTGATTGAGACGGCGGATCCCGAGGACATCTTTACCCCGGAGGATATGACAGAGGAGCACAAACTTGTCGCCAAAGCGGCGGAAGAGTTTCTCCTTGGAGAGGTGGCGCCGGTCATCGACGACCTGGAGGCCAAAAAGGAAGGGCTCATGGTAGAACTCCTGAAGAAATCTGCCGACGTTGGGCTCATGGGGAGCGACATCCCTGAGGAGTATGGCGGTATGGGGCTGGACAAGATCAGCTCCCTCATTATCACGGAAAAGGTTCCCCTCGGAGGGCCCTTCGCCGTGGCGAACGTGGATCACACGGGGATTGGGAGCCTTCCCATCGTTTATTTCGGGAACGAAGATCAGAAACGCCGCTATCTCCCGAAGCTTGCCAATGGGGAGATGATTGGTTCCTACGCCCTCACGGAGCCGGAAGCGGGGACGGACGCCCTGAATGCCAAGACCACGGCCGTGCTTTCCGAAGACGGGAAGTATTATATCCTGAATGGTGAGAAGCAATTCATTACCAACGCGGCCTACGCGGACATCTTCATCACCTACGCCAAGATCGACGGAGAGCAGTTTACCGGTTTTATCATTGACCGTGATTCCGAGGGGCTGTCCCTCGGAGAGGAAGAGGACAAGATGGGGATCCGGGGCACCTCCACGCGGAGCCTCATCCTGGAAAACGTGAAGGTGCCCGTTGAGAATCTCCTCTTCAAGCCGGGAAAGGGGCACGTGGTGGCCTTCAATATCCTCAACATCGGACGGTACAAACTCGGAGGCGCCTGTGTCGGGGCCGCCAAACTGGCGTTGGGGGATGCCATACAATACGCCAAATCCAGGATTCAGTTCGGGCATCCCATTGCCGATTTTGGACTCATCAAGGAAAAGATCGGTGAAATGGGGATCCGAACCTTCATCGCGGAGAGCATGGTCTATCGCAACGCGGGCCTCATCGAGGAACGCCTGAAGGATATCGATATGACTTCGCCCGAGGCGGGATACGAGTCGGCACGGGGGATCGAAGAATACGCTACGGAGTGTTCCATCAACAAGGTTTACGGTTCTGAGATGCTCGATTACGTGGTGGATGAAACCCTCCAGATCCACGGAGGTTATGGATACACAAAGGATTATCCCGTGGAACGGTACTATCGGGACTCCCGCATCAACCGGATCTTCGAGGGGACGAATGAAATCAATCGGCTTCTCATCCTGAGGATGCTTTTCCGGAGGGCCATGAAGGGGCAGCTTCCCCTCATCCAGGCCATGAAGCAGGCGGCCGGCGACCTGCTCAAACCGACCGGATTGCGCCAGGTTCCCCAGGGGGGAATGGAGATGTTGACCTACCTGGTGGAAAACGCGAAGAAGATTGCGCTCCTCACCGCCGGGGCGGCCTACCAGGCCCATCCGGACGACCTGGACCAGCAGCAGGAGATCCTCGGGATGATCAGCGACATCATCATGGAGGTCTTTGCCATGGACAGTGGCCTTGTTCGCGTGAAGAAAATGAAGATGAAAGCGGGG
>CAZPTH010000024.1:0-19367 GCA_964589315.1 uncultured Thermodesulfobacteriota bacterium
TCACAGTTTCTCGGCATCTGCCCTTTTCTCGGGGTTTCCAAACGGCTTGAGACATCCATCGGGATGGGCATGTCCGTTATCTTCGTCGTGGTTCTCTCATCCATCGCCGCCTTCCTGATCAACCGATGGATTCTCATTCCCTTCCACATCACCTATCTTAAAACCATCGTCTTTATCCTGGTCATCGCCGCCCTGGTTCAACTGGTCGAAATGGTTATCCAGAAGACCTCACCGGTCCTGTACCAGGCCCTCGGAATCTACCTTCCCCTCATTACCACAAACTGCATCGTCCTCGGTGTGGCCGTCCTGATTACCCAGAAGGGATTTGACCTCATTGAAACCACGGTTTACAGCTTCGGTGCCGCGGCCGGTTTTCTCCTTGCGCTTGTGCTCTTCTCGGGAATCCGCGAACGGCTCGAACTTGCCGACATTCCGTGGGCCTTCCGTGGAACAGCCATCGCTCTCATAACAGCCGGGATCCTCTCCCTCAGTTTTATGGGATTTTCAGGGCTGGTGAAATAGGCGATGCTCCCGGAAGTCATCTGCCTGTCCGGTATTGGGTTCCTGGCCGCATTGGGCCTCGGAGTTGCCGCCAAGAAACTCAACATCAAGGAAGACCCCCGTCTCGAAAAGATCCTCGAGGCCCTGCCTGGCGCTAATTGCGGGGCGTGCGGTTACGCTGGATGCAGCGCCTTTGCCCGTTCCGTTTTAGAGGAAGAGGCCCCCATCAACGGTTGCGTGGCCGGAGGAGAATCCACGGCGCTCAAGGTGGCGGAGGTCTTGGGCAAAAAGGTAGAAAATGCCGAACGGAGTGTTGCCGTCGTCGCCTGCCACGGCTCCGGAACCTACACGCGCCAGCGTTTCATCTACCAGGGAATCGATGACTGTCGGGCCGCTGTCAACGTCGGAGGAGGCTCAAAGGCCTGCGCCTTCGGCTGCCTGGGACTGGGGAGCTGCCAGAAGGTTTGTCCCTTTGGCGCCATCACCATCGAGGACGCCCTGGCAAAAATCGACCCCGAGATATGCGTCGGGTGCGGGCTCTGCGTGGAGGAGTGTCCCAGAAACATCATCCATCTCGTCCCCGTCGAGGCGACGGTCCAGGTCTTGTGCAGTTCACGAAACGTCGGGAAAACCGTCAAGGAATTTTGCGACGTGGGCTGCATCGGCTGTAAACGGTGCGAACTATCCTGTCCCTTCAACGCCATATCCGTCGTCAACAACGTGGCCATTATCGATCCCGAAAAGTGTAAAACCTGCGGGATCTGCATCGAGGTCTGCCCACAAAACACCATCCGGTCTTTCTTCCCGATTCAAAGGCTTGCACGGATCAACGCGGAAACCTGCGTGTCGTGCGGAAAATGTGAAAAGGCCTGTCCCTTCAATGCCATTACCGGGGAAAAGGGCGTCCCCTATAAGGTCATCCCGGATAAATGCCATGGCTGCGGCCTCTGTGTTGAACAGTGCAAGGTCGAGGCCATTACCATCGAGGAGGAATCTTGAGACCATGATGATCCTCCATCACTTTCCCGGCGGGATTCACCCCAACGATGAAAAGGGGCTAACCGCGCACCTGCCTGTGGAGGACGCCCCTGTCCCCGAGCGGGTTTTTCTCCCTCTCTCCCAGCACATCGGGGCCCCGGCGGAACCGTCGGTAAAGATCGGGGACAAGGTCAAGGTTGGGGACAAGGTCGCCGAGGCGCGGGGCTTCGTTTCCGCGAACATCCATGCCTCCGTGACCGGAATTGTCCGGGCCATCAGAGACTATCCCAATGCCATGGGAAGACTGGCCCCCGCCATCGAGATAGAAACAACGGACGACGAACCATTCACGCCGACCAAAGAGAGAAAGGATGCCCTGTCTCTTCCACCGCAGACCCTCATTCCCTTCATCAGGGAGGCGGGGATCGTGGGGATGGGCGGCGCCACCTTCCCCACCCACGTAAAACTAAGTCCCCCGGAAGATAAGCCCATCGAATCCCTCATCATCAACGGGGTGGAATGTGAACCTTACCTGACGGCGGACCATCGCCTCATGCTGGAACACCCCTCGGAGATCCTTGGTGGGATCGTCTATCTTCATCACATCCTCGGGGCCCGCTTCACCTACATGGCCATCGAAACCAACAAGCCTGACGCGATCCAGGTCATGGAAGAAACGGCAAAGGATACCAAGATCAATATCATTCCCGTTCCCAAACGGTATCCCCAGGGCGCTGAAAAGCAGCTTATCAAGACGATCATCGGCAGGGAGGTCCCTTCGGGCGGGGGACTGCCCATGGACGTGGGTGCCGTTGTTCAGAACGTGGGAACGACTTTCGCCATTTACGAGGCCATCCGCTGGGGGAAACCCCTCATTGAACGAATCCTTACCGTCACCGGGAGGGGGGTCAAAACCCCGAAAAACCTGCGGGTTCGCCTGGGGACACCGGTCAAGAATATCCTCGACCTATGCGGAGGGTGGGAAAAAACTCCGGGAAAACTCATCCTGGGAGGCCCCATGATGGGGATCAACCAGTTTGATTTGCGTGTTCCGGTTACCAAGGGAACCTCTGGAATCCTCCTTTTGCCGAGGGATGAGGTCGGGGAATATCACCCTCATACCTGTATCAGGTGCGGCCGTTGCGTGACGGTTTGTCCCATGGGGCTTCTTCCCAATTTCCTTGGTGTCTTTTCCGAGCACACCCGTTTCGAGGACGCGGAACGCTACCACCTGCTGGACTGCATCGAGTGCGGGTCCTGCACCTACATCTGTCCCGCCAAGCGTCCCCTCGTCCAGATGATTCGATATGCCAAGGGAGAAGTCCTGAGAAGAAGAAAAAAGGCGGCGAAAAAATGAAAGAACCCTTGATCCTTTCCTCCTCTCCCCATATTAATTCCCCCGAAACCATTCCGGTCATCATGTTCCAGGTTTGCCTCGCCCTCCTTCCCGCCATCTTCGTGGGAATCTACTCCTTCGGGGCTCGGGCGGCTTGGATCATCGTCCTATCCATCGTTTCGGCCCTGGCGTTCGAGGCCGTCGCCCAGAAGATCATGGGACGCCCCATCTCTATCAGGGACGGAAGCGCGTGCGTGACCGGGATCCTTCTCGCCCTCAATCTCCCGCCCACGGTTCCCTGGTGGCTCGTCATTATCGGCGCCTTCTTCGCGATTATCATCGGGAAACAGATCTACGGTGGCCTGGGGCACAATCCCTTCAATCCCGCCCTGGTCGGCCGTGTCGTCCTCCTCATCTCGTTTCCCGCCCAAATGACCTTATGGGCCTTTCCCTCACACCCCCTCTTTTTCCACATCACGGACACCCTGTCCGGGGCGACCCCCCTGGGATGGGCAAAGACGCACGTCATGTCTCACGGTACCCTGCCAACGACGATTCCTTTCAACCTGACGCAGATTTTCATCGGCCAAACAGGCGGATGTATCGGTGAAATCTCGGCCCTGGCCCTTCTCCTCGGGGCCGCGTTCCTCTTCTGGAAAAAGGTCATACCCTGGATTATTCCGGTCTCCTTTATCGCAACGACCTTTTTAATCACGGGGACTTTCTGGGTCATCAGCCCTGAGCACTACATCAATCCCCTCTACCAGATCTTTTCCGGGGGCCTTTTGTTGGGGGCATTTTTCATGGCCACGGACATGGTTACCAACCCGGTCACCAAGGGGGGAATGCTCCTGTTCGGCATCGGCTGTGGTTTGCTAACGGCCGTCATTCGCCTCTTCGGGGGGTATCCCGAAGGGGTCTCCTTCGCCATCCTCCTGATGAACGCGGCCACACCGCTTCTCGATCGATGGACCCGGCCAAAGGTATTCGGGGAGGTCGCCCACAAATGAAAATGATACTCAAACTTATCATCCCTCTGACAATTATCTGCGTGGTGGCTGCTGTCTCGTTGAGTTATGTCCACAAAATCACCCTGAAACCGATTGCTTACCAGAAACGGATGGAAAAGGTGCGGGCCCTCAAGCGTGTGTTGCCTGCCTATGACAACGACCCCGACAAAGAGATTCTGAAGGTTCCCGGCGAAAAGGGAAATTCCGTCGAGGTCAACCTGGCCAAAAAAGGTGGAAAACTTATCGCCGTCGCCTACCGCATGGTTTCTCACAAGGGATACTCCGGGGATATTGAACTCCTGATGGGGGTGGATCTCAAGGGAAAGATTACCGGGATCGAGATCCTCAGCATGTCAGAAACACCTGGGCTGGGCGCGCGTATCGAAGAGCCGGCGTTCAAAAAGCAGTTCGTGGGAAAAACGCTTAAAAATACCAAATGGGCCGTGAAGAAGGATGGGGGAGATATCGATCAGATCACGGGGGCAACCATCTCGCCCCGTGCCGTCACGGAAGCCATCCACCGGGGACTCCAGCTGTTTGAAAAGAAAATTCGTCCCGCACTCAAATCGAAGGGGTTGATGCAATGACGCTTCAAAAGGAGTTTTTCAAAGGGTTCTGGCGGGAAAATCCCGTCTTTCGGCTGGTCCTGGGCATGTGCCCCACGCTGGCCGTCACGACCTCCGCCATCAACGGAATCGGGATGGGCCTGGCGACCACTTTCGTCCTGGTCTGCTCCAACCTTTTTGTATCTCTTCTCCGTCGTTTCATCCCATCAAAGGTTCGCATTCCCGCCTTTATCGTCATCATCGCCTCTTTCGTGACCATTGTTGATCTTATCATGGCGGGATACTTCTATTCCCTGCACAAGGCCCTTGGACTTTACATCCCCCTGATCACGGTCAACTGCATCATCCTGGGGCGCGCCGAGGCCTTCGCTTCCAAAAATCCCCTCCTCCCGTCCATCGCCGACGGGCTTGGGATGGGGATCGGTTTTACCCTTTCCCTCACAGTTCTCGGGGCGGTGCGCGAATTGATTGGGCGGGGAATGATTTTCGGAACCTCCGTTTTCGGCCCCCATTATCCCGCCCTGCTTGTTTTTGTGCTCCCTCCCGGCGCCTATCTTGCCCTGGGGCTTTTGTCTGCCATCATGAACCGCATCTCGCTCAGGGAAGAGGCCTGATTTCCCGCCCGGTTCACTTAACCCGAGACTTTTTTTCATTTCCATCACCCACATTTTTCATGTCTTCGAAGGCCCCTTGTCTCATGATTCCATCTGGTTGAAACGCTTTTTTGACCCATATTCCCTTCCGACATTCAAACATCTTGATATCATGAGTTTTTTCTTGACAAGTATAATTTTAAGTTTATAATTGCGTTTGAGAGGGACAAAATGAACACCTCAGACGTCATTAAAAAGACGGGAATTCCAAGACAAAAACTCTATTACCTCGAACAGAAAGGGTATATCTCACCTCGAAAAATCCACGTGGGCGAAAAGGCCTTCAGGGAGTTTAATGAGGTTGATGTCCAACTGATCCAGTGGATTTGGACATATCTCAAAGACGGTTTCAGATACCGAATCGCCTACCAGAAGGCCCTGGAAAAGATAGAAAGGATAAATAAAAGAGATACTAAATGAGAAAATATCACAATAAAGTGGATTATATGCACTATCACCCTTTTCACCCTGTAATCTCACCAAGGCGATAGAATGAGGAGATGGTGACAGGATAACATGACTAATTTCAAGGAAGAAAGGACCTGAGAATGGCACGCATTGGAATCGTTCGGCACCCGATTTACCGTGAACACGATATGGGGATTTATCACCCGGAATCCCCGGAAAGGCTTCAGGCCATCGAAAGAGAGATCAACAAGGAAAAATTCAAGGATCCCCTGATCGAGATCCCTCCGAGGCCCGCCCTTACCAAGGAGCTACAGCGGGTTCATTCCCTTTCCTACATCCACCAGATTTCTTCCACCTCCGGGAAGAATGTGCGTCTCGACCCCGACACCTCCACGTCACCAAAATCTTATGAAGCCGCCCTCATGGCGGCCGGCGGCGTAATCGAAGCTGTCAACTGGGTTCTCGATAAAAAGGTGGATCAGGCCTTCGCCCTGGTGCGCCCCCCCGGCCATCACGCAGAAGACGACCGCGCCATGGGGTTCTGTCTCTTCAACAATGTCGCCATTGCGGCCAAGCATGCCCTTGAAGACAAGAAAGTTTCGAAAATTCTCATCATCGACTGGGATCTTCACCATGGCAACGGCACCCAGCATGCCTTCTACAGTGACCCAAGGGTCGTCTACTTCTCCACTCACCAGTATCCCTACTACCCCGGGACCGGAAGTCTTCAGGAAATCGGGGAAGGGGAAGGAGAAGGGTATACCATCAATATCCCGCTGAGCACCGGAAACGGAAACGAGGAATACGCCAACCTCTTTCGACACATCCTTGTCCCCATAGCCGAGTCGTTCCAACCGGAACTCATTCTCGTCTCTGCCGGGTTCGACATTCACGAAGGGGATCCATTGGGAGGGATGAACGTGACAGAAACGGGATTCGCCCGCCTCGCCCAAATCATCCTGGATCTGGCAAACAAGTTATGTGAAGGTCGACTCGTCTTCACGCTGGAAGGGGGATATAACGTGGAGGGTGAGGCACACGCCGTGGTCAAGATTATCCATACCCTGCAAGGGGAACTCCCCTTCGATCCCGAAGAACTCGAGAAGAAGGAAGATCAGGCGCTGAAGCGGATTACCCCCACGATTGAAAGAATAAAATCTATCTACGGGAGATACTGGCCCGTATTGGAAAAATAAGGACTATTTCGCCTGGTTGATACGGTCCCGGAGCTCTTTTCCTACCTTAAAAAACGGGAGGCGTTTGGGAGCAACCCTGACCGTCTCTCCCGTCTTGGGATTCCGGCCATTGTACCCCTCGTACTCACGGATGGAGAAACTTCCGAACCCCCGAATCTCTATTCTCTCACCGTTGACGAGGGCCTGTTTCATCTCCTCGAAGATGGTATCGACCACAATCTTCGCAACCTTCTGTGTAATGTTTCCCTGCTTTACAAGCTCCTGAATCAATTCCGCTTTGTTCATTTCTCCCCCTTTCTTTTTTTAATTTCTACCCCTCAAATAATCCACTGCATTTTTGAAAAACCTGACCCCATTCCCTTCCTCCGGGAGATCTTCGCGGGTCCACCTCGGATGGTTGGTCCGATGTAAAAATGCCTCGGGGTGAGGCATCATCCCGAAGACCCGGCCCGTCTCGTCTGTCAACGCCGCAATCGCCTCGATGGACCCATTGGGATTGAAGGGATACTCATCCGTAGGCCTCCCCGTAACCGGATCGCAGTAAGCCATGACATGGAGGTTTTTCTCCTTAATCTCTTGGAGGACTCCATCGGACTGGGGATAGAATTTCCCCTCCCCGTGGCGAACGGGCAAATAGATCCGGTCCATCTCCCTTGTAAAGACACAGGGGCTCGACGGGTTTATCTCCAGGGATACCCATCGGTCTTCGAACCTCCCAGAGTCGTTGTGGGATAAGGTAACCACCTGGGAAAGCCTTTCCCCCTGGGTGAATCCCGGCAGGAGTCCCATCTTGACCAGGAGCTGAAAACCGTTGCATACCCCGAAAACGAGTTTTCCATCCTCGATAAACTGGAGGATTTCATCCAACAGGACCCGATTCGTACCCCTTATCTTACGATACTTAAACCGGTTGGCCGAGGCACGGGCCGCACCCATGTCGTCCCCGTCCAGGAATCCCCCCGGGAGATTCAGGAAATCGTAGTCCGCCAGGGAAACCTCCCCTTCCATCAGGGAAGAGATATGGACGATATCGACCACATCCGCGCCGCCCAGTCTGCATCCATGGGCCATTTCCATCTCGCAGTTGGTCCCGTTGCCCGTGAGAACGATGGCGCGAACAGGTTTTTTCGTTGCGGGGTTCATTCGTGACTCCTGTTTATGGCCTATGCCTTCGCAGGTTTCTTCTCCCCTTTCCCCAGCGCTGCACGGATCCCGTTCGTCAGCTTCTGGAACTCACTCTCAAAACCGATAACATTCCGATTGGTTGACCCGACGACAGCCACCTCGATTCTTCCCTCCTTTTTGCTGGGTCCGAGGATAACCCAGACCCGCTTGTGAGAGATAAAGAAGGTCACGATCAACCCACCGACCATCGTGAGGCAGCCGAACCAGACAACCCACACCCCGGGGTCTTTGGTCACCTGTAACCCTGTCGAGTAGAGCTCTTCCACGTCCTTCAAAACAAAGATGTGGACCCCACCCCTTTTCATATCAAACTTTGGATAGTTCAGGAAGGTCCAGAATGTCTTGGATGTGCCCTTCGGGGGTTGCTCCATGATCTGAACCGCTGGCCCAAACCCCTGAAGGTTCGGGTGATACTGAACCACGGAAAAGACCGTCCCGTCCTTCAGTTTTACCTTCGCCCCGCCCATGAGCTTATAGACCTTCTCCCCAACCACACCACGGGTCATAACCCCGACAGTCATGAGGGGGGAACGCTGTTTTTCATACGAGGCCTGGTAGAAGCGAATCCCTTCAAACATCAGGGGATGATTGACCTCCACCTTCTGCCTGTCGATAACGACCTTTCCATCCTTGATAACGCTCAAGACACTGGTATATTCCTTCACCATTCCGTTGGGATAGAGGCTGATTTCGAAATCATCACAACGAATCGTAAAATCGAGCTTCATCGGGGTATTTTTGCCATCTCGCAGGAAAATGGTATCCGTTGAAGTCCCTTCCAGGAGACTGACAAAGCCCTCGAATCCGAAGATCGAACCGATCAGGGCCCCCAGGATGATAATGATGACGCTCAAGTGGGTGATATAAACCCCGACCCGTGAAATCCTTCCCGACTGGTGAAACAGGACCGTTACTCCGTCCCTGACAGTCTTCTCGGAATGTTTCAGGACAGACGAGACGAGCTCGGTCGCCTGCTCAAGCGATATCTTTTTTGAGGAGATGTCAAAGGTATCCCTGAGGGGATATCCCCTGATCTCTTCACGATCAAGCCATTTCTTGGGAGAACGGATAAAGCTCCAGGCCTTGGGAAAACGGTCCAGGGAACAGAAAATCAGGTTGACGATAAGGAGGACCAAGAGTAGCTGGAACCACCAGGCATGGTAGAGGTCGAAGACCCCGAGGAGCTTCATGATATGAAAGAGGCTTTCCGGATAATGCTTGAGGTACTGACTGTCGGAAAGACGCTGGGGAATGACCGTTCCGAAGATGGAAACAATCGCTAAAAGAATCAGCAGCGTAATCGTCAGTTTCAGGGAACAGAAAAAACGGGAAAGGGGGTTTTTCGTTTTCTTTTTTTCCAAAATCCTTTTAATCCTTTATAGTTTCGTCAATATGGTGTATGCGTATCACAGTCCCGTTTCTACTGTCAAGGTAACCCGCGGCAGACAGAGAAAAAATTTAACGCGGATTTTGGATACCGCCCGCAGCAACAAGATTCAAAAGCCCTGAAGGGTCATGTGACGCAGGATAAACGCACGGACCGCGTCCTTCCCCCGGATAATTCCATAATGGCCTTCACACAGGATATCGGCCTCCAGGTTGAGGAGTCGTTCCATCGATTTCTTCCATTGGGAGATATCCGATTCAAATTCCGGCATGAATGGCCCATGGATATCCTGACCGAAAAGGACCTTGGCTCCGTCGCGTTCCGTCACGGCCACGCACGACCCGGGAGTATGACCCGGGGTATGGAGAATTTCCAGGGGAGACGGCTCCGCCTCGATTTTCCCCTGATCCCCATGTAAGACCTCGTCGATAACGACCGGGGGCAAAGACATTCCATACCAGTTTGAGGCGGTTTTGACCGGGTCTCCCGTCTGGATGGCCTCCATGTCCCCTTCGTGGGCAACAAGTTTTATCTCAGGGAACCGTTTCTTGAAAAAGGAAATCCCTCCGATATGGTCCACGTGGCCATGGGTCAGGAACAAAACCCCCAGATCCTCCCGGCATCCCGTCTCCCCAATCAACCGGAGGATTTCCGGCGCGGATGGACCCGCCCCGGCGTCAATGAGGATGCAGGGACGACCAACAACGAGATAAACCATGCAGTCCGCAGGGTCCGTCAGGTCGGGTCCACCAACCTGATAGATTCCCTCTACGATTTCCCTTGGTGTCTTCACGGCTTAACGCAAAAGAATCCCTCGTCCCTTTGCCAGCTTGAAAACGAGCAGAAATCCCGGTGCAAAGATGGCAGGGGTATGGGTAATCCACATGGAGAGCCGCGGGATGTCAATATATTTCCCTTCCATGATCTCGTCGGGGTTCGGCCGGACCTCCCCAGGGGCATGGGCGGTAAAAAAGGTTACATGCTCCCACCCCGTTTCTGCGCATGCCTTTATCTTAAACCACTGAATCACCCGTGCCTTCAGCCCCAATTCCTCCTCGAGTTCCCGGACCGCCGCGGTTTCATAGCTCTCCCCAAAATCGACATGCCCCGATGCCGAGGAATCCCAGCAGCCCGGATACATATCCTTAGCCATGGAACGCTTCTGGATATAGAGCTGGCCGGCACGGTTAAAGACAAAGATATGGACGCTCCGGTGCAGGAGCCCCTTTCTGTGAATCTCTTCCCGGGTCGCCTTCCCTATAACGCGGTCCTCTTCATCAACGACCGCGTAGATCTCCTGTTGCTCGTTCATGAGATGATAACGGGGATGAGTTTTTTCGCCCGGATATCGAGCAGTCCCTTGTCCGTGAGACGATAGAAGGGAAGCCCGGTAAACGGGAGGGTCTGAAGCACCAGGAAGGGACGCGGAAGGGGGCATCCCATGTCGTGCATGGTAATTTCGAACTCATTGATTTCACAGGCAAGGTCGGTCAGGGCCTTGTCACTGGTAATGCCGGCAAGGGGAAGGGGAACCTCGACCACAACCTCCTCGCCCAGGCTGAAGACCATTCCTCCGCCCAGCTCGATGACCCGGTTCACGGCGGCGGCCATGTCACACTCGTTGGGTCCCAGCACGACGATGTTGTTACAGTCCCAGCTGAGGCTTGTCGCCACGGCCCCCTGTTTGAGGCCAAATCCCCTGACAAATCCAACCACCTCGGGATAGGAGGTCGCCCCCCGGTAAATGACCGATAGTTTCAGGATATCCCGGTCGGGATCGGCCTGGATGTTCCCCTCCTCCGAAAGTGAAAGGGAAGCGGTAAAGAGGTTGGTTACCGTTTCCGTCTTTACCTCGATAACCCGAACCTCCGTCGGGTCCTTCTTCCCCCAGAGATAGAAATCGATCTCGTGGGCCTCCGGAATCTTGATACTTTTTCGGTAGGATTTGGGAAAGTTGCAGGGCTTAGGCTCCATCAGGAATGTCCCCTCTTTCCAGACCGTCCCGCCTTCCGACATGACGAATTCTACCTCAAAGTTTCGAAGGTCCTTTACGGCAATGATGTCCGCAAACCATCCCGGGGCGATTCCTCCCCGCCTGTCAAGGCGGAAATGCCGAGCCACATTGAGACTGAGCATCTTGACAACGTCCACCGGCTCCAGGCCACGCTCGACCGCCAGCTGTGCGATGTGATTCAGATACCCGTCCTGCACGAGCATTTTGGGAGAATAATTATCACTGACCAGCATGATCCCATCCGTCGCCTTCCCTCTCAACGCAGGCGCTATGGCCGCCAAATCGTCCCGGATATAGCCACAGCGGACCATGACATCCATCCCCAGCCGACGCTTCTCAAAGACCTCTTCCGGGGTAATCGATTCGTGACAGCTCGAGACACCTGTGGCGATGTAGGCGTCAAGCCTGTCATTTCTTGCCCCTGCCGCGTGACCCTCGACAACCTTGCCCATCTCCAGGGTCATGGCCATCTTCCTGAGGAGATCCCGTTCCCGCTTGATCACGGCATTCCAGTAGACCTCGCCCATTCCAAGGGTCTTTTCATGGGCCAGGATCTCCGCGTAATCGGACACGTCAAACGGATGACACGTCTCGAGCTTAGGGTATGGAGGAATTTCCGGCGGCGCGGTGACAAAAACAGGGATGGGCTGACGTGCCGCATCCCGCAACAGGGCAAGAACCCCCCGTTTCCCCATGGCCGAGGCAATCGCGGAGGTCTCAGTTACAATCGCGGTGGCCCCCCCCGGGATAGCGTATTTCAGGAATTCCCCAAGGGTCATCCAGCCATCCACGTGGGTATGCCCGTCGATGAATCCCGGGCACAAGACA
Source organism: uncultured Thermodesulfobacteriota bacterium (assembly GCA_964589315.1). GTDB lineage: Bacteria > Desulfobacterota > S145-22 > S145-22 > S145-22 > JAOZMY01. The sequence continues at coordinate 12,063 of CAZPTH010000024.1, forward strand.
TAATCGCCGAGATCGATCACCTCGGTTTGGTCCCCAATGGTCAGGGGATGATCCCACCCAACCACATAGGCAATTCGCTCTTTGAAAATTCCGATATAGACCTTTTCCTGAACCTCACCCGTAAAGACATTGGCAAGTGCCCCTGCCTTGAGGACCTTGTCGGGAGGAGCCTCAAACAGTCCGACCTGGACCATCTTCGACAGGGTATTCTGTGAAATCTTTTTCTTCATATCTCCCTATCCTTCAAAATATCGGCATAAAACATACAACGGGATGGACATGAATACAAGTAGAAAGTGGAAAATCAGATTCCCAGGTAGGCCTTTTTTACGTGGGGGTTTTCCAGGAGCTCCGAGCTGGGCCCCGCCAGGGTCACCTTTCCCGTCTCCAGGACATAGCCCCGGGTCGAGTTTTCGAGGGCATAGCGGAGATTTTGCTCCACCAGCAGGACGGTGACCCCCTGTTCGTTGATGCGGCGGATAATCTTGAAGAGATCCTTGACCAGAATGGGGGCAAGGCCGAGGGACGGTTCATCTAACATGAGAATCTCGGGGCGGGACATCATGGCCCGTCCGATGGCAAGCATCTGCTGCTCCCCTCCTGAAAGGGTCCCCGCGAGCTGTTTCTCCCGTTCTTTAAGACGGGGGAAAAGGTCATAGACCCGAGACATATTCTCATCCTTCTCTCTTCTATTGGCCTTGAGAAAGGCCCCCAGTTCGAGATTCTCCAGGACGGTCAGGTTCGGCCATAGCTTCCGTCCCTCCGGAACCTGGACAATCCCCAGGGCGGTAATCTCGTGGGGTTCCATCTCGTGGATAGGGGTATCTTTGAAGTAAATCTTCCCCGTTTTCTGACGCAACAATCCAGAAAGGGCATTAATAGTCGTAGTTTTTCCCGCCCCGTTGGCGCCTACCAGGGTCACCAGCTCCCCCTCGCCAACCTCGAAATTGACATCCCAGAGGGCCTGCATATCCCCATAAAACACATTCAGATTTTCGACTCTCAGCAGCATACTCAATCACCCAGATAGGCCTTGATGACGTCGGGATTGTTCGCCACCTCTTGGGGCGTCCCTTCCGCGATAATCTCTCCATAATTGAGAACGATGATCCGTTCTGACAGCCCCATGACGGCCTGCATTACATGTTCAATCATAATGATGGTCACACCCCGGCCCTGGATCTGTTTGACCAGGTCCATGGTTTTCTGCGTTTCCGCGGGATTGAGCCCCGCCATCACTTCGTCCAGGAGGAGGAGGTCCGGCTGGGTCGCCAGCGCGCGGGCGATCTCGAGCCTTTTTCGGCTCGGCACATTCAGGCTTCCCGCGATTTCATCTCTCCGTTCCCAAAGGCCCGTAAATTCCAGGGCCTCCCGGGCAATCTTCATGGCATCCTTCTTGAGCACCCCGCGTTTCCCGAAATAGGCCCCCACGAGGACGTTTTTCAGGATGGTCATGTTGAGAAACGGTTTGACCACCTGGTAGGTTCGCGCGATCCCGATGTGACATATTTTATGGGTATTCAGGGCGTGAACGGGATAGCGACCACGGTAAACAATCTGACCCTCCGTCGGTTTGTAAACGCCGCTGATCATGTTGAACATGGTGGTCTTCCCCGCGCCATTGGGACCGATCAGCCCAAGGAGCTCCCCTTCCTTCACGGAAAAGGTCACGTCGTTGACCGCCAGAAGGCCGCCGAAGTTCTTCGTGCAGTGTGTTACTTCGAGAAAAGCCATGTCACGTCCCGCCCACATGCTTCTTTTTTCGAATCTTCCGTTTGACAAATTCAATCAACCCCGCCAAACCATTCGGCTGATAAATGATAATCAGGACGAGGAGCAGGCCGTAAACAAGAAGATGCAGGTTTGGAAAAAGGACCAGGACAAACTCCTGGAGCACAAGGAAGATGAGGGCCCCGAACACGGGACCGAAAATAGTTCCCACCCCACCCACGATATTGATCAGGATGAGGTTCACGCTCTTCTCGAAGCTGAAGACATCTCCCGGTTCCACGTAGAAGATATACTGGGCGTAGAAGCTTCCCCCGATCCCCACGATAAACCCGCTCACGGCCAGAGCCATGATCTTGTAGAAGGGGGTGTTGATCCCCAGGGTCTCCGAGGCATCGATATCATCCTTGATGGCAAACAGGCCCAGGCCGAACTTGGAGTTATAGATCCACACGGAAAGGAGAAAGACGAGAAAGGCGATGATCAACATCTCGTAGTAAAACGGAACCTTGCTGAAGACCTTGGGAACCGGAAGGGTCAGGCCGGAAGAGCCCCCTGTCAGGGATTCCCAGAAACTCGCCAACACCCGGGTTGCCTCACCCACACCGATGGTGGCGATGGCAAAAAAGTAGCCACGCAGCCGCAGCAGGGGATATCCCCAGATAATCCCGAAAACGGCCGCCAGCAACCCCCCAAGGGGGATAGTCAGAAGTGGGGGGATCCCCATGCGCAACCAGAGAATGGCCGTCGTATAGGCGCCGATTCCAAAAAAGCTGGCATGACCGAAAGAAATCTGCCCCGTGTAGCCCCCAAGGATGTTCCAGCCGATGGCAATGGTGATGAAGAGGAAGGTCATGATCCCCAGATGCAGGACGTACTGATTGTGGACGAAAAGGGGAAGCAGAAAGAGGGCAAGAATAACGACCGCGTAAAATCCCTGGAGCTTGGTCATGCGTTTCATATCAGATGGTCGCCCTTCGCCCGAAGATACCCGTGGGCTTGACAACGAGAATCAGAACCAGCAGGACAAAGCTGATCATCTCCTGCAGGTCGATGGGAATCACGAGGATACTGAAGGATTCAATCAGGCTGAGCACCAACGCCCCCACAATGACCCCGAGGGTGCTCTCCATCCCCCCCAGAACAATGATACAGAAACTCTTGAGAAGAAAATTTCCCCCAAATTCCGGGGAAAAGGAATAGATCATGGAGGCGAGGACCCCACCCAGGGCCGCAAGGGCCGTCCCCAACCCAAAGGTGATCTGCGCCACCCGGCGGACCGGGATCCCTACCAGGCTGCAGGCATCATGGTTCTGGGACAGGGCCCGCATCGCCTTTCCCAGGTAGGTACGTTTAAGAAACAACAGCAACAAGACCGTGGTCACAATGGAGATGACAAAAATAATGATCCTTGGGATGGAAACGGGGACAAGAATCTTCACCGTCTTCAGGGCGTAACTCAGATTGTATCCTACCTCGTCCCCCGACCAGATGAGGTAAGCCACATTCTTCATGAGCAGCCACACCCCAAAGAGGAGGAGAAGGGACGCGATCTGGGGCGCGTCCATAATCTTGTCCACCAGAAAACGCTGGATCAGCATTCCCAGGACAAAGAAAAGGGGCAGGGCGATAATCAGTGACAGGATAGGATCGATATGAAGGTAAGTAAAAAGGGTGTAGGCCACGTAGGCGCTCAGCATGAGCGTCCCCCCATGGGCCAGATTGACCACTTTCATCACCCCGTAGATAATGGAAAGCCCATACGCAATACTCGCATAGAGCGCCCCGAATAAAATGGCATTGATCAGGAGATAATTGATACTCATCCGCTGTCCCTCACAGGGCTCCGCTGATAAAGGCGGTCCGGGCATGAGGCCCGGAACCGCCAATTACGTGATTGTGTTTACTTCTTGGGAATGGGGCAGACGATCTCACCCGTGGCGGCGTTCTTCGGATATACCGCCACGATCTTCCCGCCCGGCATGTTCTGCACGATGACGTAGGGATAGGTCGCCTGATGCGTCTTCTTATTGAACTTGATGACCTGCCCGGCCACGATGGCCGGTTTAAACTCCATGTTTTCCAGGGCGTTCCGGATCGCCTTCCTGTCAAGGGACCCGGCAATTTCGATCGCCTTGAAAAGGATCCTCGCCGTTTCATACGCCAGGGCGGGATACCATTCGGAGATATCTTCCTTGTATTTCTCTTTGTACATCTTGGCAAAGGCCTTGGACTGGGGATACGGCAGAAGCGGCGTCCACCACTGGGCGGCCACCAGGTAATTGACCGCGTCTCCCAGGCTCTTCCGGGCGTTGCTTTCCGGCCCTCTGGCGCCGTAACTCACGAACTTGTGGTACAGCCCCATCTCGCTGTACTGCTTGTGCTGGGCGGAAAACTGCGGAAAATGGCAGTCGGAGAGATAGACATCCGCGTTGGCGCTCTTGACCTTGATGAGGAGCGGGGCATAGTTCTTCGTGTTTTTCTGGAACGGCTCATCCAGAACCAGCTTGAAATACCCCGGATGTTCCTTCATCGCCTTTTTGACCCCCGCCTCGAAATCCTTCCCGTGGGCGTTGTTCTCCCAGGAAAGGGCGATCTTGCAGGGCTTTGGCAATTTCCCCTTGTCAATGAGCTCTTTCAGCAGGGTCATCTCCGTGTAGGACAACTCGCTGATGGAGGCCAGGGTCCCGAAGATCCATTTGAAACCGCGGCTGTAGATGAACGAGGAGGCTCCCCCGCCATTGACATAAGGCACACCGTATTTCTCGGGGACCACTGACTGGGCGTTGACCTGCGACGTGCTGTAGGATCCCAGCATCACGTTGACCTTGTCCACCGTAATCAGGTGCTCCGAAAGGTTGACCGCCGTGGTCGGGTCGCTCTTGTCGTCATACATGATCAGCTTGACCTTCACCTTTTTGCCGTTTTTGAGTTGGATACCCCCCTTGGCGTTGACCTCTTCAATGGCCATCTCATAGCCGCGCTTGAAGAACTTCCCCGCCTTGGCGTATTTGCCCGTCAAGGTCAGGCAGCATCCCACCTTGACGACATCAGCCGCCAGAGCGGCAGAGACCGAAACCATGCAAAACACGGCCACAAGCGAAAGCATAAAACCCATTTTGCAAATTCCTGTCGTCCTTCTCATAACCCCTCCTTTTTAAATAATGTTATAAACATTACCTCCCATCCCGGCAACTTCACCGGGAATACCCTTCAACTACCGCAACTGTGGCGAGTCCAATCTCAAACACGGTTAACAATTTATGAGAGCTTTCCCTGATTGTCAATAGGGTAGGGGGAGAGGTTTACGTCAAAGCTTTATGAGGACATTCACCTTAGGGCCCCATCCTTTATCCGTCTTTGGAGAACACGGGTCAACTTTCCTGTAAAATTCCCCCAAGGGCCCTCTTAAAGATGGATGCTGAACGTGTTAAATTCCGGAAAATGGAAATGGAAACATTCTGTGAAATATCTAAGATTCCCATGTCAGAAATGCAGAGGAAGCCAGCAAACAGCGAATGCTTCAAACGGCAAACGCCTTTCATTTAATTAGACAGGGTGAGGAGGGCAAAAATGGAATTTACGTATCAGGCAAGAAGAATGGCCAACAGCTTCGCCCAAAGGTCGGTTGTCATGGGACCAAGCGGGATGGTCGCGTCAAGCCAGTATCTGGCCAGTCTTTCGGGTTACAAGGCCTTGTCGAGAGGGGGAAACGCCGTGGATGCGGCGGTCGCAATGGTCAGCACCCTGAACGTGGTTGAACCCCATTCCGTGGGAATCGGTGGCGATGCCTTCGCCCTTATCTATCTACGCAAAGAAAATAAGATCGTCGGCATGAACGCGAGTGGGCGGGCGCCCTATCGCGCGAGCATCCCCTGGTTTCTTGAAAAGGGGATAAAAACCATACCTGAACGGGGAATCCTCTCCGTCACCGTTCCAGGGGCGCTGCACGGCTGGAACGAGGCGGTTGAGCGCTATGGGAATCTGGGCCTCGGCGATCTGCTCGAAGACGCCATCAATTACGCTGAAAACGGCTTCCCGGTCACGGAGGTTATCGCGGGAGAATGGAAACACATGGAGGAATTCCTCCAGTCTCACAAAGGGACCTCCCAGTGCTATCTCATCAACGGGAAAGCCCCTTTCCCGGGACAGCTCTTCCGCAATCGCGACCTGGCCCGTACCCTGAAGGCAATCGCACGGGACGGCATCGACACTTTTTATGGCGGAAAAATAGGCAGGGCCATCGTGGATTTCTCCGACAGCCAGGGCGGCCTTCTCTCCCTTGAAGACTTCCGGGATCACACGACAACCTGGGTTGAACCTATATCAACTGACTATCGTGGATATACCGTTTATGAGCTTCCTCCCAACGGGCAGGGTATCACCGCCCTGGAACTATTGAACATCCTCGAAGGGTACGACCTGACAGGCCTGGGACATAACAGCCCTGAATATCTTCACCTGTTCATCGAGGCGAAAAAGATCGCCTTCAGTGATCGGGACCACTTCGTGACCGATCCTGAATTTGAAGATATTCCCATCGATACGCTTCTTTCCAAGGATTACGCGAAACGGTGCCGGGAGAAAATCGATACAAACAGGGCCAAACCAGCTCCCGCCCCTTTTTTATCCGCCGGAGGCTCCGACACGGTTTACGTAACGGCGGTCGATTCGGACAGGAATGCCGTTTCCTTTATCAGCAGTATCTTCATGCCTTTCGGTTCCGGCATGGTCGTCGACGGCACGGGAATACTCCTGCAAAACAGGGGGAAATCGTTCAGCCTGAATCCACACCACTACAACAAATTGCAGCCCCACAAACGGCCCATGCATACGATCATCCCCGGCATGGTCTTCAGGGATGGCAGATTCCTGATGTGCTTTGGCGTCATGGGTGGCGACATGCAGCCCCAGGGACACGCGCAGTTCCTAATCAACCTCATAGATTTCAAAATGAACCTGCAGGAGGCGCTTGACGCCCCGAGGATCCGGCACATGGAGGGCATGGATGTCTATTTGGAAGACGGCATACCGGAACAAATTGCATTAGCCCTCCAGGAAAAGGGCCATCACATCCTTAAAGACACCCCTCCAGTAAACCAGGTGGGCGGAGGACAGGCCATCTACCTGGATCATTCCCAGAATACCCTCCTGGGGGCCTCCGACAGGAGAAAAGATGGTTGTGCCATCGGATATTAACCTGGCATAGCCTGCCTGATTCATGCCTGATCCCTCAACGTGGAACCTGTAATAAACGATGGTAGCAAAATAAACCTTTCCCCAAGGTATCTATTTACAAAGCGCCTCTCCCCTTTGGGCGGTGGAAAGCCCGGGGACAAGTTTGCTGTTTCGCGTAAGGTAAGGCTTTCCGCAAATATCGCAACGGTTATCCAAATTTCTATCGATTGCTGAGCGTGGGAAGCTATAGACCTTTCCATGTCGCTTGCAGTAAAGCTGATAACCCCTGCAGAAATTTCCCGTATTTCGGGGGTTTCTATTGCTGCCCGCGCTTCCCTTGACGTTTCTGACACTGTTTCCCAAGGTAGCGCCGTAGTAGAAGTGCGAAATCTCAACGGC
>CAZPTH010000025.1:0-19060 GCA_964589315.1 uncultured Thermodesulfobacteriota bacterium
GTTGTTCCCTATTTTTCAACCAGGTGATCGGAAGGCGTTGCCTCGATCGTCTTTATCCATGCCTTGGCATAGGGGTATTTTTTCTCATATTTCTGCCAGACGGGTTGCACGGCCTTTTTGAAGGCGGCGATATCCACATCCGTCACAATCTTGACACCGGCTTTCTTCAGCTTATCGAAGGCGTGAACCTCGTCGACCAGGTAGATGTAGCGTTCATACCACTTCGCCACGTCCGCCGCCTTCCGGATCTGCGACTGGATATCTGCGGGAAGGGTGTCCCAGAACTTCTTGCTGACAAACAGGGTGGCCACCAGCCAGAACTGTTTCGTCAGAGAATAGACCTTGGAAGCCTCCCAGTGCTTGGAGGTGTAGAAGAGAACGGGGGAATTTTCCGCGCCGTCGATGGTCTTCTGCTCGAGGGCGGTATAGACCTCCGGCCAGGCCATCGGGGTCGCGATCCCGCCCATGGCGTTAATGGCGTCGATCATCACGTCACTCGTCATGACACGGATCTTTTTCCCTTTCAGGTCGGCAGGTTTGCGAACCGGGGAGTTGCAGTAGATGCTGCGGGCGCCGTCATCCATGTAGAAGAGACCGATGAGGCCGTACTTCGGGAAAACTTCCTTCATAATCTTCTTCCCCAGGGGGCCGTCCAGGACATTGATAAGCTGGGTCCTGTTCTTGAAGAGGTAGGGAAGGTCGAAGATCTTGACCTCGGGCACAACCTTCGTCACGAAAGAGAGGGCGGCCTTGCCCATCTGGATCGTTCCCATCTGGAGTCCCATGACGATGTCGTCCGTTCGTCCAAGCTGTCCGCTGGGATAGACCTTTACCTCGACCTGACCCTTGGTGAATTCTTTAACCTTCTGCGCGAAGAACTCGAAGGTTCGGGGATGGGGATGGGCCTTGCTCAAAAGGCAGGCGAGCTTGATTTCGTATTTCGCCTTGGCCATGGCATTCGTGCTCATGAAGGCGGAAAACACAGCCACAAACGCAAAGATGCTGACGGTTAAAACGATGAACTTCTTACTTTTTGACATTCTAAACCTCCTTGTTTTTTTGTTGCCGGGGTTGAAATGGAATAAAAAAATCACCTCCCTTCATTCGTGTTTCGTGTTTGGTTTTCTTCGGGTTTGTACCCGAGTTTTTCCGAAATCTGCCTTGCCGTATCCATAACCAAATCCCTGAGGGAATCCTCAATCGCCTCCCTGGTGATACGGAGGGCGGGTCCCGAAATACTGATGGCCGCGATGGCTTCTCCCATGGCGTTGCGAATGGGGGCCGAGACGCATCGGATTCCCACTTCGTTCTCCTCGTCGTCGATGCTGTAGCCACGCTGCCGGATCAGTCGGAGATGCTCGAAGAGCCGCTCCTTATCTGTGATCGTGTTTTCCGTCCGTCGGGGGAGGCCGCGGGCCTGGATGATGGCCTCGACCCGTTCCCTCGGGAGTTCGGAAAGAAGCATCTTTCCGACGGCGCAACTGTGGGCGGGGGCCCGGTGTCCCACCTTGGATGCCATCTGGAGCCCGTTTTGGGCCTCGTGGGGCTCAAATTTCTCGATGTAGAGAATCTCGTCCCGGTCGAGGATGACGAGGTGAATCGTTTCCTTGGTCTTTTCAGAAAGCTCCCGAAGAAACGGGGTGGCAACCTCGCGGAAATCGATCTGCTTCAGGAGGCGGTTGGCCAGGTCGAGATGCTTGAATCCCAGGGCATAATGCCGGGTCTTGCGGTCCTGGCGGACAAAATCGAAATAGGCAAGGGAATTGAGCAGCCTGTGGCATGTTCCCTTGGGGAGGCCGAGGGTCTGGGAGATCTCATTGAGGCTTATCCCATGAGAATAACTCCCAAGCAGGTCCAGAAGGGCCGTGACCCGTTCGATGGTCTGAACCATGTTGGTCGGTTTCTTGCGAAAAGTGGGCCCATTTGTCATATCAGTTCCTTAATATGAAATGTTAATTCGCATTATGATATTATCAATCACTCCGCACCTTGTCAAGGGATGCTTCCCCGGTTACAGGTAACATTGCGTTCCCTCCAGATCGTAGGGGGAAAGCCATCCGCAGAACCCAAAACGTTCCGGCGTCTTAGGGGAGGCGAGGGAAAAGGCATGTCCCTCCTTGAGATGAGAAAGGTTCAGCGCCTGCATGGCCTTCAATTGCCTTTCGGTTGCCCTGCAGGTGGAAAGAATCTTTGCTTCCCAGACCGCCTCCCAGTCGGGGACCTTGTCGTGAACAAGGTTTGCCGCGATCTCAAAGAATTCGTCCATGACCCGGGCGCCCTCGGTTTCATATCTCTTCTTCAACTGGTTGAAACCGGTAACCGCCAGGTCCCGCCGCTTGAAGGCCGCTTCCGCGTCGTTGGCATAGACGCGCCCCTCGGCGTCGGCGAGGGAGGCGTGGCGGTAGTAGGCCTCCTTGTCGGCGAGGATCTCGAAGGGGAAGGAGAGGACGTGGTCTCCCGCCTCAGGAAGCCCGGCATTCTGCATGATGACGAGGAGTTTGAGGTTCCCGTCCTCGTTGACGAGGCGGTGGATGATGCCGGGTGTGTACCATAGGAGGGTTCCTGGCTGCAGGGGAACCTCGCGGTATCCCTCGTATCCCAGGATCTGGACATGGCCGTGTCCCTCCAGGACCGCGTACGACTCTGTGCAGGCAAAGTGCATGTGGGGGCACCCCCCGGCGAGTCCGTCGGGTGCCTTGGTGGTATAGACCCTCAGGTAGCTGATGCCAATGGCCCCGGAAATCGGGGCGGTTTTTACGTTGTGATTCATTTCTTTCCCCTTTCTATTCGCAAAAAAATTCGTCCGTGTGTTTCCAGGCCGGAATCCCCACGATGATGGCCTTGAAATCGCCGTATCCCCGATGAGGGGTTCCGGGCTCGATAACGATGGTGGTTCCGGGCCGGAGCTCTACCACGTCATCGCCCAGTTCCATAAAACCCTTTCCTTCCAGGATGTGGTAATACTCGGTACATTCCTTGTGGTAATGTTTCGTGGAGTCCTGGATGTGGGTCACGTGGAGGTTGGCCACCGGTGTGTCCGTGTACTGGATAATTCGTGTGGACTCCCCGCACGGACAGGGCACCGTGACGGCATCCTCGATATGTTTGATGATATAACCCTTCTTTCCCATATGCTCGCTTCCCCTCCGTTTCTCGGCGTTCAGGCGCGTGCCAGCCGTTTTCTTACCGCTTCCAGACGCGACGCCTTCCCGCTTTCCCCGGGAAGAACCCTGCGCACCCCAAAAAATGGGAGGGCGTTGAGTCCCCGCGCCGAGGCGATCTTTTGCATTTCCTCGATGAAAACCCCGGAGGCCTCTTTTTCAGAGGTGTCCGCGTCGATTCCCAGCATGGTTCCCTTCCCCTTGGTGACCTCCACGCCGCACGATGGGCTGGGATTCATCCCGATGATGCCCAGGACCTGGTGGCCGTTTTTGAGGTATTCCTCCACCTGGTCGATGACCCCTGTGGCCAGGTTCCGGAAGCAACGCCTTAGCTCAAATTCCTCCAATTCTCCGTAGAGGTGTTTTTCCAGCCCGAGGCAGAGGAACTCCGGGCAGGGCATCTGCACGATCCCGACCCCGCATTCCAGAAGGGTCTGAATGAGGGGGATGGTGGCGCCTTCGTGCGCGCATCCTCCGGGAAAACGGGGATTGCAGTTGAGAAAACAGTGGGCCAGGAAGACGACGCGGCGCCCCCGGTGGTCGTCGAGAAAGATGTAGCCCAGCCGGAAGGCGTCGGAGAAACTTCCCTCGAACGTGATTTCACCCGTGGCCCACAGGGCGACGAAGAATTCAAGCTCTCTCGCCAAAATCTTCTCCAGGACTTCTGGCTCGCAGGTCAGTGTCATTTGAGGGGACGCAGGTTCCGAGGGCTGGAGAGTCCCGTTGACGACCCTCCAGAAGACCTCCGTCTCCCCCACGTGCCACCGGATGACCCGGGGCCATTTTCGGGTCGCCAGGGGGGAGTGGGTTCGCTCATTCCCCCGTCTTCTCAGGACCTCGATGAGATCGGGAACGGGACGTTGGGCCGTCATGCGTGGGCCTCCACCTTTGAGTTGGGCTCCTCCAGTGACAGGGCCAGTCCCGCTCCACGGGTGGCCGGCAGCCCCAGCCTTGTGTAGAGGGTCAGGAATCCCCGGGTGACCCTGGGACGTGGAGGAGACCACGATTCCTTCCGACGCGTCAGCTCTCCTGGGTCCACGCGCAGGTCGAGAGAGCGGTTCGGGATATCGATGGCAATCCGGTCACCATCCCGGACGAGGGCGAGGGGGCTGCCCAGCGCCGCCTCGGGGCAGACCTGGCAGATGAAAGGCCCCTGGGCAAAACCGGAAATCTTTCCATCTGTAATCAGGGCGCAGTCCTTTTCGAGTCCCCGGGCCTTCATGTAGCCAATTACCTTGAAGACCTCGGTCAAGCCGGGGCCGCCCCTTGGCCCCTCATACCTCACGACGACCACGTCGCCGGGTCGGACCCTGCCTTCCCGGATGCCCTCGATGGCCTCCTCCTGGCCATCGAAGACGACGGCGGGCCCCTCGTGCGTCTGCATCTCCGGGGGGATCACCGTGGGGCGAACCACGGCGCTGTCGCACAGGGAACCCCGGAGGACGGCGAGCCCGCTCCGGGCCACGGGGTTCTTAAGATCACGGATGACCGGGGATCGTGGGAACGGAATCTCCTTCAGGTTTTCCCCGAGAGAACGACCCGTCACGGTGGGGACGGTCACGTCGAGCCGGGATTCGATGGCCTTCATGACGGCAGGGATGCCGCCCGCCTCGTCGAAATCCCGCATGGTGTAAGGCCCGCTGGGGCGCACATCCGCGATGCAGGGGGTCTTTGCGCCCAGTGTTTCCATGAGAGAGAGGTTGATTTCGTCTTCCAGACCCAGCTCGTAGGCGAGGGCCAGCAGGTGGACGATGGCGTTGGTGGAGCCGCCGATGGCGTGCAGGACATGGATGGCATTTTTCAGACTCCGCTCCGTGAGGATATCCGTGGCCTTTATCCCATTTTCCCAAAGCCGGACGATCTGGCGCCCCGACTCCTTCGCGATCCAGAGACGCCTGGCGGAGGTTGCCAGGGCCGTCCCCGCACCGGGGAGTGCCAGCCCCAGCGCCTCGGTCAGGCACTGCATCGTGTTGGCGGTTCCCAGGAGGGCACAGGAACCGGCACCGGGGCAGGCGTTGTCTTCCAGGGCCTGAAGGGCCTCCGGAGACACGCGGGGCGTTCCCGCGCCAAAGGCCCAGCATTCCCGGTCGATACTGGTTGTGTCCAGGTCCTCTCCCTGATAGCGTCCGGAATCCATGGGCCCGCCGGGGACGAGGATGGCGGGAATCCCGAGGCGCGCCGCCGCCAGGAGGTGGGCGGGCACGTTTTTGTCGCAGGAGGAAACGAGGACGAGGGCGTCAAAGAGATGGAGCTGTGTAGAGGCCTCCACGGCCGCCGCGATGATGTCCCGCGTGGGGGTATCGTACCGGATCCCGTGTTGCCCCACCGCCATGGGACACATGGCGAAGCTGTTGAATTCGAAAGGGGTCCCTCCCGCCTGCCAGACCCCCGCCTTCACGGCGTCGGCCACCGCCCGCAGGTGGATATGGCCCGGGCTGGTTTCCCCCCAGGTATTCGCGATGCCGATGCGGGGGCGTCGAAGGTCCTCGGAGGTGTATCCCATGGCCCGCTGCAGGGCGCGGGCGCGGGCATTCTCCGGTCGCTGGAGGAAATCGACGTTTTTGCTCTTTCTCTTCAAGCCATGTCCTCAGCTTTTTCCCTTCTGGATCCCCTTGAGCTCTTCCCTGTAGAACGGGTCGTAAGCCACACAGCCCACCTTTCCCTGGCCACGAAGCAGGGAGGCGCATCCGCCGCAAATTTTACAGTATTTGACCTTATCGAATTCACCGGCGAGAATTTTCCTGGGAAAATGGGGATCAGCGAGGGTCTGGCGCCCCACCCCGACCATGTCCACAAAACCCTTCTCGATGTTTCGTGTCGCCAGCGTGACGAAGTCCTTTTTCTCAGGCGGCGCCCCCTTCAATTCGTTCCGGCCATCCCGGAGAAAGGAGTAGGCGGAACCGATGACCGGAAGGGTTACGGTTTCTTTCACCTTTTTCGCCCACGCCATGTGGCGGAAAACCCCGTTGGGGCACTGCCTGGTGGGACGGGTGATCTGGGGAGTCATGACGGGGATCCCGCTGGAAACATTGATGAAATGGTATCCCAGGGATTCGATCTGCCTCATGAGGGCCAGGGGTTCCGTTTCGTCCTCTGTGACTTCTTCCGGCCCCGAGGTCCCGAATCCCCCCACAATTCCTTCGTAGAAGGAAATCCGTGTCCCGAGGATAAAGCCCGGATCGCTGACCGTGCGTTTGATGGCCTCGGTCGTCTCCACGAAAAAACGGGTCCTGTTTTCGAAGCTCCCTCCATACCGTCCCTCGCGCGTATTCGCGGGGCGAAGCAACTGGCCCAGGAGGTATCCGTGGCACATCTTGAAGTCTATTCCGTCGGCTCCCACTTCATGGGCGATCCGCGCGGCTGTGACAAACTGATCTTTAATCTTCTCCAGGTCGTCGTCCGTCAGGACATAAACAGCGGGGTCTCCCGTGGGATAAGGAGAGACAACCCTGGAAAAGGTCCCGTTGCTGATGGCCCCCGAGTGGTTGATCTGAAAAATGACGAGGGTCTCATTATTGACGGCGCGAATGGTCTCAACAAGCCTTTTAAGCCCCGCGCGGTTTCTTTCCGTAATTTCCAGCTGATTCCTGCGGGCGCGGCTCTCGTGGGCGATGGTCAGGGCCTCGACAGTCAACATCCCCGGTTTTCCCTCGGCAAGCGCCTCGTAACGGTGAAGGGTCAGGTCCGTTGGATTTCCGTCACTATCCGCGTTGTTGCATTCCATGGGCTGCGCGACGATGCGGTTCGGCGCGGTTTTGTTTCCGATTTGGATGGGATCGGCGAGGATCTTCAGCACGATGATTTCTCCTTCGATAGTTTCATTATACGAAATAGAGTATCATTATAAGATACTTTACTGGAATTCATCCCCCCTGTCAAGTCACCGGAGTCTTTACAGCCGCCTAAGGTGGAAACCGCCATCCACGTTGAAGACCTCTCCCGTGGAGAAGGGAAAGTAATCCAGGGCGATGGCCGTCACGGCCCTCCCGATATCCTCGGGTTGGCCCCATCGCTTTATGGGGGTCAGGCCCTCCGAGATGAGCTGGTCGTACCGGTCTTTCACGACTTTCGTCATGTCTGTTTCGATGATGCCGGGACGGATCTCATAGACGTTGATGCCATATTCCGCGAGGCGGGCGGCAAAGAGCTTGGTCACCATGGAGATTCCCGCCTTGGACACGCAGTATTCCCCGCGGTTCGGAGAGGCGGTATAGGCACTCAGGGAAGAGATATTGATGATCCGGGGAGACATTTCCGGATGGGCCGTTTTTAGCTCAATCATCCAGTTGGCGAAGAGCTGGGAGAGGAAGAAGGTCCCCTTGAGGTTGATGCGGATAAGCCGGTCGAAGCTCTCTTCCGGGGTCGTCAGAATATCCTCCCGGGTGAGAGGGCTGACGCCGGCGTTGTTGACGAGGATGTCGATCCTTCCGAACCGTTCCTTCACCGCTGCCAGTAGCCGCTTCCGATCGTTACCGACGGCGATGTCGGCTTGCACGTAGAAAACATCGGTGCCCGTCTCTTGGACAGACTGAATGGCCTCTGCCGCCTCGGTTTTCGAAGCGGTGGCGTTCAGGACGATTTTGAAACCCGCTCGGGCCAGGCTCATGGCGATACCATGCCCGATCCCCCTTCGGGAGCCGGTAATGAGGGCAACCTCCGATCTCTTTTCTTTCATTTCATCCTCCTTGTATTCTCATGCAGGGTGGATAATGATTTTCGCCGTTTTTTCTTCCCGCTGTGACAGGAGTTCGAAGGCCTCCTGTAGCCTGGCCAGGGGGAAGGTATGGGTGATGAGGGAGCGAAGGCGTCCTTGGCTGGCCTTCAGGAGCCTCAGGGCCTCGGGAAAGTCCCAGCAATATCCCTGCGAGCCCTTGATGGCGAGTTCCCCCTGGATGATAAGGTTGACATCGACCGGAACCGGGGTGTTTGGGTGAAGCCCCAGCAGGACCAGCGTTCCCCCCTTTGCCAGGAGGGGGAGGATATCCTGAGGGGCTTCCCTTTTCCCAACGGCTTCGAAGGCGGCTGCAGCCCCCTTGCCCCCGGTTTCCTCCAGAATCCGTTTCCGAATCTCCCCCGGTGAGGCCGTGTAGCTGTTGAGGGTAAGGGCCGCGCCCATTTCCCTTGCCAGTTCGAGGCGGTTTTCACGGTGCCCTACCACGAAGACGCGGTCCGTCAAGGTTTCAGAGAGGGCGGCGGTCAACAGGAGACCTATGGGGCCATCTCCGTAGATGCAAACGGAATCCCCCGCCTTTATTCCCGCCCTGTCGATGGCATGAATCACCACGGCGAGGGGTTCCGCGAGGCTGGCCAGGTCGAGGTCCACTCCCGCGGGGACGGGGTGCAGCCAGCGTTCCCGTGCCACGAAGTAGCGGGTGAATCCGCCCTGTCCCTTCCGGTAGTGAAAGCTGATATCCTCGCAGAGGTGATACATTCCTTTAAGACACGCCTCACACCTCCCGCACGTGATCACCGGTTCGACGACCACGGAATCCCCCGCCTTGAATCGTTTCACCTCTTCCCCTGTTTCGATGACGGTGCCGGAAATCTCGTGGCCGATCGCAGAGGGAAGGGAAACAAAGGGATGACGGTCATGGTAGAGGTGGAGGTCGCTTCCGCAGATGGCGCAGGCGCCGACGTCCAGCAGGACCTCGTCGCACGAGAGCGGGGGAATCTCCCTCTGGATAAATTCAATGACATGCGGACGCGTGACCATCGCCATGGGCGTGGTTTCAGGCCTCATCACTTTCTCCTTGACGCCCCGGTATATTCTGTAATATGATATATTGTATCGTAATACGATACAATAGAAGCATAACACACCGAAAGAGAGGTTGTCAAACGATTCCATGGATTTTTACAAAGAGATCATAAGGCCTCTCTTCTTTCGCCTCGATCCCGAGTGGATACACGATCGACTCATGTTTTCAGGAGAGATGCTGAGTCGGTTTCCTCCCTTCTTGAAGGCGTTGCATAAAATCTACGGGTACGGGGATCCCCGCCTCGAAACGGAGGTGGCGGGGATCCATTTCCCCAACCCCACAGGGCTGGCTGCGGGATTCGACAAGAATGGCCGGGCTGTCCCCTTTCTGGCCGCCCTGGGTTTCGGTTTCATCGAGATCGGCTCCATTTCGTTCGATCCATCGAGGGGCAATCCCAAGCCCCGTCTCTTCCGCCTTCCCCTGGATCGGGCCGTGGTGGTCCATTACGGGTTACCCAATGAGGGGGCCCCCAGGATCCGGGCCAGGCTCCGGCACCTTAGACCAAAGATTCCTGTCCCCCTGGGGATCAACCTTGTCAACACCAACCGTGGTCCCGACCGTCTCCCTCGATCCACCGGAGAGATTATCGAGGATTACGTCGCGTCCGCCCGGCTCCTGAAGGACTTGGCCGATTATCTCTGCCTTAACCTGAGCTGTCCCAACACGGAGGCGGGAAAGGATTTTTTCCTGCAGAAGGGCCCCTTACGCGACCTCCTTGCCGCCATGGAAGCGCTCCATCTTTCCTGCCCCCTGTTTCTGAAGGTCTCTCCCGCCGGGGGAGTTAAGGGGATCGAGACCCTGCTCGAAACGGTGGATCCCTTTCCCTTCGTGTCGGGGTTCGTTTTCAACCTCCCCCGTGGGAAACCCGATACCTTGCAAACGCCGCGCGGGACCTGGGAGAATCTGCCCGGGGCTGTCTCGGGCGCGCCCGTGAGGGAGATCGCCAATGCGTGGATCCGACAGGTCTATCGCCGGATGGACCGGAATCGCTACAGAATTATAGGAACCGGTGGAATTTTCAGCGCGGAGGATGCCTACGAAAAAATCAAGCTGGGGGCCTCCCTCGTTCAGATCCTTACGAGTCTCCCTTACGAGGGCCCTGGGGTTGTCAGAGAGATCAACCGCGGCCTCTGCCGATGCCTGGAAAGGGATGGTCTCCGCTCGATCCACGAGGCCGTCGGGGTGGCAAACCAGGTCTGAAATCTTCTCCGCCGGGGAAAACATTTTCACAACGATTCTCGATTTCCTTGAAATATGGCCGTATCTTGGCTAAAGTAGAAAATGAAGGAAAAAATGATGAAAAAAACGACGACCGTCCGGGCCATGATTGCCCCGGAGAAGAAACAAAAAGCTGGAGAAATCCTCGCGCGTCTCGGGATGAATCACTCTGAGGCCATCAATATCTTCTACAGCCTGATCATCGAGAACGAGGGGCTTCCCTTCCCCGTTCGGCTGCCGGACAGGAAGAAAGGGCAGGAAAAGAAGGATACACCGATGGAGCCGAATGCCCTCGACCCCGTGCTCCTTTCCCACCTGAAAAAGAGCGCACGAATCAACCTGCGTCTCGGAAGGGGGTTGCCATGACGAAGGACCTTGCCGCCCGGGACGTTCTCGGGATCCATCTCTTTCTCGAAAGGGAATTCGGCGCGAGGGGGGAACTCCGGGATGAAGGCGCCCTTGAAGAGGGCCTTGCGAGAGCGATGGCTGAAACGGGGGATGGAATCTTCGGAAAGGCCGCCCGTCTGATGGCGGAGATCGTCGATCATGCCCCCTTTACCGGGGGGAATGTCCGAACCGCCTTCTTTGCCGCGGATGTCTTCCTCAGGATGAACGGTTTCTTCCTGAGGTGCGACAACGTGTTGACGCAACGGTTCTTTTCGGCCCTGCTCGATGAGGGCCGGTTCACGTATGAAAATCTCCTCCCCTGGGTCAAGGCCAACGCCGAGAGGCTGAACCCGTAAAGAGACCAATTCTATGACGGATCAAATTAGTGGCAAAAAGAAACGATTTGGCCCCGGGCTGGCCGTGGCCCTGGATGTGACCACCCTTTCGGAAGCGGAAGAGATTGTGACCCGGCTTCCCGCCGATGAGGTTATTTTCAAGGTGGGGAAACAGCTCTTTGTGGCCCAGGGCCCTGAAACGGTGGCCATGATTCTCCGGCATGGGGGACGGTGTCTCCTGGACCTCAAGTTCTTCGATATCCCCCATACCGTAGAGAAGGCCGTGGGGGAGGCAACCCGACTCGGGGTCTGGGGGATGACCCTCCACGCCCTGGGGGGCGGGGAGATGCTCGCGGCGGCCCGAAGGGCGGCGGACGCCATGGCCGGGGAAATGGGGCGAAAACCGCCGGTGCTGTTCGCCGTGACCATCCCCACCAGCATGGATGCCGCCACCTTGAAGGAGATTGGGATCACGACTCCCCTGGAGGTGAGTGTCCTCCATCTCGCCGACCTTGCCCTCAAGGCCGGCGCGGATGGAATCGTTGCCTCTCCCCTGGAGGCAGCGGTCTTGAGGAAGGCCCTGGGGAACGACTTTCTCATTATGACCCCGGGAATACGGCTGGCTCCCCAGCCAGGCGATGACCAGAAACGGATCGCGACCCCCCTTGAGGCCGTTTCCGCGGGGGCGGATCTCCTCGTCATGGGCCGCTCCATCCTCGGGACGGACGACCCGGCGGCCACGGCCAGAGAGGTCCTCACCCAACTGGGGGCCCCGAGGTCATGAACCTGGTGGCGGGGATCCACCCCGTTGAGATCCTTCTCCGGGAGGCCCCCTCGCGGCTCAGGACATTGTTCGTCATCGCCAGGAACAGGCCCTCCAGACGGATCGAAAAGCTCCTGGAACAGGCGCACGCCCTGAATATCCCCGTGGTAACGGTTTCTCCCGAAGAGGCCCCAGCCCTCGGAGTCCCGCACCAGGGAATCTGGGCCCGGGTGAGCGATTTCACCTATACCCCCTTTAAGGAGTGGCTTCGCGTGGAGGGAAAACGCGCCTCTTCGACCCTTCTGATTCTCGACGGGATTACCGATCCCCACAACCTGGGTGCCATCATCCGCAGTGCCGCCTGTCTCGGCTGCCGTGGGGTGCTCCTGCCAAAGGACCGAAGTGCGTCCATAACCCCGGCGGCCTGGAAGGCCTCCGCCGGCGCCGCGGCGTTCCTGCCCGTCATCCGGGAAACCAATCTGGCGCGGTGCGTGCGCCGTCTCAAGGACGAGGGATTCTGGATCTTCGGGACCCAGGCGGAAGGCGGCATCCCCCTGTGGGAGGCCCCGTGGGCCGACAAGTCGGCTATCGTCCTGGGAAGCGAGGAAAAGGGGATGCGTCCCCTCTTACGCTCCCTTTGCGACATGCACCTGTTCATCCCCATGGCGGGGTCTGTGACCTCCTTGAATGTCTCGGTCGCGGCGGGTATAGTCCTCTATGAACGCGCGCGGGGACACCAGCCCCCGACCACGGGAGGGAAAGAGGGTGCTTAAGATGGAAATACCGGGGAGAGAAATCATCGAGGTCAGGGATCTCGTCCTCGATTTCAACGGAACCATCGCGAAGGATGGCCGGATTCACAACAAGGTTAAGGATGCCCTTTGTCTCCTCGGGAAGAAGGTGACGATTCACGTCCTGACCGCCGATACCCGGGGGAACGTGGCCCAGGCGACGCAACGCCTGCCCGTGACGATACAAAAACTCGAGGGAGAAAATACCGCCGCGGAGAAGGCTGCCTTCGTGAAATCCCTCGGCAGCGATCATGTCATCGCCATCGGCAACGGCTTCAACGACCGCCTCATGCTCAAAGAGGCCAGGCTCGGCCTGTGCGTGCTGGGGGAGGAAGGGACGGCCACGGAGGCCCTCCTTGCCTCGGACGTGGCCTTCGCGTCCATCCTGGACGCCCTGCGTTTCATCCTGAAGCCTCTCCGGCACCGCGCAACCTTAAGGAGTTGAAAGGAGGGAAATCCCATGGTAACGACGTTCGAGAGACCGGGACCGGTCAACACGGAAAAGACCCTGAATATCGCCATCCAGGCGGCCCAGGAACGGGGGATCAAGACCCTGGTGGTGGCCTCCACCTTCGGGGATACGGGGGTCCTGTGCGCCCGGAGGATCCAGGGAACGGGCCTGGAGCTTATCGTGGTAGGGCACAATACCGGGTTCAAGGCCCCGGGGATTCAGGAGTTCGACCCGGAAAAGAAAAAGGAGATTGAATCCCTCGGGGGAACGGTCCTCCTCGGGACGATGGTCCTCAGGAGCCTCGGCACGGCGATTCGGGGCAAGTTCGGGGGCAGCGAACAGGACCTGGTGGCCCATACCCTGAGGATTCTCGGCCAGGGGACCAAGGTCTGCGCGGAAATCGCCGCCATGGCGGCCGATGCCGGGCTGGTTCGCCCCGAGGACATTATCGCCGTGGCCGGGACGGGTCGGGGCGCCGATACCGCCGTCATCCTCCTGCCCCAGCCGTCCAACATGTTCTTCGACATGAAGATTCGGGAGTACCTTGCGAAGCCCTACGGATTCTGAGATGCCCCGGGAAAACGATCTGACCCCTGTCTTCGAGGGATACCTTTCAACGCTCCGTTTCCTCAGGGAAATGGGGATCGAGACCCTTCCCCTTCCAAAGGAGAGCCCCATGCCGATTCATGATAAACCCGTCCCATCCGAACCGGAACCCCGGGAAGAGAGGAGAGACCCCGCCCTCCTCCTCAAGGAGTTGGAGGAAGGCCTGGTGAATTGCACGCGGTGCAAGCTTGCCAAGGGACGCAACAAGCTCGTTTTTGGGGAGGGAAACCCCGACGCCGACCTCATGTTCGTGGGGGAGGGGCCCGGCCGGGATGAAGATATCCAGGGACGTCCCTTCGTGGGGCGCGCGGGGCAGCTTCTGACCCGGATCATCAACGCCATGAAGATGAAACGCTCCGACGTCTATATCGCGAACATCGTCAAGTGCCGCCCGCCCAACAACCGGAACCCGGAACCTGACGAGGTCCTTGCCTGCAAGCCGTTTCTGATGAAACAGATTGAAATCATCCGTCCCCGGGTCATCTGCGCCCTGGGGAGCGTGGCCTTTCAGAATCTCATGGAGACCAAGGCCTCCATCTCCAAGTTCCGGGGAACGCTCTATCCCTGGCGGGATGAGATCTTCATCATCCCCACCTTCCACCCCGCTTTTCTCCTGAGGAACCCGAAAAAGAAGCGGGAGGTCTGGGAGGACATGCAGAAGATTATGGCCTTCCTCTCAAAAGGTGGCGTTTAGGGGCCACAGGTAATAAAAGGGAGAGATGTGCGTGGGGGCAAGGAGGGGTTGGACCCATTTCCCCACCGCGGATTTAAAGAAGAGTTCCCAGAGCTTTTCGCGGGGATTTTTGGCGTAGACGAGTGACGGCTTCCCCCGGATGCCAAGGCGCCGGGCCATCAGGGAGATGGTGTCTTCCAGGTTACCGATCTTATCCACCAGCCCCAGCTTCTTTGCCTGGACCCCCGAGAAAACCCTTCCGTCCGCAAGGGCCTTGACCTTCTCTATGGGGAGATGTCGCCCCTTGGCCACCGCCTGAACAAACTGCTCGTAGATGGAATTGACCACCGACTGAAGGACCTTGAGGTCTTCCGGGGTCATCTCGCGGGTGGGGTAGCCGATGTCCTTGAATTTTCCACTCTTGATGATGTAGCTCTTGATGCCGATCTTCTTGAAGAGCTCGTTGAGATTGGAAAATCCCACGATAACGCCGATACTTCCCGTCACGGTTCCCGGGTTCGCGAAGATGGTCCTGGAGGCCGCCGCGATGTAGTATCCCCCTGACGCGCAGACGCTTCCCATGGAAACGAAGACAGGTTTCTGCGCGGAGAGTTTCCGAACCTCCTCGTAGATCTCCTGGGAAGGGGCCACGCCGCCCCCGGGGGAGTTGATCCTCAGGATGACGCCGCCGATGCCGGTGTCGTCCCGAAAGTCCTTAATCTGCTTGATCAGGATGTCGGAACGCCGGATGACGCCCACCACCTTGATGATACCTATCTTTTTTCCCCTCGGCAGGAGGATGGCATGTTTCGTCTTCGTCATGCGGGCGACGAAGAACCCCAGGAGGGCCACCGCTATCAGGAAAACGATGGGAATGGCGACGATGAGGACGCGTGACTTGGTTTTCATACAGTTCTCCCGTGAATCAGGACGGGTTGGCAGGGTGATACCGGAGGACGAGGAGCCCTTTCTCTTCCTTGACGACCTCGAAGGTCCCCCGTGAGATCTGCGCCTGGTAGAGGATCTGGGAGGCGATCTCTTTCAGCGGCTGAAGGGGAATAAGCGAGAAGGTAAAGGTCCCGTGGCTTGCCGTGACGAGGGTGAAATCCTCCGCCAGATCCATCCGTTGATTGAAAAAGCCCATGATCTCCATGAGGGTTTTCCCATCGACAAGGTTTTCTATCTCCAGGGCCACAGGGGCGGAGGCGATTCCCTTCGCCGCCCTCAGGAGCCCCAGCTTCAGGAGGGCCCGGCGAAGCAGGACCGTATCCACGGTCACCTGGAGGCTGAGGTCGAACGTCTCCGGAAACCTCTTTTCCCCCAGGATCTTGTACTGGGGGACAAAATCACGGGCCTTGTCAAAGATATTCTGCTTCAGTTTCTGGTAGGTGGTATCGAGCCCCTGGTCCGGAATGATTTTGTAGGTGGCCTCTTCCACGGCCTCCTGCAGTCCCTTATCGATGGCCGTTTTCCGGACCTCTCCCACGGATTGCCCCTCCGCGAGGGGGACCTGGACATCGAGGGCAAAAAGGGAAAAACGCGAGGCGTATCCCGGGTGAGCCGCCCCGAACAGGAACAGGACGCAAAGGGAAATGGCGAAGAAATGCCTTTTGCTCATGAGACCGAAACCGCTCGAACCTTGATCTCGCTGGTGAGACCCGGTTGAAATACGTGAATCATCCGCTGCCGGGCAAGCTCCAGAATGGCGAGAAAGATCATGATGACCCTAAGCCGCGTAATAGGCGTGCTCAACAATTCCCGGAGCCATACGCCGTCCTGGACGGCCTGGAGTCTCTCCATAACCTCCTGGATGTGGTCCTGAAGGTTGAGCCGTTCCATCTCGATCTGGTGGACGAGGGGGTCCTCCGAGGCCCGGCAGACCTCCCGGAAGAAGGCCGCAATGTCCTCCAGGGTGACATCTCCCACAGAAATCCCCATGTCCTCCTCATACATCTCTATTTCCTCTTTATCGAGACGGGGGAAGGTATCCTCGAAGAGGAGGGGACGTTCCAGGAGGAGACGGGCGGCCTGCTGGTATTTCTCGTACATGAGGAGGCGCTCCACCAGTTCCTTCCTCGGGTCGATTTCCTCGCCGTCCTCATTGGGCTCCGTCGGCAGCAGCATCCGGGACTTGATGAACATCAGCGTGGAGGCCATGACGAGGTATTCCCCCGCCAGGTCCAGATTGAGGCGGCGCATCTCCTGAATGGTTTCCAGGTACTGGCGGGTGATCTCCGCGATAGGGATATCGGTGATGTCGATCTTGTTTTTTCGGATCAGGTAGAGAAGGAGGTCGAGAGGGCCTTCAAACTGGTCGAGCCTGACGCTGTAGGATTCAAAATCCAAGGACATCTCGTACTTCCGCCATGGTTTGCTCACAGACCTTCCGGGCCTTTTCCGTCCCGCGGTAAACGGTCTCTTTCACCTCATCCAGGTGAGAGAGGTAATAGGCCCGCTTCTCATGCAGGGGGGCAAGCCCCTTGATCAGATTCTCCATGAGGAGTTTCTTGCACTGGACGCAGCCGATGGTGGCTTTTCGGCAGTCTTCCGCGATCTGTTTCTGCAGCTCCTCCGGCGAATAGAGCTTGTGAAAGGGAAACAGGTTACACTCGTCCGGTTCCCCCGGGTCCGACTTCCTCGCCCGCCGCGTGTCGGTCACCATCGAGGAGATCTTCTTCCTTATCTCCTCGGGGGTATCCGACAGGTAGATGGCGTTGTCGTAGCTCTTGCTCATCTTGCGGCCGTCCAGCCCTCCCAGGGCCGGGGCCTCTGTGAGGAGGGCGTCCGGGGGGATGAAGACCTCCCTGTTGTAGAGATAGTTGAAACGCCGGGCGATTTCCCGGGTAATCTCCAGGTGGGGAAGCTGGTCCTTTCCCACGGGGACGAAATTCGCCTTGTAGATAATGATATCCGCCGCCTGGAGGACGGGGTAGCCCAGGAATCCGAAGGTATGGATTTCCTTGTTCTTGAGCTCGTTTAAAAGCTCCTTGTAGGTGGGGTTGCGTTCCAGCCACCCCAGGGGCGTGATCATGGAAAGGAGAAGGAAGAGTTCCGCGTGCTCCTTGAGCTTGGACTGGATAAACAGGCATCCCGCGTTCTCGCCCGTTCCGACCCCCGCGCTCATCATGTCGGTGAACATTTCCCACAGGTTTTCCTCGACCACGTGGGGATTCTTGTATTCCGACGTCAGGGCGTGCCAGTCGGCGGCGAAATAGAAGCACTCATACGTGTCCTGAAGCCTGCGCCAGTTCTCGAAAATCCCGTGCAGGTGACCAAGGTGGGATTTTCCTGTGGGGCGCATGCCGCTCAAAACACGTTTCTTTTCCATAGAAGGCTCCTTTTTTCTGGTTTTTATAACGGATTCGTCCGAGAGAGTCAACGAACCAGATTTCCGCTGCCGGTCACATCATGGTCAAGGTTCCCCGGAACAGGAAGTTGGCGATAAGCCCCGCCAGCGGGGGAAAAATGAATGTACAGGTGATACGGATCAGGGTGAAACGCCACCCCAGGATCCCGACCTCCAGGGGAAGCCGGGTCAAGGCCCAGAGAGACCACCCGGTCACGAAGGCGACCATGGTCCCGATGCCCGCCCCCGCCCGAAGAAAGCCGGCCGCGATGGGGAAACTGACGAAGGGCCCGCCAGGGGTGAGGCTCCCCGCCATGGCCCCGATGAGGATCCCCCGAAATCCAGACTCCGCCCCGATCCACCGGGAGATGATTTGAGAGGGAATCAGGACTTCCATCATCCCGGCGATAATGAAGGCGAACAACAGGAGGGGGATCATCTCAATGGTGAGCTTGACGGCCACCTTGATCCCCTGGACATCCTGGCCCTGTCCCCTGAAAAAACCGATGGCCACGAGGACCGCGGCAATCACCCCCATAATGATGGTGGGAATCAGCATAGACGAGTTCCTCCTCTTCTTTGGATTCTCATGATTGACGACTTTTTTACTCACGATTCAATTCCCCTGCCTTGATGATTCCTCGCGTGTCTCTTTCGGCGGGTCGATCCCCGGCCTCAAGAGTCGGGCATAGTAGGACCTGCTGGTATAGAGGGCGGCGGCGGGATTGTGCCCCAGGACCCGGTCCTTGGCGACCAGGACGGTGACCGGCGCCTCGCTGTACTTGAAAAAGAGGGAATCGTGCCCCACGCAGAGACCCACCACGATGTTGAAATCGGTCCCCGCGTCGTTGAGGACCATCGCCTGGGCGATGGGACTGCACATGGCCTCGAATTCCCCGATGAGGATCTTCTCTTCCTCCTTGATGCCCAGGGACTCCTTCGGGGTAGCCCCTACCTTGCAGACCACGGAAACGACCTCAAACCCCTGGGCCTTCAGGATGTCCGAAAGGGCCCGGGCCTCCCGGAAGAGGCCTTCACAGAAGGCGATTCCCAGTTTTCTGAAGCCCATTTTCTTGGCGAACTCGCAGATTTCCTGCACCCGCGGCTTGACGGGGTGCGAGACATACGGCTTGATATGCCGATCGACGTAACATTCCCCTTCCTGGATGGATGCCATCCGGGCGAACTCCCGAACGGCTGGGTTCTCGTATTCCAGGTTTGCCTTTTCCACCACCGTCTTCCTGTTCTGGGTGGGGCAAAAGCTGGGGCCTTGCCCGTCCGGCGTGGTGCAGGCGCGGTTCTTCACGGAACAGACGGCACATTCCGGTATGGTCTCTTTTGACATGGGTATCTCCTCCTCGGCAAAAAGATTTCACTACTTGTCGTTGCACCTATCCGTAACGAACTTTTCCGGATTACGCAAGGGAGAAATAGGAAGTTCAACGTTCAGCGTTCGAGGTTCAAGGTTGGGATGTGAGAGGTAAGGTGTGAAAGGTGAAAAGTGAAAAGTGGAGGGCGGAAGGTGTGATGCCTTCGGATGTTGGAAGCTTCTGGCAAAAGGCTTAGGGCT